>CALFPA010000105.1 GCA_937919825.1 uncultured Spartobacteria bacterium | reverse complement strand
TTGGCCCGAAGGGCGAGGGAGTGGGCCCGACCGAGTCAAAGCACAAAGAGATCACGGAGAGAAATTTACTGCCAGGGCGTCCGCGCCGCCGGGCGCCTCAAGGAGAATGGGCGTCCCCCGCCCCAAAATGGATGGAGCAATGTGGGCGAGATGCCCCACGCTCCTTGAAACGGCGCATCCGCGCCTGAATCTTGGGTCGGCTCGGCGAGGCGACCCTACCCTGTATTCGCGTGGATTTGCCACATTCGCAGGCAAAATTTCCCGATTCTCCTCTGCGGCCCAGCGCCACTGCGGGATTTTTTCTCCGTGCGCTTCGCGGCTTCGTGTGAGCCCCTTGCCCCCCTCCAGCCAGCACAGCGACTCCGGCTAACCCTTTTTTTCCTTTTTGGAACTCGATGCAAAATCGCATTGGCAGGACTTGGGATTTCTGGGAGGTATTTTTTACCCTCATGAAAAATATCCCCCTCTCGCTCGCTGTCCTCGTTTCCACATCGATCGTTGTTTTCGCCCAAGAATCGGGCGACATCCCTGGCACGCCGCTTGGCTACATTGAAAATCAGGACGAGATGTTCGGCTACTCGCGATTCTGGACCTATTACGATCCCTACCCCTCGAACTACATCGGTTCGCGCCAGTGGTGGGAGGGCAACTCCCTGAGCGGTGACTGGTGGGGCGTCAGGAATTTCCTCGACGATTCCGGCATCGAAATTTCCGCCTCCTACACAAACAACATCGCGGGTAATCCCGTCGGTGGCCGGAGCCAAGCCTTCGCCTATGCCGACAACACCAGCTTCGGCGTGCAACTTGATTTCGAAAAACTCGTCGGCTGGCACGGTGCCACGCTGACGATCAGCGCCCTCGACCGCAACGGCTCGAACCTTTCCGCCCAAGACATCGGTAATCAATTCACTGTCCAGCAGGTTTATGGCGGCCAGACCATCGCCTTCTACGCGCTCGTGCTGGAGCAAAAACTCCTCGAGGAAAAACTCGGCATCAAGATCGGACGCTTCTCGGCGGGCGATGACTTCGCCTCCTCGCCGCTCTACTGGCTCTACATGAACAACGGCATCGATGGAAACCCTCAGTCGCTCCCCGTCAACTCGGCCTTCTCGACTTATCCGAACGCCGTCTGGGGTGCCCGCCTCCGCGTTGACCCCTCGCCCGAATGGTTCGCCATGGCGGGAATCTACCAAGCCACCCAGATCAACCTCTACGAAGGCCACGGCTTGAATTGGAGCATGAACAACTCCGATGGCGTCACCATGGTGGGTCAGGTCGGGTGGACTCCCGAGTTTTTCAAAAAACCAGTCGCCGCCAGCCAGGCGAAATCGGATGGCAAGTCGGCAGTCTCTCGCAAGGCCCGCTCCGAGGGGAAGACCTTCAAGGAACCCGTGGCCGCCGAGATGCGCGGACTGCCCGGCCACTACTGGTTCGGCATGTATTTCTCGCCTTGGGACTACGCGCAGTTCGGCTCCGCCGAGACCGCGAACAACTCCTATGGCTTCTACTGGCACGCCGACCAAATGATCTGGCAGGAATCGCCCGGCAGTAACCAAGGCCTCACTCTCTGGAGCGCATTCGTCCTCTCGCCCCAACAAAACATCTCGAAGCTTCCGTTCCAGGCGAACGCCGGCATCGTCTATCGCGGCCTTGTTCCCACTCGCGACAGTGACATCACCATGCTCGGCATGGCATATGGCAATTTCAGCGAAGATTACGCCGACACCGTATCCGCCACAGGCGCAGGATCGCCCAGTTACGAACTCGCTCTTGAAGCCGGCTACCGCGTTCAGATCACGAAATTCGCCTATGTGCAGCCGAACCTCCAATGGATCATCAACCCTGGAGGCACCGGCAACATCCCGAACGCTCTCGTGCTCGGCGCACAGATGAGCGTGAGCTTCTGATGCTCCGGGCGGCAATCACGCTGGCTCTGATCGCCGCCTCACCGCTTTTTGCGGACGAGAAAAAATCCGACGCCACCGAGTTTATCGGCTGGCTTCTTCAGAAAGACCGAGACCTGCGGGGCATCGCTTTCAGCGAAGTCCTCTCCGCCACCACCGGCAAAAAAATCATCCCTGTCGATCCTGCCACCGATAAACCGTGGCTCGAAAAATTCGCTGTCATCCTCAACCAAACCCTCGCCAAGCTGAACGAGCCGTCCCACCCGATCCATTCGGCAGGGCGCATCAACGAGGCCAGCCGGTTCATCGAAGACGAGCTTTTGGCACAATGCGCAGGCGTGGGTGGATGGACCTGTGGCATCCCGAAAACCTCTGCGGGCGAGGAGCAGCGCAGCGGTTATCCGGACATCCGACTCGTGCTGGAAGACGGCTCAGTGGTTTATCTGGATCCCAAATTGCACGCCGCCGATTCCCGGGAGAGCAGCCTTCGCACTTTCTACTAAGAGCCAAAAACAACCACGGGCAAGGTGCATGACGATGCCAGGCATTTACTCATCGGCGTTCAACACAACGAAGGCCAGGGCGGACAACTTCGCTTCGAGGGCTGGGAAATCGTGGATGTTTCGAAAATCAAAGTGCGCCTGAAGGCGGAGTTTCAGGCCTCTAACAAAGACATGTATCGCCACGAAACGGTTGTTCTGAAGAGCGCGGAAAAATCCCCGAGCGCCGAGTAAAGCGACCGACCCGAATGACCCACGCCGCAAAGCCAGCCGCGTCCATCGCTCATTCGGCACCAACAATTGGAGGGCGATGCTCCGTCGGCGCCCAAGCTTCAGGCGCGCAGCGCCGTCTGCGATACAATGGCGGCTTCGTCGCAAAAATGGGATGACACGGAGGTCATCCCTCCAGCATGTTTTCGTAAGGCGATGCCGCCGCAACAACGATGCCCGAGCCCGTAACATAATGAACCAATGGCACCATCGGATTGTCCGGTTGGCACAACCGGACTTCCAGTGCGAACCACCGAATCCAATAAGAAGGACAAGCGAGTCCTGCTTTCGGTAATTGTCTTTGGAATTCAAACAAACCCCATACTTGATTTAGTTTTTCAAAGGTTGCCCGGGCTGAAGGCCGAGTTCCAGGGATCCAACAACGACATGTATCGCGACGAAACAATCATCCTGCAAAGCCAGCCGTGATGACCGCTTGCAAAACTCTTCCCGAATTCGACAGCTCGAATTTGGAATCGGTCCTGAAGGCGTTTGTAAAAGCTCCTGCCATCGCCTTTGGCCAGTCCTGGCTGCCCCAACCGGAGCCGGATTTTCTCGGCGCGGAGGTTCGTGTGGGACGCGTCGCAGACCAACTCCTCGTTCTCGCGACGATTCCAGATTTGGACATTTTCACCCGCGTCACCGAACCCAACCAGAGAACTTGGGAACTCGGCGATGTGTTTGAGATTTTTTTGAAGCCAGAAAGTGAAAGCCATTATCGCGAGCTTCATGTCACACCTACGAACACCCGCACACAATTTGGCTTTTCCGCCGTGGGCGCCCCATCCGAAATCCTCCCCGATGGGATTTTTGAAAGCCGCGTTTGGATCGAATCCGGTCGATGGATCGTTTTGGCTTTGATCCCCTGCGGAGTCATCACGAATCGTTCATCCATTGAGAATGGAGAACGGTGGCGGTTTTCCTTCTGCCGGTATGACGCGTTTCAAGACGGGCGAATGCCAGTCCTTTCCACAACATCCCCCCACCCGATTCCCAAATTTCATCGCCCCGACGAGTGGGGCGTGTTGGCTTTTTGAACCGGCCTAGGCCTTGACCCGTTCAATCTCTGCGCCGAGCTCGTTGAGCTTTTCGTCGATCGATTCATAGCCGCGGTCGATATGGTAAACACGATTCACTTCGGTGATTCCATCGGCCTGCAAGCCCGCAAGAACCAGCGCGGCCGAGGCGCGGAGGTCGCTCGCCATGACTGGCGCACCACTGAGTTGGGCCACCCCTTTGATGAAAGCTGTGCCGCCTTGGAGTTCGATATCGGCCCCCATGCGTTTCATCTCCGCCACATGCATGAACCGGTGCGGAAAGACATGATCGCTCACCACGCTGATTCCCTCGGTCGTCGCCATCAACGCGCACATCTGTGCCTGCATGTCGGTGGGAAAACCTGGGAATGGAACGGCATCAATTTTCAAGGCGGTGCGCTTGGCACCAGGGCGGATCGTGACCTGACTGCCATTCGAGAGAATTTCAAAACCCGAATTTGCGAGCAGGCTGGTGACGGATTCCAAGTGCACGGGATTCACTCGCGAAACCGTCACCTCATCTCCAGAAATCGCACCCGCTGCGAGGAAGGTTCCCGCCTCGATGCGGTCGGGGATCACCTCGTGCTCGGCGCCATGGAGTTCTTTCACCCCTTCGATTGTTATGCTCCGCGTGCCGGCGCCTTCGATCTTGGCACCCATCGCGATCAGAAAATTCGCCAAGTCCACGACCTCAGGTTCTTCAGCTGCGCCGTCGATCACCGTGACGCCATCAGCCAAAACCGCAGCCATCATCACATTTCCCGTTCCAAGAACCGTGGAACCGAAATGACTCCGCAGCGAAATCCTCGCGCCCTTCAAATGAGGAGCGAGCACCTTCACATTCCCGCCGGAAACCCTTACCGCCGCACCCAACGCCTCGAATCCTCGGAGATGAAGATCGATTGGCCTGTCGCCAATAACACAGCCACCCGGCAGCGAGACCGTGGCCTCGTGCTCGCGCCCGAGAAGGGGCCCCAGAATACAAACCGAGGCCCGCATTTTCCGGACAATGTCGTAGGGAGCGTGGGTGAGAATTTTCTCAGCGCGGATCTGGACTGTTCCACTGGCACGCTCCACCTCACAACCGAGTTCGCTCAGGATCGTGAGCATGTAGTGGATGTCGCTGAGGTCGGGAACGCGCGAAATGGTGCAGGGTTCCTTGGTGAGAAGCGTGGCCGCGAGGATCGGGAGGGCGGAGTTTTTTGAACCGCTGATCTTGACGCTCCCCCGCAGGCGGCGTCCGCCGTGAACCAAAATTTTATCCATGTTTCGCGATAACGAATCTTCTCGCGCTTTGATAGACGGGAGCCGCCGCCTTGTCCCGATTTTTCAACTCATCGGGCGCACTGCGGCTGTGTTTCATTTCTCGGAGAATGCAGCCGTCGCTGCAGGCATCATCCAGTCGACGGCCTTCGCGCCGAAAAACCAAAGAGCGGCTCCGACGGCGGCGAAATACAAAATCGTCAATCCCCCCCAAGCCAGAGAGAGGATGACCATCAGCCCGTCGCGTTCGATCCAAGCCAGCGCGGCAAAAAAGATCATCAGCGCGGGGAAGAAATTATTGAGGGGGAGATTGGCCATGGGCATCGCCAGCAAAGCGCCTCCCACCAGAATGAGACCTCCGACAAGGCGGCGCCCCCGTTTTCCTTCCACCCAATGGCTCAACCGCACGCGTGTGAATCGCTGGCAAAACGAGAGGATTCGCTTCGTGAAGCCAACGACACCCACCCAGAAGTAACCATGAATCCGAAGACCTCCAGCGGATTTCGGAAGCGCCGGGGAGTTTCTGCCTCTTGCCATTTGCCAGCCCAAGGCAACGAAGGTCGCCCCGCAAATCATGGTCAGCGGCCCCAGGGGCACCGGCTGAATGAACGGGACTGCCAGCAAAATCGCGGCAAAACAAAACGCATGGGGACCGATCCGGTCCAACGCCTCGGAGAGCAAAATCCCCTCCCCGGCCGCACGATCCGCGCAGTCGCTCAAGATATCGTGGATGCTTGAGTTATCGGGGGAGTTATTGGACATCACGCCGGAGGGTGGGATTCTAGATGATCGGAGATCTGTGAATGAGAGGCTTCATTCCTCGCGGCGTCCCAGAATGAGAGGCAGGAGATGCCATAGAAAGTAGGCCAGCGAGGTGATGAAGGCCGCTACATAGGTCCAGGCGGCGGCTTTAAGAACTCGGTTTACTCCGTCCTCCTCATGCATGGCTGCAAGGATTCCCGAGTTGCGTAGGGCGACCTTGGCACGAGCCGAGGCGTCAAACTCGACAGGCAAGGTCACGAGATTGAAGAGCATGATCACTCCCCAACCGACTGCCATCAGGACGATACCGGTGTGGGTGTTTACAAAGCCGGTGAACATACCGATCAAGGGCAGCCACATGACCAACTGGCTCGCAATCTGGGTCGCGCCGACGGCCGCCATGCGGAGATGCAAGGGCGCGTAGGCTCTCGCGTGTTGGATAGCATGACCGGCCTCGTGAGCCGCCACCGCGAGCGCGGCCACGGAGGTGCCGTGGTAGTTGTTTGCACTCAGCACGAGCCGACGGTGGGCGGGGTCGTAGTGGTCCGTGAGTTCCCCTTCGCAGGGCTCGATTGTGACACCATCGACGCCCTCGTCTTGAAGGACGCGCGCGGCGGCTAGAGCGCCGGTGAGTCCGGTAAGCGAAGGCTCTTGGGAGTATTTGCGGTAGACGCTTTTCACCCTCGCAGAGGCCCAGAAGGACAAACCAAGGGTGCCGATGAAGAGAAGGAGTGGTAATAGCATGGTGGAGAAAATGGCAAAGGAGGGATGATTTGGGAATTACGAAAATTAGAACGATGTGTTTGTATTTTCTGAAGGATGATTCTCGGATGGGCTGACCAATATCCCCTCCCAGCGTGAGGGGTAGCGGGACGCCTGAACTACATGGACGGCGCCGGCGCGCCTGAAGCTTGGGACGACACGGAGGTCGTCCCTCCAGTTTGGATCAGGCTTTCTCGACCTGCCAGTATTCGAGGTCCACGAGCGTATCGCGGCCGAAGATACTTACGGAGACGCGGAGTTTGCCGCGCTCGGGATCGATTTCTTCCACAAGGCCGTTCTGGTTTTGGAACGGACCATCGGCGACTTTCACTTTGTCGCCCACTTCGAATTGAATCTTGGGTTTGACCGAATCCTCGCGGTCGCGAATCTGCGCGAGCAGACCGTCAACCTCTTTTGGACGCATGGGAATCGGACGGTCTTTGGTGCCGGCGAATCCGAGGACGCCATTGGTTTCCTTAATGAAATACCAAGTCTTGTCGATGAGTTGGTTGTTCTCATCGAGCAGGTGCATGTTGACGATGATGTAACCGGGGAAAAACTTGCGGGTCGTCTCGGTTTTTTTACCACGCTTGATTTCTTGAATGCGTTCGGTGGGGATCAGGACCTCGTAAACATGGTCGCCCATTTCCTCGGTCGCGATGCGGCGGTCGATGTTTTCTTTAACTTTGGTCTCCTGTCCGGAGAGCACATGAACAACATACCACTGGTCTTTCGGGGCGATGGGCATTGGAAAAAAGTAATTCGGAGGGGGATTCAGGGCTTCGTCAGAAATCCGACGACATTGATTAGGATGAAATCGAAAAAAGCGATGTAGCCGCCAAGGATCAGCATCGCGACAAGAACCACGACGGTCGAGTCGGAGAGTTCCTTGAAACGCTTGAACCCCTTTTCATTCGGATCCCAAGGCCATGTGGCCTTGCCGAGTTCCACACGAACCTCGGAAGTGAATTTGCGGACTTTGGAAAACATTGTTTTTTTGGATAAGGCGCCACAGGTCAGGAGGGACTCGAACCCCCAACAAGCGGTTTTGGAGACCGCTGCTCTACCAATTGAGCTACTGACCTTTGGATTAAAAAATCCTGCCTATGGATTGGCGCTTAGGCGATAATGTCGGCAACGCGACCGGCACCCACGGTGCGGCCACCTTCGCGGATCGCGAAGCGGATGGTCTTCTCCATGGCGATCGGAGTGATGAGCTCGACTTCCACAGAAACATTGTCACCAGGCATGACCATTTCGACACCTTCTGGCAATTTGACAGTTCCGGTCACATCAGTGGTGCGGAAGTAAAATTGTGGGCGGTAGTTCGAGAAGAATGGAGTGTGGCGACCACCCTCGTCTTTGGAGAGGACATAGACCTCGGCCTTGAACTTGGTGTGCGGCTTGATCGAGCCGGGCTTGGCGATGACCTGACCGCGCTCGATGTCTTCTTTCTTGGTGCCGCGGAGAAGCACGCCGACATTGTCACCGGCTTCGGCGCTGTCGAGGAGCTTGCGGAACATTTCGATGTCCGTAACGGTCGTCTTGGCTGTTGGCTTGAGACCGACGATTTCGACTTCCTCCATTTTCTTGAGGATGCCGCGCTCGACACGACCGGTGGCGACAGTGCCGCGACCTTCGATGTTGAACACATCTTCCACGGGCATGAGGAAGGGCAGATCCTTTGGACGCTCTGGCGTGGGGATGTATTCATCCACGGCGGCCATGAGGTTGAGGATTTCTTTTTCGTAGGTGGCGTCGCCCTCGAGGGCTTTGAGCGCGGAACCTTTGACGATCGGAATGGCGTCGCCTGGGAATTCGTATTTGCTCAAAAGCTCGCGGATTTCCATCTCGACGAGTTCGAGGAGATCCTTGTCGTCAACCATGTCGACCTTGTTCATGAAAACAACGATCGAAGGCACGCCGACCTGGCGGGCGAGAAGGATGTGCTCACGGGTCTGAGGCATTGGGCCGTCGGCAGCACTGCAAACGAGGATCGCGCCGTCCATCTGGGCTGCGCCGGTGATCATGTTTTTGACATAGTCGGCGTGGCCGGGGCAATCGACATGGGCGTAGTGGCGATTTGTGGTCTCGTATTCGACGTGGGCCGTATTGATCGTAATGCCGCGCTCTTTTTCTTCAGGAGCTGCGTCGATTTCGTCGTATTTCTTGGCCGTGGCGCCGCCGCTTTTTGCTAAAACGGTGGTAATTGCTGCGGTGAGTGTGGTTTTGCCGTGGTCGACATGGCCAATCGTGCCGATGTTGACGTGTGGTTTCGTGCGCTGGAACTGTTCTTTAGCCATCTTGGGTTGTTATTTTTTGGTTATTGAGGATCGAGGGAAGGTGGAGCCCATGACCGGGTTTGAACCGGTGACCTCGTCCTTACCAAGGACGTGCTCTACCAACTGAGCTACATGGGCATCTGGCGGCTAGGGCCGCATCGTTCGCGCTTCGATCCGCGTGGTTATGTCTCCCGTGGTTGGAGGCGAGGACGCTGACCGCCCGCACAAGTCGGCGAGCAGTTGGTGTCATCTCCCCCATCCAATGGGAAGGCAGAAGCTAGCCGTTCGAATTTTCGTGTCAAAAACAAATTGACGATGTGCGTAGGGGCGAAAACGAGCGCCGAGAGAGTCAACCCTCTGCGGCCCGCGAATGAATTTCACGGAGCATGGAGGGGGTCACCCCGGCGAGTGACTCGAGGGCGCCGGTGGCGGCATCCAATTCCGAGAGGGAGTTCGTCGTGGCCACGGCGAGAACGGGGATTCCCGCACGGTGGGCGGCCTCGATGCCGGCGTGGGCGTCTTCGATCACGAGGCAATCCGCAGGAGCCAGGGCGAGCTTTTGGGCGGCAAGCAGGAAAACATCCGGCGCGGGTTTGCCGTTTGCGACATCATCTCCACAGACAACCGCATCAAAAAATTCCCCGAGCCCCGTAACGGAAAAAATTGCTTCGAGATTTTGGCGGGGCGTGGAGGATCCGATGGCGCGGGGAATTTTCTCGGAGCGAAGGGCCTCGAGCAACTCGCGGGCTCCGGGGAGGATTTGGACACCGCGATCTCGGACGAGGGCGCGGTAGATCGTCTCCTTGCGTTCCGCGAGATTGGGAATCTCCGCAGCATCCTTTGCCCAACCGAGGATTTCCGGAATGATGACTTCGTTCTTTTTTCCGAATCCCCGCTTGAAATGGCCTTCGGGTAGCGGCCTAGAGATTTCTTCTGAGAGGATTTCCCAAGACCGCTCGTGCTCGGCGGAGGAATCGATGACCACTCCGTCCCAATCGAAAATCACACCCTTCATGCATTAAGAAGACGACGAAGCATCTTCACATCAGGATTGGGTCCAACGATCGCTAACGTGAGGCGGGATGGATCGAGGATTTGACGGGCGGCTTCGCGGATTTCATCGGCAGTCACCCGGCGGATTCGTTCGTTCACGACATCGGGCTCGATGATTTCGCCGTGGGCGAGGATCGAACCGCCGAGCCGCATGTTCTGGCTGGAGGCCCGTTCCAACGACATTCGCGCGGACCCGATCGAGTATTCCTTGGCGCGGCGGAGTTCCGCTGCCGGGAGATTTTTTTTGGAAAGCGACTCGCACTGGGCAAGCACGATCGAAAGGGATTTCTCGATATTGCGACGATCGAGTCCGGCGGAGACGCCGAGGTAGCCGCCATCGTTGAGAGTGAGGATGTGCGAACTCACCGAGTAGCAGAGGCCGCGTTTCTCGCGGAGTTCTTGGAACAGCCGCGAAGTGGCGTTCGCCCCGAGAACGACATGTAGAAGAAGCGCGGCGTATCGGCGCTCGTCGCAATGACTGAATCCTGGAAATGCCAGCGAGAGCTGCGTCTGTTGGATGTCGCGGTCGATCGTGGCGATTCGCGGTGACTCGGTCGGGGCGGGGCATCGTTTTGCCGCAGGCGGCTTGCTTTTGGAAAGCCCCTCTAAAAGCCGCGCGACGGAATCCACCACTTTGTCGTGATCCACTTTGCCGGCGGCAGTCACCACCGTGCTGGCGGCATTGTAGTGCGATGCCCGATAGGCGCGGAATGCCTCGGCATCCATCGCTTCGATGGTTTGCAGAGTGCCGGTGATCGGCCTTCCGAGCGGATGGCCCTCCCAGAATTTTCCCTCGAGCAATTCCTCCACTAGCGAGGACGGCTCGTCTTGATACATCAAAATTTCTTCGGCGATAACGCCCCGCTCGCGGTCAATGTCTCGGGGTGCCAGGCGAGGATTCATGTAGAGATCGCAAAGCACATCACACACGCGAGGGAAGTGCTCGGCCGCCGCCGTGGCGTAGTAACATGTCCGCTCTTCAGCCGTGAAAGCATTCATGTCGCCCCCCACCCCCTCGATATCTTCCATGATTCGTCGGGCGGAGCGGCGGGCGGTTCCTTTAAAAAGCATGTGCTCGATGAAGTGCGAGATGCCGTTGAGTTTTGCCGGTTCGTGGCGACCTCCCACCGAAGCCCAAACACCCATCGAAGCCGTTTCGGCGTGGGGCATTTCGCAGGTGGCGACGCGAAGGCCGCCGGGGAGTTTGGTGAGCCGGGTTTTATTTGCCATCGGTCGAATCATCGGGAGTTCCAGCGGAAGGGTGAAGGCGCAAAAAATCGACAACGCGCTGAGAGGCTTCAGCCGCACCGCGCCCGAGCAGAACGAGGTGGCCTTGGCTTGGCAGCGTTAAAACCTCAGCGGGAGCAAAACGGGAGCGATCGCCCGATCCAGCCGGCACCACCTTGTCGCTCGCTCCCTGAACGAGAAGCGCGGGCGTCTTCAATGATCGGATCGAGAGCAAGGGTTGAGCGAGGTCGTTTTCCATTCCAATTTCTCGCGACGATGGCGGAGCGAGCGAGGAGAGAAGGTCTTGGAATAACTCAAGCTCGGAGGGTTCTTGAAGAACACTGTCGATCCAAGCCAGGCGCTCGACGGGACCACCCGAGGAGGTGAGATCAAACGCCGTTCCGAGAATTCTCTCGGGATCGCGAGCCGCATTTTTTAAAAACCAATCCGAAGCCGCATCGCCTCCGACTTGATCAGCCAGAACCTGGGGAAATGGAATGCCAGCGGCGGGCGGAGTTTCCGAAGTGGCGGCGGAAACCAGCACCAACGCCGAGGCTCGATCCGGGAAATTTTTTGCAAACTCGATCGCGGCCGAGGCTCCCCAACCGAGCCCGATGACGGAGGCTTGGGAAATTTCCAGATAGTCCAGAAGTTGGGCGACCGCTTCGGCTTGGTTTTCCGGCGCAGGGCCAGTGGATAGAGGGGTTCGGAGATAGCCCGGGCGGGAAGGCGCGATGATTTGGAAACCCTCGTCCTCTAAAAAACCGCCGAGGGCGAGGGCCTGATCGTAGCCGCCGGGAGCCGAGTGAAAAATCAGGACTGGCTCGCCGGATCCGCGCACGGCGAATTCCATTTCCCCAGCGGGAAGTTTCACCACTTCCGAACGAGCGGCCAGGTCGAGCATTTGACCGGCGCGCCAGGATTGGAACCACGCGAAGTATCCACCAAGGAGCAAGAGCGCCAGCACGGCGACCAGAAACAAAATCCTCAGCAGGAGGCGGCGTGGCGTCATGGTTCAGCGTTTCGACAAGCGGAAGAACAGCACCGTGCCGAGCCCGAAAAATACGAGATTCGGAATCCAGATCAGCACCTGGGGAAAGGCTTCGGCTTTTCCGCGAAAGGTGTCGGCCATCAGAATAAAAAAGAAATAACTGAAAGCCACGATGAGACTGAGCGCAAATCCCACCGAGGTTTCCTTCCGGTGCGTCGTGATGCCAAGCGGAATCGCGATCAGGGCGAAGGCGATGCAGGAAAGCGAGGTGGAGAAGCGTTTATTCAGCTCCACAAGCGCCTCGAGACGTTTAATACCCTCTAGCGTTTTGATCAGCTCTACCAACTCGGCAAGCGTGTAAGAACTAAGTCTGCGATTTTTTTGGAAGTTTTTGAAAAAACGGTCGAGAGCGAGAGGAAAAACTCCCTCCTGCATGACAATACCCTGCTGGATTTTCGTGAGATCACTCGGATTTTTCGAGTCGCGCTGCTCGAATCTCGCGTCGAACAACCGGAGAAGAAGCCGCGAGTTTTTGATGTCGGGCGTCAACTCGCCCTCCATTGCATGGATCATTTTGGTGGGCCGGAAGTCCTCATCCATCTCGAAGACAAGGATATTTTTTAAGCGGTCGCCATCCTTGCCGCCGACATAGACGCGTCGGTCCGGAAAGGCTTCGACAATCTCATCCGCCCGGAAAAGTGCGGTGGGATTGCTCGTGGCGATATCGACGATCGCTCGATTCATGGCCTGTTCGGCGCGGGGGGCGACTTCGATATTGATCCAAAAACAAACACCCGTGAGAAGGATCGCCATAAGGAAAACCGGAACGCAAATGCGCGGCACGCTGATGCCGTTCGACTTCAGCGCGATCAACTCGCTGTCCGCGGACATGCGACCGAACACCAGGAGGATCGCGGTGAGAAAGCCCCACGGAATCGTGAAGGTCAGCGAAAATGGCAATACGAGCGCCATGAAAGCCAGAACGGTTAAAATTGGGACATCCGGGTTATTGACGAGGACATTCAAGAGCTCCTTGAAAATATTCCCGAGAACCAGGACGAGGCTGAGAATCAAGACGCCCATGAATGCTGTCACCAGCACACTGGAAGCTACATAACGGTCAAAAATCCTCATCCGGGGCGGAATCGCGGTTTACTCCTCGAAGACTCCCATTCGGCGGAATTTTTCGTAGCGGCTCGAAAGGAGTTTTTCGATCGGGGTCTTGGAGAGGACTTGGAGTTCTTTTTCGATTGTCGCCCGGATGTTGTCTGCGGCCTGTTCAGGATCGCAATGGGCGCCGCCGGCCGGCTCGGGAATCACGCCGTCCACGAGGCCCATTTTCACAAGATCAGGAGCACAGAGTTTAAGAGCCTCAGCGGCTTCGGGAGCGTGTTTGCGATGCTTCCAAAGAATCGCTGCGCACCCCTCAGGACTGATCACCGAGTAGTAGGCATTTTCGAGCATGAGCACACGGTCGGCCACGCCGATCCCCAACGCACCGCCGGAGCCACCTTCGCCAATCACGATGGAAATAATCGGAGTCCGCAGGGTCATCATGTCTCGGATGTTCACAGCGATCGCCTCGGCGATGTGACGCTCTTCGGCCCCGATTCCGGGATACGCGCCTGGCGTGTCGATAAAGGCCACAAACGGGAATCCAAACTTCTCCGCCATGCGCATAAGGCGAAGGGCCTTGCGGTAACCCTCCGGGTGCGGGCTCCCGAAATTGCGAAGGAGGTTTTCCTTCATGTCGCGCCCTTTTTGCTGGCCGATCACCACACAACGAATGCCGCCAATCGTGGCCAGACCGCCAGGCATGGAGGCATCATCCCCGAAAAGCCGGTCGCCCTTGAGTTCCACAAAATCGGTGCAGGCCATCCGGACATAATCGAGGAAGAAAGGGCGCGCGATGTGGCGCGAGATTTGCACCCGCTGCCAAGCGGTCAGGCTCCCGTAAACCCTCTCGCGGGTGGCCTCGATTTTGCGCTGCATGCTCTCGATCTCGCTTCGGAGATCGATTTTGCGCTCCTCGGATTGGCGGAGCAACTCCCCGAGCTTTTGCTCGAGTTCGACGATTGGTTTTTCAAAATCCAGGGTCTGCTTGTTCATGGCTTGTCAGTTGATGGTGACGGGGGTTCCGGTTTTCACGAGCACATAGATTTCACTGAAATCCTCGGGCTTGAGCACAATTCCAGCTGGCATGACCGGCGCGGAGCCGTCGGCGTGTGCTGCTGGAGTCGGCTTGATCGTGGCACCGCCAGCCCCGAGGAGGACAAATCGCTCGGTGTCGCCATAATCTTTGTGACCAAACGGCACACGAACCTCCCCCTTGCGCGCCATGCGATCCACGACTTTGGTTTCGATCGCGCTCGTGCCGGCGATCTGGAGAGAAACGGCGGGGTATTCCTTGAAGAACTCTCCGTTGTTGAAAATCGTGACCGTCGAATTCGCGCGGTCCACCACGAGAGCGGCCTCGAATTGAGGCACGAGCAATTGCTGGCCGATCTGGAGATTGATCGAGCTGAGCCCATTCCCCCAGTAGATCAACTCGGCATTGCTTTTATTCTGAGAAGCGATGCGCACGAGCGAGTCGCCTTTTTTCACAGTGTAAACAATGTTCGCCGGCGTGGCGACGGGATCGCGGTAAAGGGCGAGATTGATTCGGCCAAGCACCGCACGAGCCTCGGCGGATTTCGGAGAGTCCGGATGCGCGGCGAGGAATTGGAGGACTGCATCGCGCGCCTGAATCGTATTTTGCGCCAAGGCCGGCTTCATCGCCTCGAAGGCCGCGATGGAGGGATCAGGGGTCGGCTCCGGCGTGGGCGTCGGCGTGGCTGTCTCCTCGATTACATCGAGCTTCTTATCCTTGTAATAAAGCTCGTGGAGAAAATAGGCACTGCCTCCAAGAATGCCCCCGACGAGCAACAAAATCGTGAGTGATTTCAAAAACATAAGCGAAAGGCGAAATCTACCCGCAGGCTTCCGAAAATGGAAACCCCGAAATCAGGCGAGACCACGCCGTTTCCACTCGGCGATGTTTTCGCCGGCGGAGCGCTGGATCATCTCTGTGGTGAACTTCAACAAGCAGACCTCCCAGACATCGTCCACCCCGGCGATCAGCGCGGCAAAAGGATCATCGCCGCGTTTCAACTCCTCCTCGAGTCGCCCCAGCGCCGCATCCATCGGTTCCTTCACGATCTTTTCGGCGAAATTCGTTTTTCGAAATTGAAATCCGTATCGAAGGATTTTGGCCATCGAGGCATTCGACTCCATCCACTCGGCGAATTCGCGCGCCTCGTCGCCGAAGCCCTCGAGGAGAACCTTGCTGAAATGCTGAGCAGTGAGAATGCGCGGCCGCTCCGCCTCGATGGTGCCGGTGCGGACGCGAACGGTATCCACCTCGTCGAGCAATTCGCTCACCAGATTGAAATGGAACCGCGTCGTGCCAAAGGTCTCGATCGCGCTGTGAGGGGCCATCACCACTCGGGTGTTTTCCATCGCGTAATGAAAGTCGTGGTCCTTGAACATGAGGATTACTTAGAAACCGCCGGCGCCGGAGCGGGGAGAGTTTCGACCACGACGGAGCTTGAGGGCATGAAAAGTTGCAAGGCCACCACCGCAAGCCAGACCAACACGGACAGGGCGGCAAGCCAGGGAAGCGGCGCAGAGAGTTTTTCCTCGGAGATCATTCGATTTTCAGGGCGGCGATGGCATCCATCACCCGATTGCTGAGGATTTGATAATTCTCGCGGGAGGGATTTTCAACCTCCGCAGGAGTGAAATAAATCGGTTCGCCGAGCACCACGGTGATTTGCGTGGAGCGAAGGCCCTTGGCGTTTTTCGGAAATGCCTCGTAAGCCCCGAAAATTCGCATCGGCAGGACCGGAGCGCCCGTTTTGGCAATGAGCAGGCCGATCCCTGCCCGAGCGGGTTGCAAGCCCCCATCGAGCGATCGCGTGCCTTCCGGAAACAAAACGACGGCGTTGCCCTCCTTGGTTTTTTTGATGACCTCGCGGAGGGCGGACATGTCATTTCCATCGCGCTCGACAGGAATCACATTCATCGCTGGAAAGAGCGGGCCGAAAAATGGCCATTTCAATAGCGTCTTACGGGCCAGGTAGTAAACCCCGCGTCGGCTGCAAATGCCCGCGAGTGGGGGATCGAAAAAACTCGAGTGGTTCACCGCGATGATGAGCGGTCCGGACTCGACCATGCGCTCGGGGTGGATGACCCGCATGGAAAAAAAGATCCGCGCGAGGAGCTTCGCGAGGTTGTAGAAAATATTGTAAACAATCGTCATTCCGCAGGAATGCCTGACCCTTTCAAGATGCCGGCAATGTGAGCCACAACGCCCTCGATATCGAGGTGCGAGGTATCGATGACATGGGCGTCGGAGGCCACGGAGAGCGGAGCAACTCGGCGCGTGGAGTCGAGCTTGTCGCGGTGCTCAATGCTGTCGTCCTGGCCTTGGGCGGCGCGGCGGCGGCGGCGAATTTCCGGGGAGGCGTCGAGATAAAATTTGTGCGGCGAGTCGGGAAAGACCGCCGTGCCGATGTCCCGCCCTTCCATCACGACATTGAGCCCCTGGCACATGGAGCGCAGCCGCTGGCCGATGACATTGCGCACGGCCGGAATCGCTGAGTAGGCGGACACGGCTTGGTTCACCTCGATTTGACGGAGTTCGAGATCGGGAATTTCGGCATTGATGCGAATGTAGGAATCCCCATTTTCCGAAAAACCACTGTCGAGTTTCATCCTCCCCAGAGCCGCCTCCACACGATCTGGGCGGGCGGGGTCGATCTGCTCGCGAAGCAACTCCCAGGTCACTGCACGATACATCGCGCCGGAATTCACATACGAAAAACCGAGGCTGCGCGCGAGTTTGCGGGCAACGCTGCTTTTGCCAGAGGCGGCGGGACCATCGATTGCGACAACCATTAGGCGGTGGCCGCTGGACGCACGGCAGGTTTACCCGTCCCCTTGAGGCCGGTGAGTTCACGGGTTTTGCGTTTCATTTTTCCGCCCTTTTGCATCACGCGAAGGGTCTGTTCGAAGCCGGGATACGAGGTATTCACGCAGTCCGTGCCTTCCATTACAGTTTCCCCACTGGCGAAAAGTCCAGCGATGGAGAAGGCCATTGCGATTCGGTGGTCGTGGTGGCTCTGGAGTCGTGCGCCTTTGAGCGGAGCGCCACCCGTGATCGCCATGCCGTCGGGAAATTCCTCGACCTTGGCGCCCATCGCCCGGAGGTGCGAGGCGACCACGGCAATGCGGTCGGTCTCCTTGACGCGAAGCTCGGCGGCGTCGCGAATTACCGTCGTTCCTTCAGCCAATGCGGCGGCGACGGCGAGGATGGGGATTTCATCGATGACATTCGGGATTTCGGCGCCTCGGATTTCGGTGGCGCGGAGTTTGCCGCCCTTGATGTCGAGGTTTCCGATCGGCTCCCCGTGAAAGGAACTCTCAATGACTTCCCGGATGCGCGCACCCATTCGAACGAGGACATCAATGATGCCGGTGCGGGTGGGATTGAGTCCGACATCCTTGATCAAAAGCCGGGAACCGGGCGCGGCGGCGGCGGCCACCATCCAAAAGGCCGCGCTGGAAATATCCCCCGGCACCGTGAAGTCCATGGACTCGGGAATCTGCCCGCCTTCGAGCGTGGTTCGGATTTCCACAAGGCGGCGGTGTTTTGGGGAGTTTTTATTTTCCCACACCTCCTCGCGTTTCGCTTTCACGAGAAAATACTGGAGCATCCGCTCGGTGTGATCGCGCGAACGGACATCCTCGATCACGGTTGTCGTGCCTTTGGCAAAAAGCCCCGCGAGCAGAACGGCGCTCTTCACCTGCGCGCTCGCCACGGGCAACCGGTAAGTAATGCCCTGCAAACCGGAGCTCTCCTCGACCACAAGCGGCGGGCAGGATTTTTCGCCTTCGGCGTGAAGCTTGGCACCCATCAATCGAAGGGGATCGATCACGCGCTGCATTGGACGCTTCGAGAGCGAGGCATCACCGATCAAACGCGTTTGGAAAGGCTGCGAAGCGAGAATGCCAGACATCAAACGCATCGTTGTGCCCGAATTTCCACAATCGAGATCGCCGAAGGGCTTCGTGAACCGGCCCGCCATTCCCTCCACGATCAGCTTGCCGGGCTCGGGGGATTCGATCATCACGCCGAGCTGGCGCATCGCGGCGGCGGTGCTGCGGCAGTCCTCGCCCTCGAGGAAATTGCTGATCTCGCAGCGCCCGTTGGAAAGCGAAGCGAGCAGAACCGCGCGGTGCGAGATGCTTTTATCCGGCGGCACGCTGATTTCGGCGTCAATGGGCGCGGCGCGGCGGGATTTGAAAATGTGTTGTTCCTTGGTGCCCATTTATTCGGTGGACGGCTTTTGCGAGCGGAGTCGTCGGGCATCATAAAGAAATGCCTCGAGCGCGTTTTGATGACCGTTCTGCAGGGCGAGTTTGAGTGTCTCCAGCGCGGTTTGCAAGTCGGTGATTCCCGCAAGGAGTTCGTCACGGTTGTCTAAAAAAATTTCTGTCCACATGGATTCCGGCCCGCCCGCGATCCTGGTGGAATCGCGGTAGCCACCGCCACCGAGTTCCGCCAAGGAGGGGTTGGCCCCCACGGCGGCATGAACGAGCGATGCGGCAGTCGCGTGTGGCAAGTGGCTGATCCGCGCGATGGCACGGTCGTGTTCGGAGGCCCCCATCTCGCGCAAAACACAACCGGCGGCGCTCCACATGGCTCGAACGGCTTCCAGAGCCGAGGGATCGGTTGATGCGGTCGGAGTCAAAAGACACACCGCGCCATCAAATAAATCCTCCCGCGCGGCTTGGATGCCGCTTTGCTCCGAGCCCGCCATGGGATGAGCGCCCACGAATCGCCCGCCAAGCACAGGCTCCAGCGCGGCAACAATTTTGACCTTCACGCTTCCGGCATCGGTGACGATCGCCGAGGGAGGGAGGAGTTTTTTCAACTCCGGCCCAGCGGCGGCAATGGCGTGAGGCGAGGTGCAAAGCACGGCCAGATCGCAGGACTCCACCACCTCCGAGAGATTGGTGGAAACGGCACAGTGCGGCAGGACTCTCGCGGCTTCCTCCGCGGCATCAGACCGGCGAGCCCAGAGCGAAATATCCCATGCTGTGGAATGCCTGCCCAAGGCCATAGCCAAGGATCCTCCAATCAGACCCGGACCGAGAATGGCGACGCGCCGTCTCAGGGCACCAAAAAAATCTTGCCCGAGTAAGGGCACTTCACCTCGGTGCCGGGGGGAAAGCCACGCACATCCACATACCCCGCGTAGGGCGAGTGGGGACTGGTGACAAAACCCGCTTTGCCGGGCACCGGTGTGCCATAAGAAATATCACGCGGAGCCGCTTGCGCTGGCGGCGGCGTTGCAAATGGCGTCGGGGTCGGCGGAGCAAAGGGATCGACGACTGGTTGCTCGACATAGCCCTCCGGCGTCGGTGTCGGCGTGGCGTATTGGGTGCCGGCGGCTCCGTATCCGAAGCGGTTCGTGCCACGGTTGAAACGGGAGGAATTTTTGTCGCTGGTTTCGCAAGCCGCGAGCAATAACAGGGCCGCTGCGGAACCAAGAACGATCAGGGAAGATTTTTTCATAGGAATTGAGAAGTGATAGAAAGACACGGAAGCCCCGTGTGTTCAAACCAAAATCTCGGAATACGCTGAAAACCCCAGCTCGAACGCCAACCCGAGGCACGAAAAATCACCCCTTCGCCGCGCGATACCTCCCCACGAAGACCACCCCCACCCCCGCAAGGATTAAGAGCAGGCTCGCCAGCGTTTCCAGCCCCACCGTTTCCCCCAGCACCACCGTTTCCCCCAGCACCAACCACCCCGCCAGCACCGCCACGGCGGGAGAAACAAAAAACTTCGTCGTAACAATCGATGCCGGCAGGTGGCTGAGGAGCCAATTCATCGCCGTGAATGCCGCCAGCGAATGCACAAACAGCAGAAACAAAAATGCCGAGACCGTCTTCCAGCCGAACTCGGCCTCCGTGATTTGACCGAATTCCCCGAGCACCGCTCCGAGAAAAACCAAGTAGCACCCGCCAAAAACCATCATCCACATCGAGCTTCGCACCGCATCGGTATCCGGAGGGTAATTCCTCACAAAAATCGAACCGATGGCGAACAACAGTGCCGACAGCAGCAATAACGCCGTCCCCAATGTTCCCCCGGAATTCATCGCCCCGGAAAGCCTCGGTGCCACCAGCAAAACCACCCCCACTGCTCCAGCCACCAACCCTGCCAACACGATCGCGCCGGGCTTTTCGCCCTTCGGCCGTAGAAATTCCAGGAGGACCACCCATAGCGGCACCGAGGCTTTGATGATGGCAGCGATGCCCGACGGAACACCGAGTTTTTCGCCCTGTGTCACAAGCCCGACCCCACCCACAAAAAGAAACAACGCCGCGAACGCCGCGCGCCCGATATTGGCCCTTGGCATCAACACCCCCCCCCGCGCACCACCGTCCAAGCCATCAAAATCACCCCCCGCACCGAGAATGTGGGATGCCGCAAAAAGAAACGCCGGCATCGATTCCACCCCCGCCTTGATCGCCAAAAAATTCAGCCCATAGCCAAGATAGACGATCCCAAAAGCCAGCACGACCCGCCACCCGGCAGGCCGCCCCGCCACCCTCTCGATGTTCCCAGCAATCATGTTGGAACGAAACTGGCATCACTCCTCAAGGCGGGAAAAACATCGCTTGGAAAATAACCCCAATGCTCAAGAAGGGATTCCCACACGAAGCCACGATGCAAACAGAGAAACCTCCCGCAGTGACGCTAAGCCGCCGAGGGAGCAGAAACCTGAAATTTTGCCCGCGAATGGAGCGAATGAACGCGAATGCTTGGCGAAGCGGCCGTTCTCACACGGAATGGCAAACCCGTGGCGCGCCTGGTTCCCGAGGGACTAAAAAAAACCACCGGGCGCGAGTTGGCTGAGTTTTGGAGGAAGCGGGTCCCCATGTCGGCCGAGGAAGCGGATTCCTTTTCCGACGACTTGAAGAAAATCCGCAGTGAGTCGAATCGCCCGCAGCGCGACCCTTGGGCGGAATGAGTGTGCTGTTCGATACCTTGGTGTTGATCGCGCAGGAGCGCGGTCGGTGGGATGCCATCGCATTCAACGAGCAGGTTGTGGGCGACTCGGAAGCGGCGATCAGCGCGATCACGGTCTCCGAGTTTTTGGAGGGAGTTTTTCGCGCGCCGTCCGGGAGGCGACAGGAGTCCCGTCGCGACTTTTTCGAAGTGCTCGTCACATCGCATGTGGTTTTCCCGTTTGGAATAAAAGAGGCAAAAACCCATGCCCGCCTGAAAGCGGACCTCGCCGCGCAAGGCGTGGCCATCGGCGCACACGACCTCCTGATTGCAGCAACTTGTCTGCACCATGATTTCGACCTCGCAACCCTGAATACCGCCGAATTTTCGCGCATCCCAGGCCTCCGCCTCTCGCCTGCGGAAAAATTCCTGCGCTGAAATCCCAACCACCTCCGTGCGCTTGGAAGTTACTACCATCTCCCGCAGGGACGCTGGGACGCGGAGGGAGTAGAAACCTGAAATTTTGCCTGCGAATTGAGCGAATGGAGCGAATGCTTGGAGGGCTGACCTCCGTGTCGGCCCAAGTTTCAGGCGCGAATGCGCCGTCCTAGGGAATGTGGCACGGGCGTCTCGCCTGCGGTTGTAAGTCATTTGATGTCAGTCGGGACGCCTGCCCTACGGGAAATTCTCGACGGCTCTACGGGAGGTTTTGGCGGCGATGAGGGGGATTTTGATTTCGCCGGTTTGACTGCGTCAGGGGGATCGATCGGGAGGGTCTGCCGGAGCACTTGCCGGGCGGTCCCAGAAATATCTTTTTAAGAGAACCTTGATCGTGGCTGTAAGCGGAACGGCGAGGATGGCGCCGAGGAGACCGCCGAGAATCAAGCTCCAGGCCAATACGGAGATGATGACCGTGAGCGGGTGGAGACCGACGGACTCGCCGACGATTTTCGGGGCGATAAAAATGCCGTCGATGTTGTTCGCGAGGATGAAAATCAGGGTTACCAAAGCGGGGTGAAACCAGTCTCCAAATTGGGCGGCGGCGATAATGACCGCCGGGATGTAGCAGATCATCATCCCGAGGTAGGGAATCAGCCCGAGGACTCCAACCATGATGCCGATCAGAATCGCAAAATCTAGCCCAAGAAATAGTAACGCCACAGATATCATCACGCCATCGATCAGGCTCACAAGGAGTTGGCCGCGGAAGAAACTGATGAGGTAGGAATTGATTTCACCCACCAACGAAACGATCTCGCTCTTGAGGGGAGAGGCGCGCAGCGGCAGGTAGCGGCTCCAATTTTCCGCAATCGCGGGGCTGTCTCGCAGGAAGAAAAACAGGAAAATCGGAACGAGGATGAGGCTCAGCAAAAATCCAAAAACACCGAGGAAGCCGCCGAGGCTGCGTTGTAGGAAGCGACCAGATTCCACCGCGAGGTCGGGGAGTTTTTGCTGCACCCAGGTTCCGGCGTCCTTGATCCCTGTGCGAACCATCGAGGTGATCTGGTCACCGGCGGTTTGGGGCCCTTCGTGGGCGGCGAAGGGATCGAACTCGGCGAGTTTATGAAGGTTGTTCAGCGTGCTCGTGGCCAGCGCCTCGGTCTTCATCATGTAGGCGGGGAAATTTTTAGTGAATGCCTTCCCCTGCCGGTAGGCCGGCGGTGCGATGTAGACGATCAAGCCCACGAACAGGCACGCAAAAATCACATAGACCGCCGCGATGCTGGCGAGTCGGCTAAAACGCAGCCGCATGAAAAATTTCACCACGGGCTCGAGCAGGAATGCCAGAATGGCGGCAACGGCGACCGGGATCAAAACCGGTTGAAGAAACGAAAGACCCCCGACAACAATCGAGCCAACGAGCGTGATCGCCGCCGCGATGGCGAGGAAGGACAGCGTGGTGACGGCCGCCCAGAATATTTTGAACTGAAATGGACTCGCTTGATTCAAACAGCGCCAGTTACTACCCGCCAACCGCGCGGCGGGCAAAGAAAAACAATGCTACTCGGGCGTCTCCTGTGCGCGATGCGTGGGGGAGTTCATGAAGGTGACCTGGCTTTTTTGGCGCTGGAGGAATTCGGCGGCGAGCTTGCGATAGGCGTTTGAGCCAATGCCATTCGGGTCGTGTTCGAAAATCGTCCGTCCGTGACTCGGGGCTTCGGCGAAGCGGACGGTGCGCGGGATCAGCGTTTTGTAGACGACCTCTTGGAAATGGTTCCTCACCTCGCGCTCGACGGCGGGGTTCAGGTTTGTGCGGGCGTCGAACATCGTGAGGAGCAGGCCGGAGATCGACAGCGTGGGGTTCGCGCCAGTGGCGCGGATGCGGTCGGTGACCTCCATCAAAAGCCCGAGACCCTCGAGGGCGTAGTATTCGCACTGGATCGGAACGAGGATTTCGTCGGCGGCCGTGAGCGCGTTGGACATCAAGATTCCCAGCGACGGCGGGCAGTCGAGCAGGACATAGTCGAAGGCGTTTTTCTCGCGAAGATCCTCGAACGCCGCGCGGAGCCTCATCATGTGGTCGTCCATCCGTGCCACTTCCACCTCGGCGCCGGCGAGGTCGAGGTCCGAGGGAATGATCGAAAGGTTTTTGATGCGGGTGGGAGAAATAAGATCAGAGGCGGGTTTTTCGCCGATGAGTGCGGCGTAGATGCTCGGCGTCTCGGCGCCCTCCTCCTTCGAAACCAACACGCTCGAGGCGCTGCCTTGCGGATCGAGATCGACCAGCAAAACGCGGACTTTTTTTTCCGCGAGGGCGGCGGCGAGGTTGAGGCTGGTGGTGGTTTTTCCAACCCCTCCCTTTTGGTTCGTGATGGCGATGATTTTCATAGCTTGGGGTGGAGGCTAGCGTTGCGAGTAGTGGTTGACCAGCCCCTCCACAACAGCGTCAGCGTATTCCTTGTAAATGCTCTTTCGCATCGTGCCAGCCACCTTTTTTTTGCCGTCGTAGTCGCCCGCCTGCACACGAGTGAAAACCTCGCGCGAGTTCATCACATAGGGCTCGGCGTAAACGACCGGACACTCGAAAAGCCGGTTTGCGAGAAGGTTCCTTGCCCAAATGTAATCACTGCCCGAGATGCGGACCTCGCCTCCTTGATAGATATAAGGAGGCAAGCCGGTGTTTTTGAGCGTGGTTTTGGCGAGTGCTTTCGAGACCGCCACTTCCTCGTTGTGCGAGCCGTTGAGGATCTTCACGAGCATCTCGTAGCGCTGGTCCTCATAGCTGAGTTCCTTTTTACTCCAGCCGCCGGTCACAAGGAAATGGGCGTGGTTTTTGTTGATCAGTGAGGGTTTGGCAGGATTGCCCCAAGCCTCGGCGTTGAAATGCAGCGCGAGGACGAGGTCGGGCTTGATCGAATCGTTGACGAGCACCGCACGGCGGCGGATCTCGGCGGTGCGGTAGAAAAGCCGTTCGCTTTCCTTGGTGATCGCGAAGGAAGTTGCCTTGTCACCTTTTTCGCGGAGGGATTCGACGGCTAATTTCCGAAGGGCGTCCGGACGGCGGCTGGTGATCGGCTCGGAGCCGGAACGCGTCAACCAAACCTGAGCGCCGAGAGCCTCTAGGCGAGGCTTGAGAAGTTTCGCCACGCGCAGGGTCATATCGCCCTCGGCGACGGGCTTGGAGTCCCCGATCTGGAACCACCGCTCCTCCATTTTCGCCCACTTGCCTCCGATGTGGCCGGGGTCGATCGCGATTTTCACGCCGGCGAGAGGCTTGCCGGAGTCCTTCGGAATCGCCGAGCGCGGACGCCAGTAGCGCGCGGGTGTGACCGAAGATTTCGCGAAGCGGAGTAAATACGGCGGCTTGCCGGGAGCGGTCTGGATTTTAGCCATCGTGGGCGTGACGGCAATCACACCGACGGCCGCGTCGCCCGGGGCATAAACCCGCGCCAGCAGATCGATGAACCGTTCGCGCGAGATGGTCTCCTGGAATTTGTCGAGCTTCGACCAATCCGGACGATTGCCGAGCGGCGTGGTTTTGGCGAAGGCCGGCTGAAGCAGCCCCGCCAGACAGAAAAAGATCAACGCTAGAATTCGCACCCGGTTTTTTTAAATGCGTTCACGGCCGGTTGCTATAAAAAGGATCGATGATCCGACTTCTTTTTCTGGGTGACATTGTTGGCGAACCGGGGCGCACGGCTGCCAAAAAAGTCGTCACCGCCATGCTCGCCGACAACGCTGTCGATTTTGTGGTGGTGAATGGCGAAAACTCTGCGCATGGCCGCGGAATCACCCCGAAAATCGCGATCGACCTCCTCCGCTCCGGCGTCGCGGTGATCACCACCGGCGACCATGTTTGGGATCAAAAGGAGACCGCGCCCTACCTGCCGACCGAGCCGCGCGTGTTGCGTCCCGTGAACTACCCACCGGGCGCACCGGGTCAGGGAAGCATCGTGCTCGAGACGGCCAAGGGAAAGATAGCCGTGATGAATGTGCAATGCCGGACCTTCATGAATCAGCAACTCGACAATCCTTTCACCTGCGCGATGCGGGAGGTCGAGCGACTGCGCGCTGAAACCCCCGTGATTTTCGTGGATGTCCACGGTGAAACGACCAGCGAAAAAACTGCCATGGCCCGCCACCTCGACGGCAAGGTCTCGGCGGTCGTCGGCACCCACACGCATGTCCAAACCGCCGACGAGCGCATTCTCCCTGGCGGAACGGCGTTCCTTTGCGACGCGGGAATGTGCGGCCCGCTCGACTCAATTCTCGGCCGCAAGGCGGAGGCCGTGGTGCAAAAATTCCTCGATGCCCTCCCCTCGCAATTCCCGATCGCGCGCGGCCCCGTGCAGGTTTGCGGCGCGCTGATCGAGATCGATCCCGCCACCGGCCGCGCCGCCTCGATCTCGCGCTTCCGACAGGTGCTCGACGAGGCCTAATGGCAAAATCCAGCACCTTTCGAGCGCTCCACCGCGAGAACCGCCGCACCCTCACTCTGGCGTTTCCGATCGTCGCCGGATTGGTCGGCCTAATGCTCATGGGTCTCGCCGACACCCTCATGGTTGGCCATGTCGGCACAGTCCCCCTCGCTGCCTGCGGTTTTGCAAACACCCTTCTCTCCGTGCCGCTGGTCTTCGGATTTGGCGTTCTCGCCGGAGTGAGTGTGAACGCCTCGCACGCCTTCGGAGCCGGCAAGCCGCATCTCGCCAGCGAAAGTCTCCGCGGTGGCCTTGCCATTTCGCTGGTGATGGGTTTGCTCGTCGCCCTCACAGCCCACGCGCTCCTGCGCTCTCTCCCGATCTTCGGCCAACCGGCGGAGGTGAATTCCTCGGCCGGGAACTACCTCCTGCTCTGCGCTTGGTCGATGCCTGCGGTGTTCGCGACTGGTTCGACGAAAAATTTCTGCGAGGCCCTCGCGAGACCCTGGCCGCCCTTCTGGATCATGCTCGGCGGGGTTTTGCTGAATGTTCTTCTCAACTGGATTTTGATCTACGGAAACCTCGGCGCGCCCGCGATGGGTCTCGACGGCGCGGGACTCGCCACGCTGCTCAGCCGCATCGCCACGATGATCGCGATGTTCCTCTACCCTGCATTGGCCGAGTCGCTCCGCGCCGCATGGCCCACCGACTGGACTGCTCCCGGCCTGATGCCGGAAGTGAAACGCCTGCTCGGCATCGGCATCCATTCGGGCGGATTAAGCCTGTGCGAGGTTACGGGATTTTCCTTCGGGTCGCTGATGATGGGCTGGCTGGGAGTCACCGAGCTGGCAGCCCATCAAATTGCCCTCACCTGCGCGGCGACGACCTTCATGGTGCCTCTGGGCATCGGCCAGGCCGTGAGCGTGAGGGTCGGTCAGGCACGAGGCGCTGGGCGGTTCGGGGAAATCCGCACGATTGTCCACGGCACACTCGGCATGACGCTCGGGATCGCCGTTTTGTTCGCAGCGGTTTACTTAACACTCGGTTCCTGGATCGCGGGGTGGTTTACCGAGGATCCAGCGGTTAGGGCATTGACCGCTCAACTGCTCATCCTCGCCGGGGTTTTTCAAGTTTTCGACGGCATCCAAATCGCCTCCTCCGGAGCGTTGCGGGGATTTGGCGACACCAAGATTCCTTTTTTCTTCGGCATCCTCGCCTACTGGGTCGTGGCGTTACCCGTGTCGCACCTCGCCGCCTTCCATTTTGGCTTGGGCGCCTCCGGTATCTGGACTGGATTCGTCGTCGGCCTTGGCGTCGCCGCCGCCGCCCTCGCCACGCGCCTGCTGGCAAAATGCTCGGCACATCCCGAAACGCCCCGATAGCATCGCATCGATTCGATGGACCAAGAAAAACTCCGCCACCTCCTCTGCGAACTCGGCACCGCGATCCTCTCGAAAGTCGTGTCGGCGCGTCAGGGCCTTTCGGCAGAAAAGCTCGCCGCCGTCACAGGCGAAGCGGGAGGTGACACAATCTTCGCCATCGACCGCTTCGGCGAGGACGCGATCCTCGAGTGGTTTCGTGCGCAATGGCCGAGCGAAGAACCTGTCCAGATCGTCATGGAGGGCCTCGAATCCGAACTCTGTTTTCCCGAGGGAAAATCCGCCGCCGAGACGAAATGGAAATGCATCATCGACCCCATCGATGGCACCCGAGGGTTGATGTATGACAAGCGCAGCGCTTGGGCTCTGGCCGCCATCGCCCCCCAGCACGGCGAGGAAACCCGCCTCTCCCAAATCGTCGCCTGCGCGATGACCGAGCTGCCCGTCTCCAAGCAATGGCGCGCCGACCAATTCAGCGCCCGCCTCGACGGCCCGCTCGTCGCGACCTGGTGCGATTGGCGCGCCGGCTCCGATCCCAAGCCGCTGCACACCGAGCCATCGACCGCCCATTCTTTCGACCATGGCTTCGCCTCGCTCGCGAAATTTTTTCCCGAAGGCCGCACGCTCACCGCACAAATCGAGGAGCGCCTCTGGGACCAAATCCTCGGCCCGAACCGCTCGAGGTCGCCCGTAGTTTTCGACGACCAATATCTCTCCACCGCCGGGCAGTTCCACGAGCTGATCACCGGCCGTGACCGCTTGGTCGGCGACCTGCGCCCACTTATTTTCCACGCGCTCGACCTGGAATCCTCCCTCGTCTGCCATCCCTACGACGCCTGCGCGTGGCTTCTTTTGAAAAAAGCGGGCGTCGTTTTCGAGCATCCGCTGGGAGGTTTCCCCGACGCGCCGCTCGATACCGAATCAGGCGTCGCCTGGATCGCCTACGCCAACGAAACCCTCGCCGCCAAGGCCCGCCCTGTCCTCCAAAAAATCCTCCGGGAGTTTCTGCCATGACCCGCGAACGCCTCCTCGCCCTCCTCGGTGCGGCACTCCTCCGCGGGCTTTTCGCCACCCTGCGCCTTCGATTTGAGGACCGCTTCGGTCTCCTCAACGAAGCGACACCCAAAACCTCCCTCTTCTGTTTTTGGCACAACCGAATCCTCGGAATCACTTTCGCCTTTGACCGCCTCTATCCAAAAAACCGCCTCGGCGTCACCGTTCTCACCAGCCCGAGCCGCGACGGCGAAATCCTTGCGCAACTCGTGGCCGCCTTCGGCATGGGCTCGGTGCGCGGCTCGAGTTCCCGCCGAGGCTCCCGCGCGCTTTTGGAACTCGTCCGTCTCATCCGCCTCGGGCGCGATATCGCGATCACGCCCGACGGCCCCCGCGGCCCCAAATACTCGCTCGGCCCAGGCGTTATCCTGCTCGCCCAAAACACCGGCGCCCGCATCATCCCAATGCACGCCACATTCAGCCGATGCATTCGGATGAAAACCTGGGACGGCTTCATCATCCCATTGCCGTTTTCGAAGGTGTCGGTCACAATCGCGGAGCCGTTGGAATTTCCGGAGAACCTCTCCGATGACGATTTCGAAGCGGCGCGAAAACAACTGGAGGAACTTTTAAAAAATGGTGCGGATTGATGGAGCGGCCGTGGCCGCCAAGGTGCTCGAGGAAACCAAACAACGCGTGGACGCCCTGCGCCAGCGCGGCATTCAACCCGGCCTCGCCGTGGTGCTCGTCGGCAACGACCCGGCTTCCCGCGCCTATGTGCGCTCGAAAGACCGCAAGGCCGCCGAACTCGGACTCCACTCCGTTAAAGAGGAACTCCCCGCCGACACCACGCAGGAGGAACTCCTCGCGCTCGTCGAAAAACTCAACGCCGACCCCGCCATTCACGGCATCCTCGTCCAGTCCCCTCCCCCGCCGCAGATCGACGAGGCCGCGATCGTCCGCGCCATCGATCCCCGCAAGGATGTGGACGGTTTCCATCCTGTGAATGTCGCCAAGCTCGCGCTTGAGGACCCCACGGGTTTCGTTCCCTGCACGCCGCTCGGCTGCATCCGACTCCTTCAAGAATCCGGCATCGAAACCGCCGGCAAAAACGCGGTCGTTGTCGGCCGCAGTATGATTGTCGGAAAACCCATGGCCCTCCTGCTCATGAAACGAGGCCCGGGCGGCGATGCCACCGTGACAGTCGCCCACTCGCGAACAAAAAACCTCGCCGCCATCACCCGCGCGGCGGACATCGTGGTCGCCGCCATCGGCCGTCCCCATTTCCTCGGCTCCGACCACATCCGCGAAGGCGCGGTGGTGATCGATGTCGGCATCAACCGCATCGACGATCCCTCCAATTCCAAAGGATACCGCCTCGTCGGCGATGTGGACTACGACGCCGTGGCCGACCGCTGCGCCGCCATCACCCCGGTCCCAGGCGGCGTCGGTCCCATGACCATCGCCATGCTCATGTCGAACTGCGTCACCGCCGCCGAGCGCCTCACGGCCTGATTTTTGGGGTCGTGTCTGGCACCCTCTTGACACAGGCCAGATTGTTGGCCAGCTTGAAAATCATGCAAGCAGGCAACGCTATCTCCCTCGGCACCTTCGAGGCCAAGAACAAGTTCTCCTCACTTGTGGAGCTCGCCTCGAAAGGCAGCCGGATCTGGATCACCAAACGCGGGCGGCGAGTCGCCCTTCTCTCCTCCGGCGTGGAAGGTGGCTCTAAGACCGATGCCGATCTGGTGGCGGCTTTTCGGAAAATCCGAGCGCGATCCAAGTCCAGGAAGGGATCTTTGAAATCCCTGATTGAAGAGGGGCGGCGATGAAGCAAGTCGTGGCCGACGCTTCTTTCTGTGGGGCTTGGATTCTGGCCGACGAATTCTCCGAGGAAGCGGATCGGCTTCTATCTCAACTGATCAAAGGAACCGTGCAACTCTCGGTGCCTGCTCTTTGGCACTACGAAATGATGAATTTGCTGCGCTCGGCTCTGCGTCGAAAAAGGCTGGCGCCGGAGGATGTTTCGGAGGCCATCGATGCCTTGCAGCAGGTGCCGATCAGGCTGGAGGATCTTCCCGGCGGGCCAGCCCGTCGCCGGATGTTCCATTTGGCCGTGCAATTCGATCTCTCGGCCTACGATGCCGCCTACTTGGAGTTGGCTGATCGGCTCAAAATCCGGTTGGTCACCTGCGATGCGAAGTTGAACGCGGCTGCCAAGCAACTCGGGTTGAGTTGACAAGCGATCGAGGGCAAAAGCAGAAAAGGCTGCACATTCCACGCCGCCGAGCGCGTTTCAGCCTGAACTCAGTAGGAGCTCTCGACCCGCTTGGCGACGTCGCGGTAGCCGTAGTCCACTTCGTAGATTTGCTTCATGCAATCGACGGTCTTTTGGGCGTCGCCCATTTTTTCGTAAACGAGGCCGAGGTTGTAGATGACATCTTTTTTAACGGCATCCATGACCAGGAGCTCGGAGACGGCGTCGGAGAGGGTCTTGGCGGCGAGGTCGAGCATGCCGCGGGCGGTGAAGCATTGACCAAGAAGGCTCATCGCCCGCATGCGGACATTCGGATTTTGGCGGGCTTTTTGGAGTTCGGGAATCGCCTCCTGCCAGTTTTCGAGATCAACGAGGATTTCGCCGAGTTCGAAGCGGAGTTGGAGGTCGGTGGGGTTTTGCTCCACGCGGGAACGGGCGGCCTCGAGGGCAAGGTCGGCGCGCTGTTTTTTCAAAGATACCAACTCGGCGGCGTAGCCCTCGGACTCGGGTGAGCCGGGATTCGCTTCGATGAATTGCTCACGGGCTTCGATGGCGAGGTCGAACTGGCGGATTTGCAAGTCGGAGGCTTTGCGAACGAGCGCCATGTCGGAATTGTTCGAGAGCGAGGCGGCGTAATTGAACCAGTTGGTGGCGTTTTCCCAATCTTCTTTCTGCTCGTGAAGTTCAGCGATGCGGCGGGCGGTATCGACGGTGCAATTTTCGCCCTCGGCCTCCGCCTTGGCGTGGAGTTCGGCAAGGAGGTTATCGATCATCTCCTCGCTGCGAACAACGCGGGATTGCTGCTCGAGGGCAACGGCTTGATCCTTGTCCTTGATGAGGTCGCGATAGGTGGATTCCGCTTTATCCCAACCGCCGGATTTCATCGAAGAGGAGGCAGCGGCATCCTTGGATCCTTTAATGGCGGCGAGGTCGTTCGGGGAGATCTCGAGGAGGCGCTGAAAAATCGGGACGGCTTTTTCCGGCGCGCCGAATTTCAAGTAATGCTGGCCGAGTTCGTGCAGGGCCTTGGTGTCTTTCGGAGAAGCCTCGACGATTGTCTCCAAAGCGAAGGCGGCGATGTCGGGGAGATTCGCGGCGAGCGCGGCATCCTTCAGGAGTTGGTTGAGTTGGGGATTTTGCGGGTCGGTCTCGAGGGATTTCTCGATGGCATCGAGGGCCGAGAGGGGATCTTTTTTCAGCTGGGACTGGATTTTGATCGAACTGAAGGAGGTGACGGAAAGTCCGGAGAGCAGGCTTTTTTTCCCGGCGGTCTTGGCGATGGCGGACTTTCGCAGGAGTTGTCGGGCGGTGAGGAACTCGGGATGGCTCTTGAGGATCGTCTGGAGGAGTTGGATGGCGTAGCCGTAATTCTTGAGCTGCATTGCGCTCATGGACTTCAGCCAATTCGCCCGGTGGAACTCGGGAAGGTCTTTTTCGGTTTTTACAGCCATGCAAAAGGGAGCGGCACGATAGTCGCGGAAGGTTTCAACAGCAAGGGGGTCTAGATCGTTTGCGAGAGGAATCCCCCGTCCACCCGGATGTCACTGCCGGTGACGAACGAACTGGCTTGCGGGCTGGCGAGGAAAACAACGGCGCCGGCGAGTTCCTCGGCTTCGCCGAAACGCGCCATCGAGGTGTGGTCGAGAATGGCTTTGGCTCGCGGCGTGGTGGATCCGTCGGGATTGAAGAGAAGGCGGAGATTTTGCTCGGCCGGGAAAAATCCGGGCGAGATGGAGTTCACTCGCACGCCGGTGGAGGCCCATTCGCGGGAGAGGAATTGGGTGAGATTGAGCACGGAAGCCTTCGCGGCGGAGTAGGCCACCACGCGGGAGAGGGGCAGGTGGCCGGAGGTGCTGGCGATATTGATCACACTGCCGCGCCCGGCGTCGGCCATCGCCTGGCCGATGACTTGGCAGGGAATCAGCGCGCCGCCGACCAGGTTCAGCTCGTAATTTTCCATCCAGTCGTCCGCGGCAATTTCCGAAAACGGAGACTCGGGAGTCACAGTCACGCGAGGATCGTTTCCGCCGGCGGCATTCACCAACACGGAGGGGATGCCGAAAGCCTGCGTGGTGGCGGAGAGGAGGTTCTCGACGCTCTCGCGGTCGGTGGCGTCGGTCTCAACGAAAAAAGATTTTCCGCCGGCCTTCGCGATCTCGGCCACACGGGCTTTGCCGCGCTCGGCGCTGCGTCCGGCCACCACAACTTTGGCGCCAGCGGAGGCGAGAGCGAGGGCCATGCTTCCACCAAGAACACCGGTGCCGCCGATAACAACAGCCACTTCTTCAGAGAGGTCGAACAGGTTCGTAGCCATAGGGACGCAGACTAAAAGCCATTCGCATCCTTCCCGCACGGCTTTTTTTGGCTTCCGGTGTCGATCGACTGGAAGCAAAGTCGGACGCTCCATGTTGAAAGACACCCAAAGCGAACGCGACCACCGCCGGATTCCGATCGACCGCGTGGGGGTCAAGTCGCTCCGCTATCCCATGCAGGTCCGTGACAAGCACCACGCCGTCCAAAGCACCGTGGCGACCCTGCAAATGACGGTCGATCTGCCGCACCATTTTAAGGGCACGCACATGAGCCGCTTCATCGAAGTCCTCGCCGAGCACGGCCCGGTGATCCATGTGGCGAACATCCGCGACATCCTCGAGAAAATGGCCAAGCGCCTCGAGAGTGATTGCGCGCATTTCGATATCGAGTTTCCTTTCTTTCTGGAAAAAAAAGCGCCCGCAACCGGCTCGCCGGGATTGATGGATTACACCGTGCGATTCAATGCCACGCTCGCCGCGGGCAAGATCGATTTCATTGTCACGACCGCCGTGCCGGTGACCACGCTCTGCCCCTGCTCGAAAGCCATCAGCGCCGCCGGCGCCCACAACCAGCGTGGCCATGTGACGCTCTCCGTGCGCTGCAAAAAACCCATGTGGGTCGAGGACATGATCGTGCTCGCCGAGGAGTCCGCGAGCGCCGGTCTTTATAGTCTCTTGAAGCGACCGGATGAAAAACATGTCACCGAACTCGCCTACAACAACCCGGTGTTCGTCGAAGATCTTGTCCGGAATGTCGCGGTCCGCTGCGAGGAGGACGCCAACATTCTTTGGTATCGCGTGGAGGCGGAAAATTTCGAGTCGATCCACAACCACAACGCCTACGCCCTGATCGAAAAACACCTCACCGCCGAATGACCGCGCCGATTTTTTTGCCGCTTGAAGCGCCGGGGTTTCCCGTTAGATTTTGCCACGCTTTCCTCGGGGGTATAGCTCAGTTGGTAGAGCGTCTCGTTCGCAATGAGAAGGCCAGGGG
>CALFPA010000104.1 GCA_937919825.1 uncultured Spartobacteria bacterium | reverse complement strand
TATATATTATATAGTTACTTGGATAGATGGCAAGTTAAGCTATGAGAATCGCTTTGCCACCCTCGTTTTAACCGAAAAGCTCGGCCATTACTCCGAGGACCTTGCGAGAGCAGCCATAATTTACGCCGCCACAGCGGATCCGCGATTCAAGGAAAACTACCGCAATATTCTGGATTCCGAAAATGCCCTCACCGATCTCCAGCAATTTCGCTATCAAAAACTATACTGGAATTTGTTTCCAATCCCGATCGCAGCAAACGGCCCCTTGAACCCCCACGAGCCCGTCCTCGAAATGTCCAAGTATATTGGATTTAGCCCCGATGAATCGGCTCAGCTCGAAATCATTAAAAAAATAACAGGCAAAATGACGCAGGTGGAACTCGCTGCTATGGAGGAGGTGGAACATGGCGGCGGATCCCAGGAGAGTTCCCTCAAAGCCCTCAACATGCTCAGCCATGCAGCCTACCTCGAAGGCAAGGACGAAATCCTCAACTTGATCGACGAAATACAGCGCATGGTTAATGAGCGCACTCGATCGGCTTTGGAAAAAAATGCCACGCAAACAAAAGGGTGTTTTTTTATGCTGATCGCCGCCGTCATCGCCTTTGCAGGCAGCGCCGGTGCACTCTTTTGGTTGGAAAAATGCCGCTCCTCGAAGTTTGAAAAAAGCTCCTACCATGACCCATTAACCGGATTGGCAAACCGAGCCTACTTGGATCTGTATTTGCAACTCGTGACCTCGAGAGCAGAGTCTAAAGAGGAGGTCGTGGCCCTCGCTTTTTTGGATCTCAACGGGTTCAAAGCCATCAATGACATATTTGGCCACGCCCGAGGCGATGAGCTGCTCAGCAGCGTCGCAAGCAGCCTTCTAGCCCATGTCCGCGAGAAAGACCTCGTGGCACGCTACGGCGGCGACGAGTTTGTGGTCGTCTTCGTCGCGCCCGCAACTCACCGCAAGCAAACCCTGGCACGACTGAAAAAAGCCCTTCACTTCGCATTCAAACAACTCGCCAGGGATATCCAAAATATCAAAATCGGAGCCGCCGTCGGCATCAGTATTTTTCCATATCCCGCCACCAGCCTGACCATGTTGCTACGCACCGCCGACCAAGCCATGTATGCCGGCAAAGGCATCGACTTCCTCCTCGCTATGCAAGAATACAAGCCATAAGAAATTGAGGAACTCCACGAGCAGTCCCCGCTGCCGCCGCGGCGTAGGGCGCACTTTGTTGAAAGACTCAAAGGCTACAAAATCGCGCCCTTAAAAAATTCTTTCCGAGTGAAATACCTGCCGACAGAGGAACTGCGCCCCCCGGGACTCGAACCCGGAACCAATTGATTAAGAGTCAACTGCTCTACCATTGAGCTAGGGACGCGTGAATTTAGAGGCGGGACAATAGAATGAGCGTGCCTCCTAGCGCCATTCTTTTTTGTGGCGAAGTTTTTCCGCGGAGAGCGCGGGCGGGCTTACTTCTCCGGGCGGTCCACGCAGGCGGTGGCGAGGGCGGCCATGCCTTCGCTACGGCCTAGAAAGCCCATGGATTCGTTGGTGGTGGCTTTGATGCCGATGCGATTGGGATGCAGGCCGAGGGCGGCGCCGACGCGTTCTTTCATCAGCGTGAGGTGGGGGGAGATTTTGGGTTCCTCGGCGATGAGGGTGGCGTCGATATTGTGGAGGCGAATGGATTTTTCCTCCAGCACGGCCCGGACGCGGCGGAGGATTTCGAGGCTGCTGATGCCGCGAATGGAGGGGTCAGTATTGGGAAAGAGGTGGCCGATGTCGGGTTCGCCGGCGGCACCCAGGAGGGCGTCGGCGATGGCATGGCAGAGGACATCGGCGTCGGAGTGACCGTCGAGCCCGAACTGGTGGGGGATCTCAACGCCGCCGAGCACAAGCGGGCGGTCCACGACGAGGCGGTGGACATCGTAGCCTATGCCGGTGGCGATCATTCGAGGCCGAGGTCGAGTTTGCCGCTGGAGGCGACGATGGAGTATTTCTCGGGGAGGGAGGCGTGAGGCTGCATGTCTACGCGTCCGCCGGCAGTTTCGACGAGGAGGATCCCGGCGGCGACATCCCAGAGGCTGATCATGTTTTCAATATAGGCGTCGAGGCGACCGCAGGCGACATAGGCGATGTCGAGGGAGGCGCTGCCCATCATGCGGCACTTTTTGGCATTGCGGACCATTTTTTCAAAGAGGGGCATGCCGCGATTGATCGTATCGATATTTTTGGAAACGCCGACGGAGATCGTGGCCTCAGAGAGGCTGGGGCGGGGGCTGACGGCGATGGGTTGGCCGTTGAGCAGGGCAGGGGAGCCGTGTTTGACCGACCACATTTCATCGCGCATGGGGTCGTAGATGACGCCGATGAGGATTTGGCCGGCCTTGCGGAGCGCGATGCTCACGGCGAAGTGCGGGATGTTGTAGAAAAAATTCACGGTGCCGTCGATGGGGTCGATGATCCATTGGTGCTCGGCGGATTGGTCGCCGCGCAGGCCCTCCTCGCCGTAAATCGCGTGGTCGGGGTGGCGGTCGAGGATGATTGATTCGATGAGGGCCTGCGTGCGTTTGTCGAGTTCGAGCTTGATGTCGTGAGCGAGGTTTTCATCGACATGGAGAGGCTTGCCGAAATTGGCGCGGAGAAATCCGCCGGCGGCCTGGGCGGCGTCGAGGGCGGTTTGCAGATAGGCGTCGAGTGTCATTCGGGCTTCATATCGGGCGCAGCACTCTGGTGGAGCAAGACATTTCCGACGCTTGCGGGGCGGACAGGCGGTTGCTAGGCTTCGCCCATGATGTTCGCCCCGACTTTCGCCAACCTCAGGCTCTCGCCATGCTGCTAAGTCGAGATCAGATCGAACTCCTCCTCGGCGATGTGGACTACATCTTGCCTCGGACGGCGTGCGACAAATTTCCGATCACAAAATCCCGCATCCTTCGTGAGATCGAGAGTGATGCCGACATCCTCCTCGATCTGGTCGAGGGAATGAGTGAGGCGGACGCGAGATTTCTCAGCGTGCCAGCATCCACGCTGCGATCGCTCATCTCGAGGCGCAGTCGGGGCATTGCGGCGGAGACGGCCTCCGAGTCCGATCTCTTCACGGCATTGACCTGAGGAAGCGATCCTCAACCCGTCCCGCCGAATCAAAACAAATGCCCTCTTGCTCGAGCAGAAGCCGTTTTTGAGTCAAAGGCTCGCCCGAGGTTTTCCCGAAAAATCCGCCGAGCGAGCCATCCGATCGCACGACTCGGTGGCATGGGACCTCGGGCGCAAAGGGATTTTTTCGGAGGGCTTGTCCGACCGCTTGAGCTGATCCAGAGCCGATTTCCGCCGCGATAGCACCGTAGGTTGAGACCCGCCCGGGCGGAATCTCTGCGACCGCCTTGTAGACGCGCGACTCGAAGTTCGTAGGGGTTTTTGCAGGTTGCCTCGTGGGTGGCATGGGATAGTTTGGCAGCGCCATGAAAACACAATTCCTTGCCCGTCTTCGTTGCAATTCTGTTTTGGCCCTCGCGGCCTTGGTCGTGACTTCCCTACCGCTGGCCGCACAAGACGCGCCATCCGGACCCTACACCCTCCCGCCGCTGCCCTACGCGCCGGAGGCCCTCGAGCCGCACATCGATGCCGAGACGATGCGAATCCATCACAGCAAGCACCATCAGGCCTATGTGACCAATGCCAACAAGCTCCTCGCCGACCAACCCGAGCTCGCGAAGCTCAGCCCCGTTGAGCTTTTGAAGAATCTCTCCGAGGCCCCCGAGTCGATTCGTGTGGGTCTGAGAAACAATGTCGGCGGCCATGTGAACCACTCGGCGTTCTGGCTGATGATGTCGCCCAAAGGGGGTGGCGAACCGACCGGCGACCTCGCGAAGGCGATTGAGTCGACTTTCGGCTCGTTCGCGGATTTCAAAAAACAATTCACCGATGCTGCGATGAAGCGCTTCGGCAGTGGCTGGGCGTGGCTGGTGGTGAAAGACGGCAAGCTCTCGATCCTCTCCACGCCGAACCAAGACCCGCCGCTCCTCGAAGGCTACACGACCATTCTGGGGCTCGATGTCTGGGAGCACGCCTACTATTTGAAATACCAGAACCGCCGGGGTGACTATGCCTCCGCCTGGTGGAATGTCGTGAACTGGCCGTATGTGGCTGAACTTTACGCCAAGGCGAAGTAAGCCGGGCTGCCAATGACCGCCACAGCTGACGCCCCGCTTCCGGCGAACACCGGGCATCCCGACAGCCCGCTCCGGCGCGTGGCCTCGCGGTTTTTTTCAAGCCGCCTCGCCGTAGTCTCCTTGGGATTCATTGCTTTCTTTTTCACCGTCGCCATTGCCGCTGGGGTTCTCCAATTTCTCGGTCTGCCGATGCCGATGGACCCCAACGCCACCAACCTCGCTGCGAAGCTCCAGCCGCCCTCTGCGGTGCACTGGCTCGGCACCGACAACCTCGGCCGCGATGTCCTATCACGCATGGTGGCAGGCTCGACAATCTCGCTCACCGTCGGCTTCGTGGCCATGGCGGTCTCGCTGGGAATTGGAATCGTGGTCGGCGCCATCAGTGGCTATTTCGGCGGGTGGATCGACAATGTCCTCATGCGAATCGTTGATGCGCTGCTCTGCTTTCCGTCGTTTTTTTTAATCCTGAGCGCGATCGCAATTTTAGGCCCGAACATCTGGATCATCATCGCGGTGATCGGCCTGGTGAGTTGGACCGGCACCGCCCGCCTAGTCCGCGCCGAATTCCTCACACTTCGCGAAAGCGAGTATGTCCGTGCCGCCCGTGCCATGGGGCAAAGCGGCTGGAAAGTCATTTTCCGCCACATCCTACCGAATGCCGCCGCGCCGATTTTCGTTACGGCCATCGTAAGCATTCCCGATGCGATCCTCGTCGAGTCCGGCCTGAGCTTTCTGAGCTTCGGCGTTCCGCCGCCGCAGGCCACTTGGGGCAACATCATCGCCGATGGCAAAACCTACATCCTCGATGCCTGGTGGCTGATTGTTTTTCCCGGCCTCGCCATTTTCAGCGCCTCGCTCGCCTTCTACATCGCCGGGGATGCCCTCCGGCGCGCCGCCGAAACCCGCCCGCAATGAACCCGCAACCAGCAAAATTTAACCACAGAGGACACGGAGAGCACAGAGGATGAATGAATTAATGCTAATCACCTCGTTTTTTGTCCGAGCCCCCGCTTTCATAAGCTGCTCCTGTGAATCCTTTTCATTCTATCAATCTGCCTAAAAAACCATTTTCGGGATGAGAATCTGTCAATTTCCTTCCCTGTGTGCTCTCTGTGTCCTCTGTGGTTAATCCTTCTGCCTCCGCAATGAACGCTCCGCTCCTCGAAGTCGAAAATCTCTCCATCAATTTCCGCACCGAAAACGGCCTCGTCGAAGCCGTGAAACGCGTCTCGCTCTCGCTCGAGCACGGCGGATCGCTCGCCATCGTCGGCGAGAGCGGTAGCGGCAAAAGCGTCACCGCCCTCTCCCTGTCCCGACTTCTGCCAACGCCTCCCGCCGAGTTCGCCAGCGGGTCGATCCGTTTCGAGGGCCGCGATATCCTCGGGATGTCACCCGCCGAACTCCGCGCCGTGCGTGGCGGCGGGATCGCCTATGTCTTTCAAGAGCCCGCCACCTCGCTGAACCCCGTTTTTACCATCCGCAGCCAGATCGCCGAAGGCATCCGCCTCCACCGGCCCGAGGTTAAGGATGTGGACGCCGAGGTAGCCAAGTGGCTCGGCGCCGTCGGCATCGTCGATCCTGCGAAGCGAATGCACGACTACCCGCACCAACTCAGCGGTGGCATGCAGCAGCGCGCCATGATCGCCATGGCCCTCGCCTGCCGTCCCCGCCTGCTCGTCGCCGACGAACCCACCACCGCGCTCGATGTCACGATCCAGGCCCAAATCCTTGCCGAACTGAAACGCCTCCGCGCCGAGTTCGACATGGCCCTGATCCTCATCACGCACAATTTCGGCATCATTCGCGGTCTCTGCGACCGGGTGGCCGTCATGTTCCGTGGCGAGATCGTGGAAACCGGTAAAACCGAATCCGTCCTTGAAAATCCTCAGCACCCCTACACGAAAGCCCTCATCGCCTGCGTCCCCCGCCTCGGCACCAAACAACACCGCCTCCGCACCATCGACTACAACTGGGAAACCGCTTCTGTCACATGACCATCGAACGCCTCAAATACATCATCTGGGCCAAAGACCTCGCCCGAGCCGTGAATTTCTACACCACGCTTTTCGGTGCGAAGGTCACCCGCCAAAACGAAAACCTCGCCGAGCTCGATATCGCCGGCTCCACCCTTGGCATCCACAGCGGCGGCGAGGACGAAACCACCTGGACCGGCCTCGCCTTCCAAGTCCCCGATGTCCTCACCGGAGCCGTCGAACTCGTCGCCGCTGGTGGCATCCTGCGCCACGAACCAATGTCCGACCAACCCGGCGAGCCGCCCCACCTCGCCATGTGCGCCGACCCGGAGGGCAACCAAATCATGCTCACGCGCAAAAGGCATTGACTCCAAACTTCGCGCTTGCTCTGCGCGGAAGCCTTACCAAACTATGAAGTCAGTTCCTCTGCGGGTGTAGTTCAATGGTAGAACGGCAGCTTCCCAAGCTGCATACGAGGGTTCGATTCCCTTCACCCGCTCCAATTAACACTACAATTCGACTTTTAACTCGGCCGCAGTGTTGATTTTTCCGACCGCAAGCCGCTAGATTCCGCCAATGCTCAAACATTTTCTCAGCTCCAAAATCCACCGCGCGATCGTCACCGACGCGAATGTGGACTACGAGGGCAGCATGGCGATCGACGAGGAATTCCTCGAAGCCTCGGGCATCGCGCCATTCGAGAAAATCCTCGTTGGCAACCAAACGAACGGCCACCGCTTCGAGACCTACGCCATCCCCGCCCCACGTGGCAGTCGCGCCATCGTGCTCAACGGCGCCGTCGCCCACCTCGGCAAAAAAGGCGACCGTATCACCATCATGTCCTTCGGCCTCCTCTCCAACGAAGGCGCCAAGGACCACACGCCGACCGTGATCGTGTTGAACGACTCGAACGAGATCATCAGCCGCCGCGGGATTTGAAATTTCCAAAAAAACCTTTTGACATCCTCAAACACCTCAAACTACAAACCAAATTCAGTTGGGTCTTGCCCAGTTTAGAGGGGGAAATGGCGGGTTTGTTTAAGGAGAATTGAAT
>CALFPA010000103.1 GCA_937919825.1 uncultured Spartobacteria bacterium | reverse complement strand
ACCGCCTCACCGGGTCGTTCATCCTCGTCGACCCCGGCACGCACGAGACGGTCGCCGCCGGCATGATCGTGTGATCGGAATTACCGATTGCAATTCGGGTCCAGCCTTCTCAATGTCGCGGGGATTTTATGAGCCAGACCAATTCCCTTGACCAACTCAAGCAATTCACCACCGTCGTCGCCGACACGGGAGACTTTGAAAGCATCCGCGCCTACGCTCCGCAGGACGCCACGACCAATCCGACGCTGATTTTCAAGGCCGTCCAGCAGGCCGAATACGAGCCGCTCCTCGCGAAAGCCGTCGCGGACAACCGCTCCAGCTCGCTCTCCGGCGCCGCGCTGCATCGCAAGGTCATCGACGACCTTCTCGTCGCCTTCGGCCGCGAAATCCTCTCGATCGTCCCCGGCCGCGTTTCCACCGAAGTCGATGCCCGGCTTTCCTTCGATGTCGAAGCCACTGTCGAAAAGGCGCGCTACCTCATCGGCCTCTACGAAAAACTCGGCACCCCGCGCGAGCGCATCCTCATCAAGATCGCCTCGACCTGGGAAGGCGCGCAGGCCGCCGCCGTCTGCCAAAAAGAAGGCATCAACTGCAACCTCACGCTCCTTTTTTCGATGCCTCAGGCGATCGCCTGTGCCGAGGCGGGCGTGCGGCTCATCTCGCCCTTCGTCGGCCGCATTTACGACTACTACAAGGCCAAGACCGGAAAAGAATACCAAGGCGCTGAGGATCCCGGCGTGGAGTCGGTGAACCGCATTTTCAACTACTACAAAAAATTCGGCCACCACACGCAGGTGATGGGAGCCAGCTTCCGCAACACCGGCCAAATCCGCGAACTCGCCGGTTGCGACCTCCTCACCATCGCGCCCGAGTTGCTCAAGGAACTCCAGGAATCCAACCAGCCGATCGTCAAAAAACTCGACGCCGCCGACGCTGCCAAAGCGAACATCGAAAAAATTGCGATGGACGAAAAAACCTTCCGCTGGATGCTCAACGAAGACGCCATGGCGACCGACAAACTCGCCGAAGGCATCCGGAAATTTGCAGCCGACATCGTTTCTCTTGAACAAATCGTCGCCAAGAGTTTCTAACCGGGATGACATTTAAAAGATCACTCGCGGTTCTTGCTCTGGCCCTCAGCGTCGCCGTGGCTTCTCTTCACGCCACCACCCGCGCCACCGATTACCCCGGTTCCGTTTCGATCCTGCTCGACCTCCCCGCCGTGCGCTCCGACCTCGGCATTAGCTCAAAACAGAAATCCCAACTCAAAACGATCCGCAAGGAACTCGATGCGAAAACCAAGGCGATCCTGAAAAAATCCAAGTCGCCCCAATCCTCGGGTTTGACGACCGATCAGCGGCTCTTCGGGATGATCGACCTCAACAATGCCGAGGCCCTCGCCGTGCTCGTGCCGGACCAGTTGAATCGCTTCCACGAAATCCAGAACCGGATGCTCGGATACACGATGGTCTTCTCGCCAAGGGTTCAAAAAAAACTCGGTCTCTCCCAATCGCAGTTCCGCAAAATCGAGAAAATCCGCATCCGCGGTCTCGAGTTCGTTGCTCAAGCAAACCGCTCCTTCGAGGAGGGAACAATGAACCACGACAAGCGCCTCGAAGTCCTGCGCGCTTACCGCATCGACCAATCCGCCGAGATTAAAAAAATCCTCACCCCCACCCAAGCCGAGACCTTCGCCAAAATCTGCGGCAAGCCGGTGAAGGAAATCTAGCCCCAGGTAGGGATGGCTCGCCGAGCCGTCCCAAACTTCAGGTGCGAAGCGCTGTCAAAACTCCCCGAAGCTCTTTGGCAGACCATTGGCCGGTGACATTCGGCTGGTGCAGCCAACCGTAGTTCAGCACCGAACCCGCCGCTGCGAGCATCACGCGCGAGGCCATGCCGAGCGGGCCCATTCCCATCACCGCCAGAGGCAGCGGCGTCTTTTCAAGCAAATCCAGGAGCCGCGCGACATCCCCCGGCGAGTCCGTGCGCGTTGCGATTTTCAGAACATCCGCCCCGGCGTCGCTCGCTTTTTTCACCAAATCCTCCAACCGCGACGCCGGTGGTGTTTTTTGAAAATCATGGAACGAGGTGATTATTCCCACTCCTGCCTTCCGCGCCTCGCTCAAAACCCTCGCCATCCCGCTCAGAGAGCGGATTTCGATATCCACCAACGCGGTGGCGGGTAGCAACTCAAGCAAGGCCTCGCGCCGAGCGTGGGCCGACATCGCGTTTTGTCCGCCCTCGGCCGGATGGCGCGCTGTGACAATCCACGGGATCTTGGATTTTACAATTCCGGTGCCGAGAAAGTCCGCACGCCATTCGAGGAGATCAACCTCGCCGCGCCGCAAGCGCGCGGCCGCCCGGAAAGCTGCCGGGGAATCGACGATCCCCACGACCGCCGTGGAGGTGAGCCCCGCTATGGGAATTGATTTGATTTGGCGCTTGCTCATCCCGCTTTCATGCGGTCTCGCCATCCCGAAATCAATCCGCAACTCATCGCGAGCGGATCACTCTTCAAAATCGAATCGAAGGGGAACATCCAGCGTCGTGCCGGCTTTGGCATTTTTGATTCGGCAACGCCAGGCGCCCTCGATGGCGGCGCGGTCGAGTCGTGGGAAGCCACTGCCCTTGATGATCGCAACATTCGTAGGGCGACCGCGGGCGTCCACCGTGATGCGCAGGACGACCGCTCCCTCTTCGCGGGCTTGGCGGGATTCGACCGGGTAAATGAGGGAGGGTCTTTTGGCAAAGGATGCCTGCGAGGCATTCACATTCGGAGAACCGCTTCCGATGAGGCCGGTCTTTTGCGAGCTGGTATTGGGTTTTCCAGCAGGTGAGGCGGCGGATTTCTTGGGTTTTGGAGTCGGAGGTTTTGGAGCGGGACGCTGCGGTGCGGGAGTTGATTGGGGTTCAGGCAAAACCTCTGGCTTTTCCTCCAAAGGGGAAGCTTCTTCGGGGAGAGGTGTTGGTTCCGGCGTGGGCTGCTCGACTGGCTCTGGCGGCGTTGGCGGAGTCTCCTCGGTAGGTGCGGGGACTTCCTCGGAGGCTTGTTCTGCTGAGGCGACGAGTTCGACCTCCACGCCGCCCGGCGACTCCTCCTCTAAAAGCACGCCCGGCGTTTCTGGGGATGGCGACCACGCGAAAAGAACCATGGCATGGGCAGCGGCGACGACAGCGGCGCTGAGCCACAGAATGGTTCTGGAGTCGGCGAGTCGCGCCATGGCTTAGCGTTTCGCGGGATTTGTTTCGAAGGTCACCTTGGTGATTCCGATCCGGCGGGTCTGATCCAGCACGGCGATGGCGAGGCCGAGGCGGGCGTTCTCGTCGCCGTGGATGAAGACTTTGAGTTCTGGATTCGAGGATTTGAGCCGGGCGAGTTCGGCGAAAAGCTCGGCCTCGGGGAGTTCCTGCTTGTCCAGGTAGAATTGCCCTGCCTCCGAAATCGCAACCACAACATGCTCCGATCGCTCGGTGGATTCGCCTGTTGCGGCCTTCGGCAAAACCACGGGGATGCCTTTGTTTTTCACCATCGAGAGGGAGACCAGAACGAAGGTGGCCAGCAGGAAAAAGATGATGTCGATGAGGGGCACGATTTCGAGGCGTGCCCGGCGCTTGGCTTGGAGGCGGGGAATTTCCATCAGGCCCGGTCCCGCAGGTGGAGTTCCACATGGCTCGCGGCGTCTTGCATTTCGAGCCGCGCCTCCTCCTCACGGGCGTTCAGGTAGTTGAATGGCAGCAGCGCCGCGATGGCGATTCCGAGGCCGAAGGCCGTAGCGATGAGCGCCTCGGCAATTCCTCCCGTGATGGCCGTTGGCGCTCCGAGTTCCTCCCCGCCAAGCATGTTGAAACTCCCGATCATGCCGGTCACCGTGCCGAGCAGGCCCAGCAACGGCGCCAGCGTGATGGCGGTATCCAGAATCGTGAGCCCGCGATTGAATCGTTTGAGTTCGCGGTTCGCGGCGCGAAGCATCGCCTCGCTGAAGGATTTCTCGCGGTGCGACAACGCATACCCGAGCGCGCGGGCCACGAAGTCTTTCGACTCAGTGCCCAACCGCGCGGCCGATTCGGGATCTCCCCGCTCCACGAGCGTGAGGATTTCGCCAACGAGGCTCGGCCGCCGCCGGCATTTTTCCATCACGATAAAGATCAGCCTCTCGAGAACGACAGTAAAGGCGACCAGCGAGAGGGCGAGAAGCGGCCACATGATCGGGCCGCCTTTGATGAAGATTTCAATCATGGTGTTTGCGAGGTTTTCCGGCGGGGACGGGTCATGAAAAACAGCACCACGCCACCGAGAGCCACCAGCGAGATGCCGGCCATGGCCGAGACCAGCACGGTGTCGCGGGTGTTTTTGTTCGGGATGAAGCCGAATTTGTGGAACAGGAAAAACACATTCGCCTCGAATTGCTTTTCGTTGTCCGTGTGGCGGGTGACCGTGCCCGTCGTGGTGCTCACATAAACGCGGGTTCCCGCGCCGTCATCCACATCGAAGCGGAAGACGGGCAGGATCCGAAATATGTTCACATACTCGTGGTTGAACGCCGTCAGGTAGTCGGTCTGCCGAACCTCCGCGCCGCCCAGGAACGACGCCGCGATCTGGGCTGCGAATTTGGCATCCTGCGTGGGATCGACCTTTCCATCCACGGTGCTGACATAAGCCGGGGCGGTGGGCGCGCCGTAGATTTGATACCACGGCTCGCCGCCAATCATCCGAAGGTTCACCGCGCTGACTTGGCCGAAGTCTGGCCCCAACCGCTCGAGGGCCTCCTGGACTCCAGTTTGAATCTCGCCTGCGACAATGCCATTGCCTGACGGTCGAACGGATGGTGGCGGGGCTTGCTTGCGGGCCATGATGGTGTGAAGCAGGCCGCTCAGGGCGGAGGTAAGCACAACAAGGCTGAAGATCAGCCCAAGCCAGCGGTGAAGGAAGCGGATCGTTGAGGTTTTCATTACCAGCGCCATTCGACTCCTCCATAAAACCCGCGCCCTTCGCCCGGCAGGAATTGGGCCACATCGAGGCCGCCCGCGTCGGCAACCACGCCGCTCGTCGCGGTGTAGGTGGTATCGACGATATTCTTCACTTCGAAATAGACCGAAAGCCCCTTCGCCGACCGCCAGCCGATCTTCGCTCCGAGCAGGGCGTAGCTGTCGGTGAAGACGGTGCCTGCCGAATCGATGCTGTAGCCGACGGGCACATATTCGAAGTTCGGCCCGATGTAGAAGCCGCACGGGTGCTCATAGACAAGCTCCGCGCGGATGTAGTGCTCGGGGATGCCGGGCAGAGCGTTGTTTCCATACACCGCGTCGTTCACATACTGGAAGTTATTCCAGAGGTAATTCACGCGCAGGAGCAGGCGGTCCCAGTTCGGCTTTTCCGAGGCGTATTCGACCTTGAAGCTTTTTTCCTCGGGTGTCTTGTTGGTAAAAATGTTGTGTAAAACATCCCAGTTCGCGGCGGCCTCGATGCCTTGGTGGCGGGTATTTTCGGCGTTCACCGTCTGCGACAGGCCGGGCTGGATTTCGTAGGCGAGGAGTTCGTTTTCCAGCCATGCGTAGTAGTAGCAGAGGTCCCAGGTGATGTGCTTGAAACGGCCGCGGGTGCCGATTTCCACTGTGGTGCCGGTCTGGGCGTCGAGTTGAACGAGGCCGACTTGGCCGTCCGACGCCTCCACGAGTTCGCCAAAGGTCGGCGGCTCGAAACTCCGGCTGGCGTCGGCGTAAAATTGCACCTGCTCCACCGGTTGGTAGAGCACACCCAGCTTGGGACTGAAGCCCCACCAGTTTTGCGAGTCGCTATTGTCTGGGCCGGTTGGGAAATTATCCGTGCTGGTCCTCTCGACATAATTGACCTGCAACCCCGCGAGCGCGGCCCATTGGGGAGTGATCCAAAATTGCTCGAGCGCATAGGCATCGAGGTTCAGGGCAAACTGGTCGGTGTCCGCGAATTTCGCGCCACGAGAGCCAAAATTGTTCACATACCGAGTATCGCTCACATAACCCCAAGTCGGCGTGAACCCGAGGGTGAAGTTGTTTTTATGTCCGAAAAGATCGGCCATGTAGTCATTGCGGAAGCCGACACCGAAGTCGTTCGTCAGCTGGTCGATTACGAAAAGAATCGGGTGGTCGAGGTCTTTCCTGGACCAAAATCCGCTCAAGCTCAGGCGATTGTCGTCAATCTCCCAAGTCGTCTTGTTCGCCACGCGCAGGAGCGTGTAGTCGCGCTTCCAATCGCTGGTCACATAATCGAAACGCGCCACCGGCTGCAGGGTCCGCAGATTCGCGGGAACGCGCGCGGCCTGGCGCGGATCGATATCCATCTGTTCCTCGGAAAGGTTTCCAGGCAGCTCGGAATCGGTTTGCGCATAGGCGAAGTAGAATCGGGATTCCAACTCGGGATTAATTTTGTAGCCCAGATTCGCGAAGAGGCGCTGGTTGTTTTGCGAGCTGTGCTCGCGGTAGCCGTCCGTCGAAAAAAGCGAGAGGCTAACGAAGTAGTCGAACGGCCCGACGACCTCACCGCTGGAGAGCAGGGCCCGGTAGGTGTTGTAGCTGCCATACTCGAACCGGGCATCGAGCAGTGGGGCGTCATAGCCCGTGTAGGAAATGAAATTCACCGCGCCGCCGAGCGTGGTCGCGCCGTATTCCAAGCCGTTCGATCCACGAAAGACCTCGATCGCCTTGGCAGCCAGCGGCTCAATCACTTGGAAGTCGAAGCTCCCGTCCGCAAGGTTGATCGGAACGCCGTCCTGCAAGAGCTTGAGGCCCCGGCCATGGAAGGTGCGCTGGATGCCCGATCCGCGGATCGAGATGCGCGCCTCCTCCGCGCCGAATCGCGGCTGAACGAAAACGCCCGGCGCGTAGTCGAGGGCGTCCTTCACCGTGGTGGACCGGCCGTATTTGTAATACTCCGCATCGATGACCTCGCCGGCGCCGGGGATTTCCGCGATTTGCTCGCGCAGGGTGCGGATGGATGGGTTGGTCAGCGATTCGGGTTTCGCGCTGACCACGGTCTCAGGGAGCACCTGCGGGGCGGCAGGCTGTGGCGTTGGGGAGGGAGAGGGTTGGGCGACCGCTTGAGCAAACGCCCCAGTTGTGGCGCAAACGAGCGCCGATATGACCGCAATATACTTGTAAAAATTCACTTAACTAAAAAATTTGGCGTTAGAATTTAGGCGCAATTGGCCGGATAGATTAGAGAAAACCCGAGCCGACACGGCTGGGGTTGGGCAATGCAAAATCCTCGGAGTCGAGGAAGCTTAGCCGACGAAAATGGGAACCGGCACGGGGGGAGCGAAGGAAATCTCCGCGGGCTTGATCAAAGCAGCCCTTGGGTATTGAAAAGGTTTATCGGCGGGGGCGGGAAGCTTGCAGTGCGCTTGGTCTACGAACTCACCCAATTTGATTTTGGCCGAAGCCATGCCGTCGTCTTTTTTCCCGGCTCCGGTTTCGGTGATAGTTTTACAAAGCTGACAGGGATGCTGGCCGTCGAAAGTTTTCTCAAGCGCGGTTCCGATCGATTCGGTTTTCGCGAAATCGCGAACCATGTTGGTCCACGCGACCCCCTGCAAAATCGCCAAATGCCCGCCGGTCGTCAGAAACAAGGCCAGCCCGATCATCACGGAGGCCATGGCTCGAAAAATGGAAAACCGGTTGAGCATGCGAAGAGCGTGTGACTATTCGCTCCACGAAAGGGTGTCAATTCCACTCACCCCGCGAAGTGGCGCCAGACGAAGGCCACGGCGGTGCACACGAGAAACCCCAGAGCGAGTGGGAGCGCGGCGGAGAGGGCGGTCCAACGCCAATTGCCGGTTTCTTTTTGGATCGTGTAGAGCGTGGTGGAGCATGGGTTGTGCAGGAGGCTGAAGAGCATCAGGCACACTGCGGTGAGAGTGGTCCAACCGGCCGAGACGAGCATTGTGTGAAGGGTGCTGTCGTCCGCCTCGAACATCACTCCCACGCCCGGCGCATCGGCCACAGGCGTTCCGGAAACCAGAACGGTCAGCATCAAAATCGTCGGCACCACGATCTCGTTGGCGGGAATGGCGATCACATAGGCGAAAAGAATCACGCCGGTGAGGCCCATCACCCACGCGAGCGGGTCGAGGGCTCCGATCGCCCACCAGGCCACGCTGTGGCCGCTGACACTCACATTCGCCGAGAGCCAAATCACCGCGCCGGCGGGAACGGCAAAAACCACCGCGCGCCAGAGAACGATAATGGTGCGGTCCACGAGCGAGGTGTGCAGCGTGCGAAGCAGGTTCGGAGGGCGGTAGGGCGGAAGCTCGAGGCTGAAAGTGGAGGACTCGCCCTTGAGCACCGTGCGCGAGAGCAGCCAGGAACTCCCGAAGGCAAAAAGAAACCCGAGCACCGCCACGCAAAAAACAGAACCAGCGGCGACCACGCCCGCGAGCGCCGGCGGGGCCACGGCTCCGAGGAAGACGGTGGCCATCAGGATTTGGGTGGGCCAGCGGCCGTTGCAAAGAGAGAAATTGTTCGTGAGGATCGCGATGAGCCGTTCGCGCGGGGAATCGATGATGCGCGTGGCCACGACGCCAGCGGCGTTGCAGCCGAGGCCCATCGTCATCGTGAGGGCCTGCTTGCCGTGGGCGCCCGCTTTTTGAAAGAGCCGGTCGAGGTTGAACGCCACACGCGGCAGATATCCGAAATCCTCGAGGAGCGTGAAGAGCGGGAAAAAAATCGCCATCGGTGGAAGCATCACGCTGACCACCCAGGCGCCGGAGAGATACATGCCGTCGATCAATAAACCGGCAAGCCAAGCCCACATGCCGAGCGCGAGCGCATGGGCTTTCAGCCAGGGGTGCAGGGTGTCCACCAAAAGCTCCGCCAGCATGGCGGAGGGCACATTCGAGCCTTCGATCGTGAGCCAGAGCACGATGGCAAAAATCGACGCCATCGCCGGAATCCCGGTGATTCGGCTGGTCAAAACCCGGTCCAGCCCGCGCTGCCAACGCAATCGCGAACCATCCCCCTTTCGGTGCATGTGTCGCGAGGCGAGGTGCGAGGCTTCCTCGCTAACTCGCGCCGCCACTTCATCCTGAAAGCGGGGGCCTAGCTCCCATCTGGCCGACTCGGCGTCGAGGAGGATTTCTTCGGTTGGACTCATGTGGCGGAACTGAACTCCCCGTTTTTCAGCGCGGCGACGATGCGGGGATCGCCCTCGAGAAGGCGCAGAGCGATCCATGAAGGATTTTCCATCGAGGGATAGGTGGCGCCGAGTTTTTGAGAAAGTTTTCCCACTGCGTCACGGAGGGCGGCCGGAACAAACTCAGGAGCCTGGCGCGCGCAAACAAACGCTCCGGTAGCCACATCACGCACGGCCGAGAGTAATTCCGCCAAACCCTCGCCGCGTCTAGCGGCCGTGCCCACGACGGGAATTCCCAACTCGCGCGAGAGTCCTCGCGTGTCGATGTCGATCCCATGGGCGCGCGCCTCGTCGAGGAGATTGATGCAAAGAACAACCCTCGGAGTGATCTGGAGGATTTGCAGGAGCAGGATGAAGTTGCGTTCGAGGCAGGTAGCGTCGGCCACGACAAGCGTCACATCCGGTTTGCCGAAGAGCAGGAATTCCCTTGCCACTTCCTCGTCGGGCGTGGTTCCAAGGAGGGAATAAGTGCCCGGCAGATCGACAATTTTGTAGCGTCGGCTGTCGAGATCGAATGCCCCCTCGGCACGGGAGACGGTTTTCCCAGGCCAGTTTCCGGTGTGTTGACGCAGGCCGGTAAGGAGATTGAAGACCGTGCTTTTGCCGACATTCGGGTTTCCCGCGAGGGCGACGGTATGGTCCCAGCGGTCCGACTTCGAGCCCAGTCGGCGGAGTTCCGCGTGAGGGCTTGGGCAGGTCTCGCAGGTTGTGGGTGCGCAGTTCGACATTCCTTTAGGCCTCTAAAAAAATCCGCTCCGCCTGCTCGCGCCGGAGGGCAATCACGGCGCCGCGCACGCGATAGGCGGTGGGGCTGCTAAACATGCTGTCGAAATCCCGCTCGATTTTCGTGCCGGGCACAAGCCCGAGATCGAGCATCCGCCGGCGCTCCCCTCCAACCAGCGTTGCCGAAAGACTCGCGATGCGCCCGAACTCTCCCCGGCTCAGCGAGGAAAGTGGCTTCACCGCCGGCGGAGTCTCGCAGGGTTCCACTTGAATCGCGCCGGCAACGACCAGTGGCAGTTCGCACTCACGGTCCTCGACGGCCACTCGCAAAAAATCCGCTCCGCGGCGCAAAATCTGCATCCGCGCGCCGGGCAAAATCCCCGCATCCGCCGCCTGGCGGTAAACGCTCGCGGGCTCGTCCTCGAGGTGGACAACTTCGGCCGAGGAGCCTTCCGGCATTTCGAGCAGCGGTCGGCCTCGTTGCGGTGGTAGCGAGCCGTCGCGCGTGGGAATCGGGTCGCCGTGCGGATCATAGGGCGGGCGCCCGAGGCGGTTCGAGAGCGCGTCGACCTCTTGGCGCGTTAGAGTATGCTCAACCAAATCCGCGCGCCGGTGCCAATCCTCGGTCGCCACGCCCGTCTCGTTGGCAAGATAGGTTTCGTAGAGCCGGTGGGCGCGCAGCAAATGGCGGGCTTCCTCGCGTCCAGCCCCGGTCAACTGAATCGATGGTCCGTGCGAGTCCGCCAGGCCGGCGCGCGCGAGTTCCCCGACGATCTCGCCGGCCCGCTGGAGGCTGATGCACAAAGCCCCCGCCACGCTCGCGGTCGTCGCCGAAGTTTTGGAATATTCGGACTCATGGAGATGCTTGAGAGCATCCCCGGCTTGGACCTGCAGGACATCGACCGCGTTGGACTCCCCGATTCGGTAGGGCATGAGTCCAAGAAAATGCGTCGGTGGCGAGGAGATGTCAAAGCCTAGAGAGGAAAGCCAAAAAGGCTCTGGCTCAATCTTGAGTGAACTCCGCGTAGGCGGCGGCGGCGCGGGGGGCGAGGCGGGCGCGGAGGATAACATCGTTTCCCTCGTAGTCCGTGTGGCGGATGTCCGCATCGCGGTGCAGGCGGGCGATGAGGTCGGCGCGGGATTGGGGGATGCGGAGTTCGAGCGTGATCAGATCGTCGGCAACAAATTCCGAGATACGGGCGATGAGTTCGGGCAGACCGGCGCCGGTTTTTACCGAAATAAAGACCGCGTCGGCAAAACGGTCGCGCAACGCGGGGATCGAGTCGGGCTCGGTGATGGCGTCGATTTTGTTGAAAACGATCAGCGTCCGCCGCGAGTCGGCTCCGAGTTCGGCGAGGACAGAGCGGGTCGTTTCGTAAAATTCCAAAACCTCGGGCTGGCTGGCGTCGAGAACATGGATGAGAAAATCGCTGAGCACTGCCTCCTCGAGCGTGGCGTTGAAGGCCTCGACCAGTCCGTGCGGGAGCTTGCGGACAAACCCCACGGTGTCGGTGAGGAGGAGGGGTTGGTTGTTCGGGAGTTCGATCTTGCGCGTGGTGGTGTCGAGGGTGGCAAAGAGTTTGTCTTCGACGAGGACTTGGGCGCCGGTGAGGGCGCGGAGGAGGGAGGATTTGCCGGCGTTCGTGTAACCGACGATCGCGGCGTTCGGCACCGGGGCGCGTTTGCGGTCCTTGCGCTGGGTGGCGCGCTGGAGTTTCACGGCGGCGAGGTCGCGCTTGAGGCGATCGATTTGACCCCGGATTTTGCGTTTGTCCTGCTCGAGTTGGGATTCGCCCTCGCCCTTGGAGCCGATGCCGCCGCCCTGCTTGCCGAGGTGGGTCCAGGCTCGGACGAGCCGGGGGAGGGAATACTCCATGCGGGCAAGATCGACCTGCAACCGCGCCTCACGGGTGTGCGCGCGCTTCGCGAAGATATCGAGAATCACCTCCTGGCGGTCGATGACGAGGCCGGTGGTGAGTTTTTCCCAATTCCTCTGCTGGGAGGGCGTGAGTTCGTTGTCGAAAATGACGACATCCGCCGCGAGCTCCTTCGCACGGGCGGCGACCTCCTCGGCCTTGCCGGAGCCCATCAGGAACCGCGCATGGTTTTCGCGATGGTGAACGAGTTCGCGGCCGACGATCGGGATACCGAGGGTGTTGACGAGTTCCGCGAGTTCCTCGAGCAGGCTGTCCGCCACGGCCCGCTCCTCGTCGCGCGTGTAGGCCCCGACAAGTAGGGCGCTCTCCACCATCTTTGGCTTTTCCTTGATCTCAAACATCCGAAGGAGTGGGACATTGCCAGCGTCGCCGCGCTACCGCAAGGCGGGTGAGGGAAAACTGCGCCGACTTCTTTCTTCTCTCCGGAGGTTTCGTTGGTGATGATTTGGGCATGGCTTCGTTCCAAGCGTTCGGGTGTGAGATTCCCGGTCCCTACAAACCCGAAACCGCCCTCAAGGCGGCGCGGCGTGTTCGCAAGAACCTCGGCGGGCCGGCTCGGATCGGTTTTTTGTTTTTTAGCGCGAACTACGCCGCGCACCTGCCTGAACTTTCCGAAATTCTGCGAGTGGATGGTCATATCCGCGATCTCGTGGGCTGCACCTGCGGCGGTCGGATCGAGGGCCGGCGCGAGATGGAGCGCGGCTCGGGCTTTGTGCTTCTTGCGCTGAGAGGAGATTTTGGCGACCCCGTGGTGCTTGAATCCACGGAGGAGGGCGAGGCGGTTTTGCCAGATTCAATCCTCGAGCCGAATGGCTGGATCACGCTCTCGAATCCGTTTTCGTTTCCGGTCGAGGACTGGTTGAAAAAATGGAACCGCCGTTTTCGTGGCATCCCAACCGTGGGAGGTCTCGCCAGCGGCGGGTCGTTCGAGGACACCGTGGTTTTTGTGAACGACCGGATCGTGGATGCGGTGGCGGTGCCAGCTATCGGGCGCACGGAGATTGTTCCGGTGGTGAGCCAGGGATGCCGGCCGATCGGCGAACCGCTCACAGTCACCCGCGCCGACCACAATATTCTCTACGCGCTTGGCAGCCAGTCGGCCTACCGTGTTTTGGAGAGCGCTTTCGAGACGCTCTCGGAAGGCGAAAAATCCAATGCGCGCGGTAATCTCTTCGCGGGTTTGGCGGGCACGGAATACCTCGATGATTTCGGCTCGGGCGATTTTCTCATCAAAAACATCCTCGGTGCGGACCCGGACTCCGGCGCGGTGGTGATCGGGGGAATTCCCCGCGTGGGCCAAACCCTCCAATATCAAATTCGCGACCGCGAGGCGGCGGTGGAGGATTTGCGCCGGGCGTTCGAACCCGCCCGCGCCGTGAGTGATCAAGCCTTCGGCGCCCTGTTGTTTTCGTGTCTGGGACGCGGTTCGCGGTTCTTTGGAAAAAAGGATCAGGATGCCGTGACGCTCTCCGAGGCTTTGGGCGATAAGCCCTGCGCGGGATTTTTCTGCAACGGCGAGATCGCGCCCGTGCGCGGGCTGAATGCCCTTCACGGAAACACCGCTGCCGCCGCCGTGCTCATCGAGCGCGAAGCTTAAGATCGGTCAGGCTTTGATCGACGGGATGGGGACTTGGACATCCACATCCGCACCGTAGTCCACACCAGCGAGGGCGAAGCCGAAGAGGCGGTGGAAACTTTCCTGATAACCCGCGAAGTCGGCGAGCTCGGCGAGGTTTTCGGTAGTCACCTTCGCCCAGCGGTCGGCGATGAGGTTTTGGAGGTCTTCAGCCATTTCCCAATCGTCGAGGCGGATTCGGCCGGCGTCATCGATTGCGGGAGTCGAGGAGTTGAGGCGTTCACGGAAGAGGCGGTCCATCTGCTCGGCGCATTCCTCGTGGTTCCCGGCAGCCTTCATCGCCTTGTAGAGAATCGAAATGTAGAGCGGCACGACGGGGATCGCGCTGCTGGCCTGCGAGACGAGGGCTTTGTTCACCGAGACCCACGCCTTGCCGCCGAGCGGGGCGAGCTTGGCTTCGATGTCGCGTTGGGCGCGCTCGAGGTCTTCCTTCGCGCGACCGATGGTGCCGTTTTTGTAGATCGGCCAAGTCAGCGATGGCCCGATGTAGGAATAAGCGAGCGTGCGGACTCCGGGGGCCAGCGTGCCGGCCTCTTGCAGGGCATCCATCCACATTTCCCAATCCTCGCCGCCCATCACGGCGATCGTGTGGGCGATCTCTTCGTCGTTGGCGGACTCGATCGAAACTTCGTTCACCTGGCCGTTCGAGGTGTTGAGATTTTTATTCGAGTAGGACTGGCCGATCGGCTTGAGGACGGATTTGAAAACCTCGCCCGAGCGCGGGTGCTGGCGGCGCGGGGAGGCTAGGCTGTAAACCACGCAATCGACCTGACCGAGATCCTGCTTCACGGCCTCGACAACGGTTTTTTTAAGTTCGTCGGAAAAGGCGTCGCCATTGAAAGAGCGGGCGTAAAGTCCCGCCGCAGCGGCTTCGCGCTCGAAAGCAGCAGTGTTATACCAACCCGCCGTGGCGGTGCGGTCGCCCTCGGCGCCGCGTTCGAAAAACACACCGATCGTCGCCGCTCCACCACCGAACGCCGTGGCGATGCGGGAGGCGAGGCCGTAACCGGTCGAAGCCCCGATCACGAGAACCTTCTTGGGCGCGTTGGTAATCGGGCCGCGATTTTTGACAACGGCGATCTGGTTGGCGACATGCTTGGCGCAGCCGGTTGGGTGGGCGGTAGTGCAAATGAATCCACGGATTTTGGGAGCGACGATCATAGGTAGGGGCGCAGACTCGCAGATTCCAAAAATCCGAAGCAAGCGGGAATACTCCCGTAACCGCGATTCAAGGGGTAATTTTTTTTCAAATCACCGCGTCTCTTCAATGCGTCCAGAAATCCTCGGTGAAAAAGTCGGAGGCTCCGATGCCATCCCAAACCCTCAGCTGACGCCTCAGTCGGGAACGCCAACGTCCCCGTTGGCTTTAATCGGCATGTCTCTGGGCCGAGGAGGACCTCGGCGTTCCTGAAAGAGTGGTTCAGATCAAGGGAGTTTATTTAGCCACAATCGAGCGCGGGGGCAGGCGCGAGAACCGAAAGCTTGGGAAAGCCGAAGGAAGAGCAGCTAAAAGTTTGCCCCAAAGGGGCGTAGCATTGGGGATGATGCAAGTCATCGTGCAACCGAAGGCCGGCCGCGCGCCGCTCAATGTTTTTGTTAGCGCGCGGGCATCCACAGGTCGTAATAGTGCATGCCCATGAAAATTCTTAACCGCATCTCTGCCGCCCTGCTCGGACTCGTCTTCATCGTTTTTGGTGTGAATTTCTTCCTCCAGTTCATCCCGATCCCCAAGCCTCCCGAAGGCTCGCCGGCTGCGATGTTCATGGGTGGGATGTTTCTTTCGGGGATGCTGGCTTTTGTGAAGGTTCTTGAAATCCTCGGCGGCGTCCTGATGGCCATCCCGGCCACTCGAAATCTCGGCCTGCTCGTGCTTGGCCCGATCATCGTGAATATTTTCGCCTTCCATGTCTTTTTCTTCGGCCCGGCTTCGTTGCTTGATCCGATGATGATCGGCATCGCCGTGCTCACCGCTTGGCAGGTTCTCTCAGCCGGTCGGTCGATTTTGAGCTTTGTGAAATCCTCGAACTAATCGTGATGAATCCCGCTCCACTTTTTGAAAAACTCCGCCTCGGTCCTCTGGAGTTGCCCAACCGCATTCTCATGGCTCCGCTCACCCGCTGCCGCGCTGAGGCCGGTCATGTGCCGGGACCGCTCATGGCGGAATACTACGCCCAGCGTGCCTCGGCGGGGCTGATCATCGCGGAGGCCACGATGGCAATGGAGGGCAATTCGGCCTTTTACGCCGAGCCGGGAATTTATAACGAAGCCCAGATCGCCGGCTGGCGCGGCGTCACCGACGCCGTCCACGCCAAGGGCGGGCGGATTTTCCTTCAAATCTGGCACGGCGGACGCGCTTGCCATCCGTTTTTCAATAACGGCGCGCAACCCGTCGCTCCCAGCGCCATCGCGATCACTGGCGACGAGGTGAATACGCCCGATGGCAAGAAGCCCTACGCCGTGCCGCGCGAACTGCGCGACGAGGAATTGCCGGGGATTGTGGCCGGGTTCAAAAAAGCCGCCGCCAATGCCAAAGCCGCCGGTTTCGATGGTGTGGAAATCCATGCCGCCAATGGCTACCTGCTCGATGAATTCCTCCGCGACGGAGCGAACAAGCGCACCGGGCCCTACGGTGGTTCCATCGAAAACCGCGCCCGCCTGCTCCTCGAGGTCATCGGTGCTGTCTCCGAAATCCTCGGCAGCGATCGCGTCGGCGTCCGCATTTCTCCCCTCAATAGCTACAACAGCATGTGCGACTCCGACCCCATCGGCCTCGCCACTTGGCTCGTGAAGCGCCTCAATGAATGCCGCCTCGCCTACCTGCACCTCATGCGAGCCGATTTTTTCGGCCAACAACACGGCGATGTTGTTACTCCCGTGCGCGAGCATTTCCATGGCCCGCTCGTGCTGAACATGGGCTTCACGCCCGACGAAGCCGCCGAGGTGGTTGCCGTTAAAAAAGCAGATGCCGTCGCATTCGGAACTCCGTTCCTGGCGAACCCCGATCTCCCCGCGCGCCTCCGCTCCGGCGCGCCGCTCAACGCTCCGAACCCCGCGACTTTCTACTCGCCCGGTCCCGAGGGCTACACGGACTATCCCGCCGCAAATTGAATCGCCCGACCGCGGCGCATGGGCGATAACGCTGTTATGTTGAAAAAAATTGTTCTCACCGCGCTGGGCATTGTTGTGCTGGTCGGGGCGATCGTTGGCATCAAAGCGCTCCAGATCGGGGCCTTGATTGAATCTGGGAAAAAAACCACGAAGCCGGTGGAGACCATCAGCACCACGGTGGTCGAGACCGACGAATGGGTGCGGAGCGTGGAGTCGGTGGGTTCGCTGCGAGCCTTTCAGGGAGCGGATCTGAGCACGGAGACGCCCGGCATCGTCTCGCGCATTCTTTTTGAAAATGGTGCCGAGGTGCGCGAGGGGGATTTGCTCGTGGAACTCGACACCGAGGCCGAGCAGGCCACGCTCCGCTCCGCCGAAGCCGAGGCTGACCTCGCCCGCACCGTTTACGAGCGCACCAAAACTCTCCGCGCGACGAATGCGATTCCGCAGTCCGACCTCGATGCCGCCGCCTCGCAGCTCCGCAAAGTCACCGCCCTCGTGGAGCAACTCCGCGCCACCATTTCCAAAAAGCAACTCCGCGCGCCCTTCTCCGGCCGCCTCGGCATTCGCGAGGTGAACCTCGGGCAGTTCATGAAAAACGGCGACAAAATCGTCTCACTCCAATCCCTCGATCCCATCTTTGTCGATTTCCTCCTGCCCCAGCAGTTGATCTCGACCATGGCTCCCGGCCAAAAAATCCTCGTTCGCACCGATGCCTATCCCGACCGGGTATTCGAGGGCGAATTAACTGCCATCAACTCCGAGGTCGACCGCATCACCCGCAACATCCGCCTGCAGGGAACCCTCAAAAACGCCGACGGCGCGCTGCGCCCCGGCATGTTTGCCCGAGTCGAGATTTTCCAAGGCGGCGCCGACGAGGTCCTCCGCATCCCGCTCACCGCCGTCTTCCGCGCCCCCTACGGCGACTCGGTCTTCGTCGTTCTCGAACGCCCCGCCGCCGATGGCAAAACCGAGCCATTCGTCGAGCAACGCTTCATCCGCACCGGCCGCACGATGGGTGATTTCATCGCTGTCACCGAGGGATTGAAAACCGGCGACACCGTAGCCTCCGCCGGCGCCTTCAAACTCCGCACCGGCGCCGGAGTGAATATCGACAACTCCCTCGCCCCCAAACCTTCAAAAGCTCCCACGCCGGAGAATAATTAAGCCGCGGGTTTGGCTTGGCTAACGCAATAAACTCGCAACAGATCCGACGATGGTGCCGTAGATCATATGGGCGCCCAACTGGGCGAGTCCGGTGGCGGGTCCCCGGTTGTGGTATTTGGAATTCGGATGGTGCTCCATGATCAAAATCGAGACGAGCAGCATGGCGATGACTCCATGAATACTGCCGAGCAACAAGCCCGTGAGGGCGTTGAATGGCAGCGAGGAAAGACTCAGAAACCCATAGTAAACGAACGCGAAGCCGATCCCCATGCCGATGTGAAGGCCCATCCCCACAGGATAAGCGGACCGATTGCCAGGTCCAACAAGTAGCGACCCTCCCGCGCGAATGACATCCACATGAGCCCAGCCGAGCCAGCGGGGAAGGAGAAGAAAAAGGGTCATAGCCATGGTCCCGGCAATCCCACCCGATAACAGCAAGATTAAAGTTTTCATGTCTCAAGGTCGAATGGTGCGTGCCTTTTCAAAATGGGGTGATCACCCATTGAGATTAGTCGTTTTTTAGGATTCGGAGTTCTGACTTGAGGGAAACACCCCGTTGGAGGCCAAGGACTGCGCGTTTAGTTTGGCAGAGCAGAAAGCAACAAAGTTAAAAACCTAAAATTAGAAACCATCATAATGAAAAACCTAAAATCTCTCACACTCACCGCATTCCTTTGTGCGATCTTCGTATCCACTGCCTTGGCTCTGCCGCCATGGAAGGGCGGACCGATGGATATCATCCAAAAGAAATCCGATGTGGAGAAGCTTGGACCAAAATCCCAACTCGTCCTTGTTTGCAAGTCGTCGAATACTATCACGATCATCGACATCAAAGATGAGAAACAGGCTCGGAAAATGTGCGCCGAGGGGTCTATGATCGAGTGCAAGGATTGCAAAAAACATTACAAAGTGGTTTGGAAAAATCCGACATGGAAGACCGGAGGCCCTGAACTAAAAATGGATATCGTCAACGCCCAAGGTGAGTCCTGCATGTTTCTTGCCCGCCTGAAGTAGTCTGCTTCCAAAGACAAACCCAACTCCGGCAGCGAATTTTCCCGCTGCCGGAGTCGGGATTTTTATTTTCAACCGGCTTTCAAGGTGCAGGCTATGAGCAACAAAACCCAAGCATGCGCATCGCCATTTCTGGATCTCACTCTTTGGGGAAGTCAACAGTTGTCAATGAATGGGTTGGGAAAAATTCCCATTTCGTTCGCGAGGAAGAGCCCTACCGTGCGCTGGGGCTTTACGGGCCGTATGAGATTCTCTTTCGCGATGCCTCCACGAAGCTGCAAAATGGGATTCAATTATATTACAACATCAGCAGGATTCATCGGTATGGCAAATCCACGGACGATGTGATTTTTGACCGCGCGCCAGTGGATTATATCGCTTATTCCCAATATACTGCGAACCAAGGCAGCACGGATATCGATGGCGCTTTTGTGGAGTCGATGGTTCCTGCCGTCAGGGAATCGCTGGATCATTTGGACATTCTGGCCTTTGTGCCGAAATCCGATGCCTGGCCCGTGGAGATGGAAACCGATGGCATCCGGCCGGTCGATCCTGCTTATCGCGATGAGGTGGATGCGATTTTCAAACAAATCTATCGCGAGGGCCGCTTTCAGGTTTTGCCGGAGAAAAATGCTCCGCTATTGGTGGAATTGTGGGGTTCGCGAGAGCAGCGATTGGATCAGTTGGAGGCTGCGATCGACGAGGTGAAATCCGCAAAAGTCGCTGCTCCAAGAGAGTCGGCCTAGTGCGGAGTTGGAGAAGCTCTTACCGGGGAGTTTTTAGCTGGATTCCTGAGGGGGTGAGGTCGATGAGGCGGTTACGGTAAAGGGTGCCGAGGGCTTGCTTGAAAGCTTTTTTGCTGGCTTGGAAGGTGTCGCGGATGGCTTCGGGGGGGCTCGTGTCGCTCATGGCGAGGTGGCCGTTATTGGCGCGGAGGGTGGCTAGGATTCGCTCGGCGAGCGGTTTGACCCGGGCGTAGCCGGCTGGGTCGAGGCTGAGGTCGATTTTTCCATCGGGGCGGATGGTTTTCACGAAGCCTTCGCAGCGTTGGCCGATGCGTAGCGGAGTGCCGAGCTCAGCACGGTAAAGCAGGCCCATGCGGGAGTTATTGATAATGGCATTGTAGCCGAGCGGGGTCTCGCTGGAGATGAGGAGGGAAACTTCGTAGCCGGTTTTGTATGGGGGTGGGGTATGGTCGGTGTGGGCCAAGAGCCGCGTGGTGGCGATGATGCGTTCGGTTTGATAATCGATGAAAACAAACACCACAACGGTCTCGCCTTCCTCGACGCGGCGCTCTTGTTCGGCGATGGGGAGGAGGAGGTCTTTGCGGAGGCCCCAATCTAAAAAGGCTCCGAGACGGGGGTGGGCTTCCCGAACGACGAGCGGGGCGAAGTCGCCAACTTGAGCGAGGGGCTTGAGGGTTGTGGAAACGAGTCGGTCTTCGGAGTCCCGATACACGAAAACCTCGAGCTCATCGCCGGGGGCGGCACCTTTGGGGATGGCGTCACCAGGCAGGAGGATTTCGCCCAAGTCGCCTCCGTCGAGATACAGACCGGGGCTGGAGTCCTTCAGGACGGTCAGGCGATTGAGTTTTCCAAGGATGGCCACTTCGAAAACTTAATCAGGCGTGAGGAGGATTGGCGATAATTCGAATCGATCACGGAACCTTTGTGCGGTTTTTGGTCGAGAGTTCGAGTTCGCGGAGGGCCATGTCGAGGAGGCTGCCGGGGTCGGGGGAGAGTTGCTGACGCATGGTGTCGATGGCGCGGCGGGCGCGTGTGTTTTTGCCGTTCTTCATCAGGGCTTCGAGAAACGGCACACCGACTTGTTTCACAAAATCGCCGCCAGCGTTTTCTCCGATCGAGTGGAGTTGTTTGTGGAACTCGGACGCAGCGGCGTCGAGGTCGCCGGTGGCGATCGCGGCGTTCACTTTTTGCGCGGCGATGCCGACGCTCAGGTCGGTGCGGTCGCGGCGGTTTTGGGTCATGATCGCCCGCTCGACTTTGTTTGCGGAGGATTGGTCGCCGGATTCGCGGTGGAGGTTGGCGAGGGCGGATTGGTGGCGGACTTTCAAGTCGGGGCTGGAGCCGAGGCGGCGAATGGCCTCCTCGTGAAACTCGCGCCTCTGCTCCAGCGGCGCGTTGGCGCGGGCAAGGAATTCGCCACGCTGTTCCCAAGCGTCGGGATTTTTCGGACAGGTTTGCACCGCACTCGCGAGGGCGGCATCGGCGCGGGCAAGATCCCCGTTTTTTTCAAAGATCGAGGCCATGGCGAGGTCGTTCATCGAGGCGGCGAATTCGGGTTTATCACGAAAGCGCGCGGCGAGGAGTTGGAGTTGATGGTCGCTGATCGGTTGCCAAGATTGTGGATCAAGGGCTTGGCCGATGGCGTAGTTCTGCTGGGCATAGCGGCCGACATCGAGTTCCCATTTGTCTTCGCGCTTGAGGTAGCCGAACCAGGCGTGGCCGCCGTCCTTGCCTTGGCCGGTGAAAAAGAGGGTCGGGAGTCCGTGGGCCTTTCCCGCGATCATGGCGTAGTAGGCTTGGTCGACACAAATGCCACCCGTGCGACGGATGTTTTCGAGCGTGTAGGGCGAGGCTTTCCAGAAGAAGCGTTTGTTTTTGATGCGGTCGGGCTGGTAGGCGACCTCGGAAAAGGCGCGGTCGAAATTTGAGCGACTGAAACGAACATTCTTCCGCGCCCAGTCGATCTCGGATTCGGTGACAAAGGCATCCACGACGAATTTGAGTTGGTCGGGCGGGAGCTTGCGGAGGTCATGGTCGAGCTTTTTGGACTCGTTGGCCGCGACCCAGCGCGAGAATTGGGCACTGACCGAGGGGATTTCTTTTGGGACGAGGGAGGGGGTGACTTGGATGTGCGGCCAGAACTCGGGCAGCGGCGAGTCGTTCACCACCGCGAGGGCGATGGCGAGGTTTTGGTATTCGCGCCACTTGCCCGGTTGGGACTCGAGGATTTCGCGCAGATTTTTCAGAACGAGCGGCGTGTAGTCGCGTTCCGAGACCGTTGAAAAGAACGCCGCGAGGAAAGAGGGATTCGAAAGAAACTCGCCCGATAATTTCGTCCCCGCGATTTCGCCCAGTGTGCCGGTGGCCAGAGTCGAGCCCGGAGGCAGGGCGGCTTCTTCGAGTCGGGCGCGGATTTGCTGGTGCTCGGCCATGGCGGCCAATTCCGACTCCGGCAGGCTCTCCAAAGCCTCTGGCCGAACCACTCCGGTTTGGAGAAAGAAGATTTTTCCAGTCGCCCGTTCGCGGAAAAAGTAGCGTCGCACGAGCGGGATCGTCTCGGCGCTGCAAGGGCGGGCCAACAACTCGCAGCCCCGGTAAAAATCGAGCCATGTGGAGAACGCAGGGTTTCCGGAAATGCCGGGCCGGCCGCGGGCACCGGGGACATAGGCTGCCATCAGGGCTACGGAAATTTTGTGCGCGATGGCGGGGTAGGAATCGGCTGCCAGTGATCGGATTTCCCTGGGATCGGGAGGTTTTGCAAGATCGAGGGCGGCGAGCGTTCCTGTTCCTGCGAGGACGAGAAGTAGGAGGAGGGGGAGGGGGAGACGCGCCACGGGACCGATCAAAGCTGATCCAGCAGGTGCGACAAGTGATTCGGGATGGCGTGGAGTCCGCCGGCGTAGCGGTTTTCCTGAATGGCGCCCAAATGCTCGACGGCCTCCGAGATTTTGGTTCGGGCGATGCGTTTGGAATTTTCCAGCACGCCGCTGCGGTCGACCATCGAGGCGAGTTCGGTAATGGCGGATGGATCGTCCTTGAGTAGGAGGTCGCGGATCGAGCCGAGGTCTTTGCCCGACTGGAGCAGGAGCAGGATCGGGAGGGTGAATTTTCCTTTCTGCAAATCGGTGCCCAGCGTTTTTCCGGTTTCCTCCTCGCTGCCGGCGATGTCGAGGATGTCGTCGTAGATCTGATAGGCGACGCCGAGCTTGGTGCCGTAGGCTTTGAGGCCGCTGATGATGGTCGGGCTGGCTTCGCTGATGAACGCACCGAGCTCGCAGGCGGCGGAGAAAAGTGCGGCCGTCTTCATCTCGATGATGCGGTAGTAGTCGGTGGTCGTGAGCTTCAAGTCGAAGCGGCGCTGGGTTTGAATGATCTCGCCGGAGCAGACTTCCGCAGCGGCATCGGCGATGCGGCGGCTGATGTCCGAGTTGCTGAAATTCGTGGAGAGCTTGAGCGCGTGGGCGAAGAGGACATCGCCGAGGAGGACGCTGATCGAGTTGCCCCACTTCGCGTTGGCGGAAGGTTGGTCGCGGCGGAGTTCCGCGCCGTCGATGATGTCATCGTGAACCAGCGTGGCGATGTGGATGAGTTCGAGGATCACCGCGAGATCAACATGGGCGGGCGTGATTTTTCCGGTCGCTCCAGCGGCGAGAAGCGCGAGCGCGGGGCGGAGGCGTTTGCCGCCGGCACCGCAGATGTAAGAGATGTAACCTTCGACGGCGGGATCGAATGCCTTGGCCTGCGCTCGAATCCGTTCCTCGACCGTGTAGAGGTGCGGATTGATCAAATCGAACGCCTCAGCGAACGAGATACCCTCGTTTGCGGCGGACCGGTTATGGCTGGTTTCAGCTGGCATGGTTGAGGAATTTTAGTGATTGGAGGCGCGGGCGGCGAGAATCCTTCGAACGATAAAAAACGGAATTGCGAGTCCGATGGCCACGGTGGCAGCGAGGAGAGGATTTGGGATCACCCGCGCGCGGTCGCGGGCCACGGCTTCCAGGCCGGCGCGAACCACTTCGAAGGGCAAGGCCACGAGGGCGGGGCAGGTTTTGAAACTATCGGCGCGGTCTTCGTCACCGGGGCGCGTGGCGACTTCGAAAAACTCGGTTGGCACCGGGCCCGGGCAAAGCGCGGTGACGGTGATGCCCTGCGGGCGGAGTTCCATGGCGAGGGATTCCGAGAAACTGGTCACATAGGCCTTCGTTGCGGAGTAAACCGACATCGTAGGCAGCGGGAAAAATCCGGCCACGCTGCTGACATTCAAGATCGCTGCGCGGCCTTGGACGATCATGCGGTTCACTAGGAGATGGCTCAGATGCGTGAGGGCGGTGATGTTGAGGTCCAGCATGGCTTGAACACGCGCCCAGTCGCTCGAGTGGAATTCCCCGTGGTCGCCGAGGCCGGCGTTGTTGATGAGGAAATTGATGTCGATTTTTTCTGCGGTAAGCCAGTCGGCGAGGGCGAGACGGGGGTCGGCGGAGGTGAGGTCGGCTGCGAAAATCCGGATATCGAGGTTTGGATGGAATCGGCGGAGATCCTTCGCAAGTTCCTCGAGGCGGTCTTTGCGGCGGGCAACGAGAACCAGGCGGGAGGCGAGGGGGGCGAGTTGGCGGGCAAACTCGGCTCCTAGACCGGAAGAGGCTCCGGTGACGAGCGCGGTGCAACCTTGAAAGAATCTCATCATGATACAGTGAAAGTCTTACGAGCCCGGTGCAAAAAGGGATTCCCGACTTTTATGAAAACTCACGCTGTTTTTTCGACACGGACTTGAGTTGTCAGCTCATGCTCTACGGGTTTGGAGGAGTAGAAAACGCCGGAGATCGGTGAAACATCCTCGTGGTTGCGGCCGACGGCTGTCGTGATGAAGTGGTGGTCGGTCAGAACGCCATTCGTGGGATCCATTCCGATCCAGCCAGCTCCAGGCAGGCAGGCTTCCACCCAGAGGTGCATCGCGCTGGAGGCGCGTTTATCCTTCTCGGCCTTGTCCCCCTCCCACACGAACCCGCTGGCGAGTCGTGCGGCAACACCATTTTGGCGAAGCACTTCGACGAGCAATGCGGCGAAATCCCGGCAAGAGCCCGAGCCTTTTTTCAAAATTTCCTCTGGCGTGTAAGGTTTTCCGTGGAGGCGGGCCTCGTAGGCGATATTTTCGTGGATCCAGTAATTGAAATTTACGAGCGTTTCGACGGTCGGCCGAGCCACGGTGGGGGCCAGGGGCTCGGGAAGTTTGCAAGATCCCTCGTGGCGGAGGTAGGGAGCAAGAATTTCGGCGCGATCGGGTTTGTATTCCGGCGGGATTTTAAAGCCCGTGGATTCAAGGAGGAAGTGGAAGGGGTTTTTCTCCCGCACTTCGAGTTCCAGCTCGATGTCGAAAGAAAGAGTCGAGCCCGGCTTCGGGTAGAAACAATAGGCGATCTGGTTATCAAAAATGTCCTGTCGGTATTGGACATCCGCATCGGGCAATGTGGAAAAAACGACTTTCTCGACCTTCACCGACAAATCCATGCGGGGGAAAATCCGGACATGGTGGGGCGAGAATGAAATGGGCTCCGCGTAGGTGTAGAGCGATTCCTTTTTGATTTTGAGTTTCATGGTTTTTCAGGAATTCGGCGCATGGTCACACGCACCTTCATTTTTTGCGAGGCTGATCCTTTGAATGTTCCCTTCACCGGGGTGGTGTCAAGGTAGTCGCGACCCACCGCCACGACGATATGTTGTTCGCCCTGCCATTTGTTGTTGGTGGGGTCGAGGGCGACCCATTCCATGCCCGGAACCAAAACCTCGACCCAAGCGTGGGTCGCGACCGCGCCGATCAAGGGCCCGTCCGCCGCCGGTTCGCTCTCGATGTAGCCGCAGACATAACGGCAGGGAATGCCCGCCGTGCGGAGGACCGAAAGCATGACATGGGCGAAATCCTGGCAGACGCCCTCGCGCCGCTCCCAGACTTGGTCCAGCGGGGTGTCCACATCGGTCGCGCCGGAGTGGTATTTAAACTCGGAAAAAATTGCGGAGTTCAGGCGCTCGAGGCAATCGCCGAGGGGGAGGTTGTGACGAATAAATTCGCGCGCCCAGTTGGACGAAGGGCCTCCGAGCGGAACCGTCGGGGTGGGCTGGAGGTAGTCGAAAATCACAGGGCCAGCGGAACCGAGGATTTGGCGGGTTTCGGCGACGGAGGGCGCGAGGCCTCCGGCGGGGAGTCGGTGCGTGGCGGTGCGGGCGGTCAAGCGGTTGACGACCTTGAGCTGCGGATGCCGAAGTGTCATCGAGTAGAAGGCCGTCAGGTTTCCGAAATAATCCGTGTAGCTGGAGGCTTGGGCGTTCGGGAGAAATTCGATGTGGTGCGCGAGGATTTGCTGGGTCGGGCGTTCAGGTGGGGTGAGTCGCGCCTCCAGATACGCCTCCATCGCCGTCTCGGCGTAGCGGTAGGAGGTGGAGTGGACGACTTCGAACAGCATGGTTCAGAAAAGCGATTCCGTCTCGCCGTGGATGAGAACCTGATGGTTCAAGAAGCTGTCGCAAATCGTGGTGTGTAGCGCGAGAAGGCGCGCCAGCAAATCCTCGGAGTGGGCCTGGAGTTTGGATTTCGCCGATCCGGCTGGGAGGATTTCCAGAAGCGTTTCCCAATCGGTGCTACGGATCGCTTGCTGGAGCGCTTCGATCGCGGCGAGAGCTCGGCCGGTGGCCGGGGAGAGATTGCTTTCGCTCTCGCGGGTGTGGGAGGCGCAGCCCGTAAGGCAACGCAGGACCGAGCGGGGCGCGACAGGATTTTTCCAGAGCAGCTCAAGCATCGGGAGTGGCTCGATGCGCATCTGGTAAACACGGCGGTAGATGTCGCGGCTGCCGAGCATTCGAAGAAAAGCGGAGAGCCGAATCTCGCGGGCGTGAGGCCCATGGCGGTCGCGTGACAGATCGACCAGCGAGGCGGAAAGCGAGGTTGTGGCATTGGCCGTGATCGCCGCGCGCTCGATCAGTTGGCCGATTTCACAGAAACTCCAACCGTCATCCGCGAGCATGGTGACTTTCGAGGTTCCGAAAAATTGCGGGATCGCCTGACGCGCGAAGAGGCACAACTCGCGACTGGCGGCAGCGAGGGATTCGGTCGGGGCGGCGGGATCGAACGCCACAGCATCGAATTTTTCGCGAAGCTGGCTCATCACGCCCCACGCCTCGAGGCTCAGGGTTTCCAAAACAGACTCGGCGTTGGCGAACGCGCGGTGGATTGTGCTCAGCACGGAACCGGGCTCGGACGGATCGAAGGTCAATCGGTAGCGACCTTCTGGATTCGAAATCGTGCGGCGCGAGGCGGAGCCGGCCACTTCCAGCATCGGCAGGATGCGGTTCCAGACCGGGCGGTAGTTCATTCGCTCGACGGGATTCAATTCCTCGAGTTCCAGCGACTCGATCGCGCCGATCATTCCGGCGAGGTCGTAGGCACGCTCGAGGTAGCGGCCGATCCAGTAATAGGCCTCAGCCACGCGGCTGGTGACTCCATGCGAGGGAATCTGACTGTCTGCCTGATGAGAGGCATCCCACTCGTCGGCCCGCGAATCCGCGCCGGCCTGCACCCAAGTGTCTTTCGAACCGCCGCCAAGTTCCGACGAGGTGAATTCCGATTCGGTGGTGGAAACGCGGGTCAGCGCTCCCGGAAAAACTCGGAGGTCCCCGTCGGCCTCGCGCAGTGAGAAAATGATGTGATCCTGCCGACGGCGGCGGCGGTCCCCGTCCTGGAACGAAATGGTCTCCGCATCGCAAGCCTGCGGCTGGGCCACAAACTGCGTTGGATTTTTCAAAATCTCGGCGCGGGCAGCTTCGAGTTTTTCGTGGCTGGGCAAATTCCCGTCTCCACCGAGAACGATCCGTTCGCCATAGAGAATGCGGATCGTGAAGTTCTGCAAATCGTCGAGCACCATCTGGCGCTGGTCGACATCGCCGAGCCAATAGGTCGGCACCGTCGGCAGGAGCGGACGCTCGGCGAGGTAGTAGCGGATGATTTGGGCCGAGAAGGGCAGGAGCGCGCGATCGTCAGCGAGTTGCGCGCCTATGGCATTCACGACTGCGACGCTTTTTTTCCGGATGCAATGGACGAGGCCGGGAACGCCGATCATCGAGTCGCGGCGGAAGGCCACCGGGTCGAGCCAACGGTCGGAGAGTCGGGTGTAGATGACACCGACCTTGCTCAGGCCGGAGACGGTTTTCAGGTAGACCTTGTCGTTGAGAACGAGGAGGTCGCCGCCTTGCACGAGCGGAATGCCCATGCGGCGGCCGAGGAAGCAGTGCTCGGAGTAGGCGGGGCTGAGCGGCCCGGGCGTCAGGAGCACGACCATCGGATCGGCGTCGTCCGAGTGGGCGCGGAGCGTTTCGACGATGCCGGTCGGCACATCCGAGATCGAGTGAATGCCGGTATCTTGGAACGATTGCGGAATCACGCGGGTGAGCGCGCGGCGGTTCTGCATCATGTAGGAAATGCCGGACGCGTTGCTGAAATATTGGTGCTTCACGGCGAGTTGGCCGTCGGGCAAGCGGCAAACAGCCACTCCGCTGAGGTGCAAAAACGCCCCGCCCGGCGCGGGCACGCCACATGCCGCCCGCTGGAAATACTCACTGCCGAGCACAGGTCGCTCGGGAAGAATGCCATCGAGGAGGATTTGTTTTTTGGAGTGGATGTCCTGCAGGAACATCTCGAACGCGCGAAGCCGCTGGCGGATTCCGGCGGCGAGCGGATCCCATTCCGCCGGGGTGAAAATCTGGGGAAGGAGGTCGCAAAACCACCCGCGTTTGCACCATGGGAGTTCGCGGTAGATATCGAAGGTCACCCCCATCTCGCGCATAGTGGCTTCTAGGCGGCCATCCAGCGCACGCACCTCGTGGCGCGGGAGGCGGTTCAGACGCTCAAAGAGATCGCGATAGACTTCGCGAGGCTGGCCGTCCGGACCAAAGTTTTCGTCAAAGGTGCGGAAATGCCAGAGAGAGCTCATGCGGCGGCGGGTTGGTTGGCGAGGAATTCCCGAGCGGCCTCGGCGTCGCGGGCGATCTGGCTTTTGAGAAGATCGAGCGAGTCGAAACGCTGTTCGCGCCGGAGAAAATGTTTCAGACGGACCTCGACCTCGCGGTCGTAGAGGTCGCCTGCGTAATCGAAAAGATGGATTTCCAGGAGACGGGTCCGGGTTTTATCGACCGTGGGACGAATGCCGAGGTTGGCCACGCCGGGATGGGGTTTTCCTTCGACCAAAACCTCGACGGCGTAGACTCCGTCGGGCGGGAGTTGGAGATGGTCGGTGGCAAGGTTTGCGGTGGGAAAGCCGATTTGGCGACCAAGACCCGCGCCGCGAAGGACGGGGCCGGCAATGGTGTGGTCTCGCCCGAGGAGTTGGCCAGCGTCGCTGAGGCGTCCCTCGGAAAGGGCGAGCCGGATCATCGTGCTGCTGATCACCATGTCGTCAATACGAACGGGCGGAACCTCGCAGGTGAAGAAATTTTTTTCGCGACCGAGTTGGCGGAGAAGGTCGATGTTTCCTCGCCGCTGGTTGCCGAAGGCCCAGCCCTTGCCGATGCAGATGCCGGCAAGGGGATTCGCGGCGGCGCAGAGTTGTTCGACGAAATCCTCGGCCTGCAGGGCGGCGAAGTCCTTGTCGAATGTCACCACCAGCGCGTGGGTGACGCCCATGCGCTCCATGAGCCGAAGTTTAAACGGTGTCGGCGTGAGCAGCCCCGGCACGGCGTCCGGACGAAGGACAGTTGTCGGGTGAGGATCGAAGGTGAGAGCGACGGCGGTGGCTCCGATTTTTTTCGACTCGCGCAGGGCCTCGCTGAGAACCGCCTGATGCCCGAGGTGCATTCCGTCAAAAACCCCAGCGGCTATCACCACCGGGCCTTGGATTTCCGCCAACCCTTCGATGGATCGGAGGACTCGCATCACGCGCCGCGCAAGCGGGAGACGGCGGGCAGGCTGAGAACGCGCTGAAGGATCGCCTCGCGCGGGCCGTTCTTGAGTTCCTCCACAGTCACCGCGCCGTCCACCGAGAAGCGGCCGGACTTGGTGCGGCGGAGGGATTTCAAATGAGCGCCGCAGCCGAGTTCCTGCCCGATATCGTGGGCGTAGGTGCGAACATAGAAACCCTTGCTGCAAACGACGCAAAAATCGATTTCCGGCAAGCGCACCGTCTGAATCTCATGGGCGTAAACATGCACGAATCGCGGTTCACGTTCGACGGTCTTGCCTTGGCGGGCGAGCTTGTAGAGCGGCACGCCGTCTTTCTTGATCGCGCTGACCATGGGCGGGGTCTGGTAGAAATCGCCATGAAATTTGGAGAAGGCGGCTTCAATTTGATCCTGGGAAAAATCTGGCACGGGCTTGGTTTCCAGGATCTGGCCGTCGGAGTCCTGGCTATCGGTGGTTTCGCCGAGGCGGAGGGTGCCGACATACTCCTTGTCCTCGCTCATGAGGAGGTCTTGGATTTTTGTTCCCCGGCCGAGGGTGAGGATCAGGAGCCCGGTCGCGAGGGGATCGAGGGTGCCGCAGTGGCCGACTTTTTTGGTGTCGAGGGCGCGGCGGGTGATGGCGACGACATCGTGCGAGGTCATCCCCGGCGCCTTGTCCACTAGGAGAACACCGTCAATTTCGGTTCCGGATTTCATGGTCGAGTGCTTTCAGAAAAACGTGTTTCACCTGCTGGAGGGAGCCGGGGACGCGGGCGCCGGAGGCCATCGGATGGCCGCCGCCCTTGAACTGCTTGCAGACCTTGCAGACATCGATCGCCGGGATTTTCGAGCGGGCGCTGACGCGGACCTTGTTTTCGGGAAGTTCCTCGAAAAACACAGCGGCCTCGACGCCTTCGATCGAGCGGAGGTGGTCGATGATGCCCTCGTTGTCCTCGGGCAGGACTTGGAGTTCCTCGACGACATCGAGCGGCAGAGAGAATGTGGCAATGCGGTCGTCGCTGTGGAACTCGGCGGTGTTCAGTGCGTGACGCAAGAGGTTGAAGCGGCGTCGTGGTTGGCTGTCATACATCGCGCGCGAGAGGCCTGGGACATCGACGCCGCAGGCGATCAGGTGCGAGGCGGCGGCGAAGGTGCGCTCGTTCGTTCCGGCGTATTGGAATGAGCCAGTGTCGGTGGAAATCGCGGCAAAAAGGTTGGTTGCCATGTCGCGGGTGATCGGCGCACCGATCTTTTGGAAAAATTCCACGAGAATTTGGCCGGTGGCGGGAGCCGTGGGGTCGATGAAATTCTGGTCGCCGTAGTTCTCGTTGCTCACATGGTGGTCAATGTTGATGAGCGGAGTTCCGGGCGCGATGGCATCCAGCACGGTGCCGAGGCGGTTTTTCACCGAGGTGTCGAGGGCGACGAAGACATCGAACTTCTTCGGCGTGGCTGGCGGGAGGGCGACGACTTCATGGCCGGGGAGGTAGTGGAATTTTCCGGTTGAGCCCTCTTCGTTGAAGGCATGGACGGTTTTGCCGAGGGATTGAAGCCAGAGCGTGAACGCGATGGTGGAGCCCAGCGCGTCGGCGTCCGGACGGAGGTGGCTGGCGACGCCGATCGTTTCGGCGTTGCGGAGGGTTTCAGCGATGGTTTCGAAGGTGGTCATTTCTTGTTTTCGTCGAGGAGGCCGAGTTCTTCCATGATGCCGATCACGCGGGTGCCGCGCTCGATCGACTCGTCCATGTGGAAATGGAGATGGGGCGTGTGTTTGATCTGCACCCGGCGGGAAAGTTCGGTCTGCAAGTGGGTGCGGTTTTTCTCAAACAATTCCAGCGCGCGGCGACTCGCTCCGGGGGAGCCGAGGGCGGAGATGTAAACATGGGCCTGCTTGAGGTCCGGCGTGATATCCACGGAGGAAATCGTGATGAGGTCGCCGTGGAAATCGAAGTCTCGCGTGGCGAGGACTCCGATTTCGCGTTTGAGGACTTCACACACCCTGGCGAGGCGGTTTTTCATAAAGCTGGGTGGCGCGGGTCGGGCCGCGCCGGTTTTTATCAGAGTTGCTGAGGGACTTTCTCGAGTGTGTAGCACTCGATGATGTCCTCGGGCAGGTATTCGGAGAAGTCGCCCAGCTTGATGCCGCACTCGAGACCGGAGCGAACTTCCTTCACATCATCGGTGAAGCGGCGAAGCGTGGCGAGGCCGCCGTCGTAGATCGGCTGCTTGCGGCGCAACACGCGGGCACGGGCGGTGCGGGCGATGCGTCCGTCCGTAACGACGCAACCAGCAACCTTGCCTTTGGTGAGGTCGAAAACCTGCTTCACCTCGGCGTGGCCGATGACGGTTTCGCGGTGTTCTGGCGCGAGCAATCCGCTCATGGCCTCGCGGACCTGGTCGATCAATTCGTAGATGATGCTGTAGAGTTTGATCTGGATGCCTTCGCGCTTGGCGGCTTGCGCGGCGGTGTTTTCGGTCTTGGTGCCGAAGCCGATGATGATGGCGTTTGACGCGCTGGCGAGGAGGACATCCGACTCGGTGATCGGCCCAACGGCGGAGTGGATGATCTCGAGGGAGATTTTCTTTTGAGGGATATCCTTGAGCGAGTTGACGACGGCTTCGAGCGAGCCTTGGACATCGCATTTGATGATCGCGTTGAGGGAGGGTTTGGCCTCCGAGGCGATGCTGGCGAAGAGGTTCTCGAGAGTGGCGCGTTGCGGGGTCGAGAGCTTCGAGTCGCGGAGATCGGAAAGGCGTTCCTCGCTGTGAATGCGGGCGGATTTTTCCGATTCCATTACGACGAGTTCATCGCCGGCGTTGGGCAGGCCGCTGAGGCCAAGAATCTTCACCGGGGTCGAGGGGCCGGCTTCCTTCACGGGCTTGCCCATGTCGTCGATGAGTTGTTTCACCTTGCCCCAGTGGTTGCCGCAAATGAACACATCGCCGTAGCGAAGGGTGCCCATGCGGACGATGACCGTAGCGGTCGGTCCGCGGCCTTGCTCGACCTGTGCCTCAATGACGGTGGCACGGGCGTCCACAGAGCTACTGGCTTTGAGTTCGAGCATTTCGGCTTCGAGGAGCATGAGGTCGAGGAGTTCGTCGATGCCGGTGCCTTTGGTGGCGCTGACAGGAATACAAATCGTATCGCCACCCCAGTCCTCGGGAGTGAGGCCCTGCTCTTGGAGTTGTTTTTTGACGCGATCAGGATTGGCGGAGGCGAGGTCGATTTTGTTGATGGCGACCATGATTTTCACCTTCGCGGCCTTGGCGTGGGAAATGGCCTCGAGAGTTTGTGGCATGAGACCGTCATCGGCAGCGACGACGATGATTACGATGTCGGTAACATTCGCACCGCGGGCGCGCATGGCGGTAAAGGCGGCGTGGCCGGGGGTGTCGAGGAAAGTGATTTTGTGACCCTTGCGGTTGACGCTGTAAGCGCCGATGTGCTGGGTGATTCCACCCGCTTCGCCAGCGGCCACGCGGGCTTTGCGGATCGCGTCGAGCAGCGAGGTTTTGCCGTGGTCCACATGGCCCATGAAAGTGATGATCGGGGCGCGGAGTTGGAGCTTATCGACGAGTTTTTCGGGCTCGGGAGCTTTGGGAACTTCGACCTTCTGCTCGACCTTGTGATGGCCTTTGGAGGTGTCCTTTTTCTCTCGCTCGAAGATGAATCCGTGAATGTCACAAACCTTGGCGACGACATCGGCCTCCACGGTTTGGTTGAGATTTGCGAAAATTTGCAAGGACATGAGGTCCTTGATGAGCTGGAAGGGCTTGAGGCCTAGAAGTTCAGCGAGGACTTTGACGCTGACCGGCGGCTTAACTTGGAGGATTTTCTTGCCGGAGGAATCCTCGGTCACGGATGGCGTCTCGGGCTCCGGAGACTCGATGGCGACGACTGTCTCGGGCGCGGGAGTGGATTCAACAACAGGCTCTGGCTCGGGAGCAGGTGGGGGAGGAGTTGGCGTGGTTTTCGAGCCGAATGGCTTGATGCCCGCGCGGGTGGAGACTTTTTTGACCTTTTTCTCCGGATTTAGGAGATCGACGGTCGGGCCTTGGACTTTGGGTTCCTTTTCTTTGGCAGGGGAGGGGGCCGGTGATTCAGCGGCCGGACGGGTGGAACGCGTGGAAGCGCCCGATCGCCGGGCGGTCGCCGTCGGCTTGCTTTCGGTAGGTTTTTTCTTGGTTTTCTCTGCCATGATAATTTTTCGGAAGGGAGCAGGTTTTCATACTCCCTAGGCTTTTTGGAGCGCTTGGGCGGCCTCAAGGATTCGTTGTCCAATGGCGACATCCGCGCCAAGTGCTTCGGCGATATCCTCCGGGCCGGCGAGTTGGATCACCTCAATCGAGGTCATGCCGGCATTGGCCAGTTTGTTGGCCTCGTCCTCGGTGATTCCGAGGGATTCAGTGAGCGAGTGGGCGGCTTCGGCGGCCTGGTTTTGCATGGCCTCTTCCTTGCGCTTGTCCTCTTGGATATCGACATCCCAACCGCACATTTTGGAAGTGAGTCGGGCATTTTGACCGCGGCGGCCGATGGCGACGGAGAGGTCTTCTTTCGGAACGAGAACATGGATCGTCTTCTTGGCGTCGTTGGTGGTGATCGAGCGGATGTTCGCGGGCTTCAGGGCCGCAGTGACAAACTTCAACGGATCCGGATCCCAGCGGATGATGTCCACTTTCTCGTTGTTGAGTTCGCGGACGATATTTTTGACGCGGGCGCCGCGCATGCCGACGCAGGCCCCGACGGGGTCAACCTTCGCATCAGCGCTGTGGACGGCGACTTTCGTGCGGAAGCCGGCTTCGCGGGCGATGACCTTAAGCTCCACGGTGCGGTCGGCGATTTCGCTGACTTCGAGTTCGAAAAGGCGGCGGACAAAATTCGGGTGGCTGCGGGAAAGGATGATTTCCGGGCCGCGGTTGCTGCTCTCGACGGCCACGACATAGGCGCGGAGTCGGTCGCCGACATTGTAGTCCTCGGTCATCACGCGTTCGCGGGAGGGCATGATGCCTTCAAATTTGCCGAGGTCGATGATCACATCGGATTTTTCAAAACGGCGGACGGTGCCCGTGACGATCTCGCCGGCCCGGTCCTTGAACTCCTCATAAATCATCTCCCGCTCGATCTGGCGGAGGCGTTGGTTGATCGCTTGGCGGGCGGCTTGGGCGGCGATGCGGCCGAAATCGCGTGGTGTCACCTCGATTTCCACCTCTTCGCCATCTACCACATCGGGCTTGATGTTGCGGGCCTTGGCGATCGCGATTTCATCATGGGGATTATCCAATTTCTCGCGGGCGATGAGCTTCGCGATGGCGCGAATTCCGCCATTTTTCGGGTCGATATCGATCCGAAGATCCCTGGTGCCAGAGGTAAAGTTTTTCTTCGAGGCCGCGAGGATAGCGGTGGATATGGCGTCGATCAGAACATCGCGCTTGATGCCCTTTTCACGCTCCAACAAGTCCAGCATAGTGATGAGTTCAGAATTCATAAATCTCTCGGTTCCGGAATGTGTTGGCGGGTGGATTTCCCGACCGCCGCACTTTTTCGGAATCGGAAACTATGGGGGGTGGGTCAACATCGGTCAAGCGGCAAGGGCCGTTAATTTCCGTGCGGGGAAATCACCCGCTTGAACCCCGCCAGGATCGCTGAAAGGCTCTCCGGCATGGACGACTCACCGCAACAAGAAACGCCGCCCCCGCCCGTGGATTCCCCGAATTCCCGTCAATGGATCACGATTCTCCATATCAGCGCGCTCGCGGGATTTTTGCTTGTCGGATTCGGCCAAATTCTCGCTCCGCTGATCGTGTGGTTGATGAAAAAAAACGAGGTTCCCGGCCTTGATGCCGCCGGCCGGAATGTTCTGAATTTCCAAATTTCCTGGTCGCTGTGGTGGGCACTGTCTTGGATTTTCGTGGGGCTCTTCGGCTGCTTGATTATCCCGCTCGTATTCCCGCTGATTATTCTGGTCGCTTGGGTTATCTACGGAGTCCTGGGAGCGATCAAGGCAAGCGATGGAGTCCTCTACCGTTTTCCGATGACGATCCGTTTTTTCAATTAACGGCCGAGTCGTGGTGGAAACGCCGAACGCGTTGTCCGATGCCGGTGAAAATATCCCACGCAATCGTGCCGGCTTGCGCGGCGAGTTCTGTGGTGGTGATTTGCTGGTCGCCATCATTTCCCACGAGCGTGGCCACATCGCCTGGACGCACATCCGGCGAGGCCGCAATATCAACGACGATTTGATCCATCGTCACACGGCCGAGAATCGGGCAGTGGTTCCCATGAAGAAGTGCCGCCGAGCCGTTGCCTGAAACATGGCGAGGAAACCCATCGGCGTAGCCCAGCGCGAGAACAGCCACGCGCATTCTCTCCGGAGCGATAAAGGTGCGCCCGTAGCTGATCGAGGACCCCTTGGCGACATCGCGCACCATGGCCACCCGGGCTTTCCAGGTCAGCGCGGGCCGGAGTTCCTTTTGCATCGAGAGGATCGGCGACGCTCCGTAGAGCATCAGGCCGGGGCGCACGATTTCACCAGGCTCGACATGGTGGTTTAAAATCCCCGCGCTGTTGAGGGCATGGTTTTTCGCGGCGGGAAAAATCTCGCGGATTTGATTTTTCATCGCGGCGAATTCCTTGAGCTGCGATCCGGTGAAAACCAAATCCTCATCGGCGCTCGGCAGGTGGGTGGAAATACTATGGACCTCGAGATTTCGCATTTGCCGGACCGCCCGCAGGGACTCCAAGGCGGAGTCCGCCGAGCAGCCGATGCGGCCCATGCCGGTGTCGATTTTGAAATTGATCCGCGCCGGTCCGCAATCCGCGAACGCCGCGGCCTCCTCCGCACCCGAGACGGTGACGATGAATTTTTCCTCCACCGCACCGTGCCGCTCGGCGGGCAGGCACGCGCTCAGGAGCATGATGTCGCGACCGGTTCCCAGAGCCGCGACATCCCGTGCCTCCTTGAGATTCGCCACGCCGAAAATCGATGTCTCGGCGGCGAGAGTTCTAGCCACGGGAGTCGCGCCATGCCCGTAGGCGTCGGCTTTTACCACGGCGAGGATTTCCGCCTGCGAACCGATCCGGCGACGAACCACGCCGATGTTGTGGCGAATGGCATCGAGATCGATCGCCGCCCAAGTCCGGACATCGTCGGCGACGGTGGTCATGCGAAGGGGAGGGGAGTGGAGGTAAGGGGATTCGAACCCCTGGCCTTCTCATTGCGAACGAGACGCTCTA
>CALFPA010000102.1 GCA_937919825.1 uncultured Spartobacteria bacterium | reverse complement strand
TGCCTGCCCAGCGCGAACGATATTCCGCGTCGCGAACCGTCAAGACCGTCTGGGCCGTAGCTTGGGCCGAGAGGGTAAAGATCGCCATACAGGCACAAACCGCCGCGCTGTATTTGCGAAAATCAGAGTTTGATTTTGTTCTTAGGGTTGTCGGAGCCATGGGTGTGGACCGTTCGGCGAGTGTTTGTGAATAAGTGCGCCCCAATTGTCAACCCCTCTAAAATAAAAAAGCCCTCATTATTTGATTATTAAACCTAGGTTTAACGGACGATTTTGCTTGAAAAAAAAAGGGGGGGGGGTGGGCAGTGAGGGGATCGAACCCCCGACCAATAGTGTGTAAAACTACCGCTCTACCGCTGAGCTAACTGCCCGAAAACAAAGACTGAAAATCTACACGAAACTCGAAACGCCACACAAGAAGTTATCCCGAGAGTTGGTGGGGGCAGCCGGATTCGAACCGACAACCAAGCGGTTATGAGCCGCCTGCTCTAACCGTTGAGCTATGCCCCCGGTGGCTGAGTGGTTTTACAGATACCCGAGCCGGACGCATTGGCAAGCCCCGCCTGAATTTCCAACAAGCGCGCGTAGAGGGGCTGAAGTCCATCAGGAATGATCCGCGTTCCGCCCGTGACGGCCATGAAATTCGAATCACCAACCCAGCGCGGCACGATGTGGATGTGCAAGTAATCCTCGACCCCCGCCCCGGAAGCCTTGCCGAGATTCCAGCCCACATTGAAACCCTGAGCCTTGACGGCCTCAGTCAGCAATTTCTGGGCATGCACCGCCAGATTCCAGAGATCGAGCACCTCCTCCGTGCGGACTTCCGACATTGTCACCACCTTGCGACACGGCACCGCCATCAAGTGTCCAGCCGAGTAGGGATATTTATTCATGATCAGAAACGCAGTCCCCAGACGCTTCACCACCAAATGCGCGGCGTCGTCAGTCGCATTCGCTGCCTCGGTCAAAAAATCGATCCCGCTCTGGTGCTCGGCCCGGAAATACTCCACACGCCATGGGGCCCAGATCGACTCGAGATGGTTCTTCGGAAATTCCTCGCTCATGGCGTCGAGGATGCCTGACTTTCATTGACCGAGTCGAGCAACGCCTTCGCCGCACGCTTGCCTGCCCCTTCGGCCCGTAGCGTGCGCACGATTCCCTCAAGCCGCGCCGCCAAAGCCTCCCTCGCCACCGAGTCGCCCAGCAGCCTCAAAGCCTCCCCGGCGAGGGCCTCCGGCGAGGCATCCGATTGGATGAACTCCCGCACCACATGGGGCGCTCCAGATGCCGGCAGGCGAGGGTCCGGCGGGGGATTGACCAAATAATTATTCAAAATATTCACGATCCCGAGGGCATTCACATCGAGCACCCGCTTGCCGACCTCGAAGGTCAGCCAGGCCGTCTTGTAAACCAGCGCGTAGGGCAGACCGAAAAACGCCGCCTCCAGCGTCGCCGTGCCCGAACACACCAGCCCCGCCGCGGCCCGCTGCATCAAATCGTGAGCCCCCCCATCCATCACAGTGACAGGAAAACCTTCCGCCATGCGTCGCATCATCGCAGCCCTCGCCGGCCCAGCGGCAGCGGCCTCAAACCGCATCCCCGGCATCTTTTCAGCCACAATCCTGGCCGCACCGAGCATGGCCGGAAAATTCCGCTTCACCTCGCGCTCCCGACTTCCGGGGAACAACCCGAGGAGATTCTCCTCGCGAGCCAACCCGCCCCTATCCGCAGCCAGGGCCTCCAGAAGCGGATGCCCCGCGAAAACCGTATGCAACCCACTCGCCTCATACATCGGCGCCTCGAAGGGAAAAACACAGATCATCAAATCAAGAATCCTCGCCATCTTCGGAATTCGCGCGCGGTTCCATGCCCAAACCTGCGGGCTGATGTAGTAAAGAATTTTCCCGGGATAGCCCCGAGACCGAAGCGCCTTCGCGAGACGCAAATTGAAACCCGGGTAGTCCACCAGCACTACGGCGTTGGGTTTTTCCGAAAGGATCGCCTCAAGCCCCGCCTTGAACTTCCCGCGAAAATACCCGTAGTTTTTCAAAACATCCCACAAGCCGACCACCGCCGCCCGTCCGATCCAGTTGTCAAACGGACCACCGCAAAGCGATTGCATCCTCTCCCCTCCCGCCCCGCCGAACCGCACGGATGGCTGCAACTCGCGGATGGCCCGCATCACCTCGAAGGCACGCGCATCCCCACTCTCCTCACCGGCCACAAACCAAAAATACAGATCACGCATGGGATCGACCTGAGTTTTTTACTCCCCCTCGCCCCGCTGGAAATCCCAGCTCAGTCATTCAAAACCCGCACCGGCAAGGCGACGAGATTCGCATTCGCTGGGTTCACGCTGCCGCTGTCAGAGATCACATCAGAAATGGCCACTCCGTTGACCGATACAAGATCGACTTTCTGGATGCGAACCGCGGCCTCTTGCGCATGAGCCGTGGAAATCACCGGAGCATCCTTGAAAAGATGCGCGACGAGAGAGGCGGCGATCAGGGTCAGAACGATTTTCGTGTAGGCGTCGATTTTCATAGTTTGGATGGTTGCAAAAGGAGGGGAAGTTGGCTGCCTCGCATGGATTCGAACCATGACAAATTGATCCAGAATCAATTGTGCTACCGTTACACCACGAGGCAGTGGAAATCCCGCAAAACGGGACTTGGAATGTGAGTCGATGCGGCGTTTGCCGCAAGTGAAAAGTCGCCTCAAATTCGGCACCCGATACCCCTTGTGTTCCTTGCATAAATTGGCTTTTGTCGAACGCATGGACTTTGGGCAATCCGCATCGATTGGGGATGGACGCTATGCGGTCGAGCGTCGAGTTGGCGTCGGGGGGTCTGGCGCGGTTTATCTTGCCTATGACACGGTTCTTAATCGCTGGGTCGCGATCAAGCAGATCGAAACCGTCGACGCCATCTCCGATCCCTTCCTCGAAGCCCGCCAACTCGCGAGCCTCCAGCATCCGAACATTGTCACGATCTATGACTTCTTCCGTTCCGAAGGCCAAACCTTCGTCGTGATGGAATATATCCCGGGCCAAAATATCAACGAGCTCAGCGACCCGATGACGCTTGATTTTTTCACCACTTTCGCCCGCCAATGCCTCGAAGCCCTCGGCGCCGCCCACGCGATTGGATTGGTTCACCGCGACATCAAACCCGCGAACATCATGCTTGCCGCCACCCCGTCAGGCGGCTTCCAAGCCAAGTTGCTCGACTTCGGGTTGGCCAAAGTCATGAGCGAACCGAGCCAGCAAACGATGGACCACTCGGGCGCTATCACCGGGTCGATTCACACGATTTCGCCGGAACAACTCAGCCGACTTCCGATGGATCACCGCGCGGATCTCTACTCGCTGGGTTGTGTTTTCTACAAGGCCCTCACCTTGCAGTTTCCATTCCGTGGGGATGATGTTCCCTCGCTCATCGCAGCCCACCTTCAACACGATTACACCCCTCTCTCGGAAGCCCGACCCGACCTTCCCGCCGCATTCACCGCCTGGGTGGAAAAACTTTTCGCCTTCAACAAGGATGACCGCCCGCAATCCGCATCCGAAGCCCTTCAGGGTCTCGAACCCTCCACCAAAACGCCCGCTTCAAACAAACGCCCCGACCTCCGTGGCAAACCCTCCCTCGCGAATCCCCTCACCCCTCCGACTCCTCCGCCGCCGAAAAAAAACAAACTAAATCCTCCCCCAGAAGTCGATGAGAGCCCGACATCCCAAGCCACCCCATTCCATCGCACACAGAATTTCGTGATCGCCATGGCAGCGGTGATTTCCGTTTGCGCGACTCTTGCGATCCTCGCCCTCACCGGCAATTTCGGCGGCGGAACATCCCGCCCCTCGCCTTTCGCCAAAAAGGAAAAGCCCACGCCCACACCAGCCGAAAAGACCTCCTTCAAGTCCGCCGATCGCGGGGAAATCAAAGACAAGGTCGGCAAACAAATCACCGTCACCGGCGTCATCGACCGATTGGAGCGCGATGACAAAGGCCGCTACCTGGTTTTTGCCGAGTCCGACCCCAACCGCGATGTGATGGTTTTCTACGATCCCGCAAAAACCGAAATCTCAGAGTGGATGCTCAAACGCAAATTCGTCGGCCAAAATGTCCGCGCCAATGGAACCGTTAAACTCGACGGGAGCCGCTTACTCCTCGAGATATCTTCCATGGACGACCTCACGCTCCACGCCGATGAGTCCCCTGCCTCCAAGTAAAAAACCATGTCCTCTTTCCTCCGCCTCGGCACTTTGATTCTTTGGCTCTCGATCCTCTCCTGGTGGATCCTCGCTGGCAGGAATCCGGGTTGGACCAAAACCTCCGTCTCCACCATGCAAACCGATCCCGTCACCGGCATCGATTACCCAGTCTGGAAAAAACAATTCGTCCCAGGCATTGACCTCCTCGCTGTGGGAACCGGTTGCGCCGTCGTCCTGTTTGGGGTTTCCTTCCTGCCATTCCTCTCCCGGAACACCAAAAACCAACAACTATGAAAAACACCATCATCCTCCTCGCCGCCGCCTCCGCTTTCGCCGCCACGGCCACCGCTCAGGAAATCACCTTCGATCTCAAAGATCCCAAAGGAGTCAACAATATCGTCTTCAAACTTGACGCTCCGCTCGAGTCGATCAACGGAACTGCCAATGGCATCACCGGCACGATTGAAATCGACCCCGCCGAGCCTGAGGAAATCGAGGGCAAGATCGTTGTCGAGACGAAGTCCCTCACCGTCTCAAATTCCCTCATGCAGGAGCACATGCTCGGTGCGGACTGGCTCGATGCCGCAAACCATCCCGAGATCACCTTTGAGGTTAAAGAAGTTCTCAACCCCGTGAAAAACGGCAACGAAGGCACCGCCGATGTTAAAGGGCTCTTCACTCTGAAAGGCGTCTCCAAAGAAATCACCGCTCCAGCCAAAGTCACCTACCTTCCCGGTCGCCTTGCCGACCGCACCAATGGAAAAATGCAGGGCGACCTCCTCGTCATCCGCACGAATTTCCAAATCAAGCGCGGCGACTTCGGCATCAAGGCCGGTGAAAACCTCGACAAGGTCTCCGACACGATCGACATCTCGCTCAGCATCGCTGGCTCGGCCCCGAAATCCTAATCGCCAGCCCGATTTTGTCAGAACACTTCACCGTTGAATCCACCGACGGCGACGCCCGTGCCGCGACTCTCGAGACGCGGCGCGGGCCGGTTCGCACTCCGGTCTTCATGCCCGTCGGCACCCAAGCGACGGTGAAGGCGATGACGCCCGCCGAGCTCGAATCCCTCGGCGCGCAGATCATCCTCGGCAACACCTACCACCTCCATGTCCGCCCGGGCGAAAAACTCATCGCCCGCCTCGGCGGCCTTCACCGCTTCATGGCCTGGAACCGCCCGATCCTCACGGACAGCGGCGGTTACCAGGTTTTCTCCCTCGCAAAGCTCCGCAAAATCACCCTAGAAGGCGTCCGTTTCCAAAACCACCTCAATGGATCCCCGACCTTCATCGGCCCCGAGACCTCGATGGAAATCCAGCGCGACCTTGGCTCGGACATCGTCATGCTTTTCGACGAATGCCCGCCGCATCCGTGCAGCCACGCCGATGCCGACAAGAGCCTCGACCTCACCCTCGCCTGGGCGAAACGCTGCCGCGCTTGGTGGGATGCCCAGCCCGCCGAGGGACGCCCGCTCGTTTTTGGAATCGTCCAAGGCTCCTCCCACGCCGACCTCCGCGAAAAAAGCGCCCGCGCGCTCGTGGATATCGGCTTCGATGGCTACGCGGTCGGCGGCGTGAGCGTTGGCGAACCCGAACCCGAGATGTTCGCTGCCGTCGAGAATTCCGTTCCCTTCCTGCCAAAAACCCACCCGCGCTACGCCATGGGCCTCGGCACCCCGCCGCAGATCCTCGAAATGATCGCCCGCGGCGTGGACATGTTTGACTGCGTCCTCCCCACCCGCCTCGCCCGCAACGGCACCGCCTTCACCGCCGGAGGAACCATCAATCTCAAAAACGCCCCGTTCGCCGAGGACACCTCCCCGATCGAGGAAGGCTGCGAGTGTTACGCCTGCAAAAATTTCACCCGCGCCTACCTGCGCCACTTGGTGAAGGCCGAGGAGATTCTCGGTCTGCGCCTGCTCTCGATCCACAACCTCCATTTCTACCTCGGCCTTGCCCGCCAAGCCCGCGAGCACATCCTCGCCGGATCGTTTCAAGAATTCCGCCGCCGCTTCGTCGCTGGCTACAAGACCCGCTCTGACACACCATGATCGAGGTCCGGCACGACCGGGCGCTCTATTTGCCGCAGGCGGATCTGTGGCTCGATCCGCGCCTCCCGAAGCCTATCGCCTTCGTCTCCCACGCCCACAGCGACCACACCGGCCGCCACGAAAAAACCATCGCGACTCCCACCACGCTCCGCCTCATGGAAGCCCGCATGGGCGAATGGACCGGCGAAAAAATCCCCCTCCCCTTCGGCGAATCCCGCGACTTCGAAAACTTCCGCCTCCGCCTCCTTCCCGCCGGCCATGTCCTCGGCTCTGCGCAGGCCTTCGTTGATACCGAACACGGCTCCCTCCTCTACACCGGCGATTTCAAGCTCCGCCAAGGTGTCAGCTCGGAAACCGCCGTCCATTGCCAGGCCGAGACGCTGGTGATGGAAACCACCTACGGCCTCCCGCGCTATGTCTTCCCCCCGTTCGAGGAGGTCATGGCCCAAATCCTCAAATTCTGCATCGAAGCCCTCGAGGAAAATTCCGTTCCCGTCCTGCTCGGCTACTCGCTCGGCAAGGCCCAGGAAATCCTCGCTTGTCTGTGCGGAGCAGGCCTCCCGGTCATGCTCCACAACACGATCTCGAAACTCGTTCCGATCTACCGCGAGGAGGGGATCGCCTTTCCCGATTTCTCGGAATGGAACCCCGCCGAAGCGGCAAACCATGTCGTCATCTGCCCACCAACCGCCGCTGGAAGCCGCGCCATGGCGGCTGTGAAAAAACGCCGCGTCGCCGCCATCACCGGTTGGGCGCTGGATCCCGGTGCGATCCACCGCATGCGCTGCGACGCCGCCTTCCCGCTCTCTGACCACGCGGGCTACGACGACCTCCTGCGCCATGTGGAAAATGTGAACCCCCGCCGCGTGCTCACCCTGCACGGCTTCGCCTCGGAATTCGCCGCCGACCTGCGCGCCCGCGGCATCGAAGCCTGGGCCCTCACCGGACCGAACCAACTCGACCTCCCCTTATCAACCCGCGCTTCCGCATCACAACAGGAGGGCTCTGCTTGTCAGAGCCGGATCGATGAGGCTGCGAAAGCCGCCCCGGCCCTGACAAGCAGGGCCCTCCTGGGCTTCCCGTCCCAAGCCGGCTTCCTCCAATTCTGCGCTGTTGCCGAACGAATCGCCTCACTCACCGGCAAGCTCGCCAAAATCCAAATCCTCTCCGACTACTTCCGCTCTCTTGGCGAATCCGAACTCCGCCTCGCCGCCCTCTGGCTCTCGGGCCATGCGTTTCCCGCCTCGGATGCCGCCCCTCACCAAGCCGGCCGCGCCGTCATCCGCGCCGCTTTGTTGCAGGCTTCCGGAATGACCGAAGCCGAATACCGGCCGCTCTCGCGGGGACTCAACGATTCCGGCCTCACCACCGAAACCGTCCTCGCCGACCACGGCGGCAACGCAAATCCCGATCTCCCTGAAATCGCCTTCCTTCTCTCCGGCCTCCGCGCCGCCAAGGGGCCCTCCGCCAAGTCTTCCCTTCTCGAAACCTTCTTTCGCGCCGTCCCGCCTGTCGCCTCGAAGTTTCTCGTTAAAATCCTCTCCGGCGATCTTCGCATCGGCCTCAAGGAGGGCCTCCTCGAGGAGGCGCTGGCCGCCGCCTTCCATTCCGACCCCACCTCCATCCGTGAGGCCCACATGCTCGAAGGCGATCTCGGGCAGGTCGCACTCCTCGCCCGCGACCAACGCCTTCACGAATCCACTCTCAGGGTTTTCCAACCCATCAAATGCATGCTCGCGATTCCAGAACCGGACGCTCCCGCGATCGTCGCCCGCTTTGGCGAGGGGGCGCTCTGGGTCGAGCCAAAATTCGATGGCATTCGCGCCCAAATCCACACCGACGGCACCAGCGGCCATATCTTTTCGCGGGACCTCAAAAGCATCACCGCCACCTTCCCAGAAATCGCCCATGCCGCTTGCCGTCTCGGGCGCAAGGCCGTCTTCGACGCCGAAATCCTCGCTTGGAACGACGGTCGTCCCCTCCCCTTTGTCGAACTCCAAAAACGCCTCGGCCGCGCCGAGCCAGACCTTTTCCTCGGCGGGGAAATTCCCGTTGTTGCCGTGATTTTCGACATCCTGCACCTTGATGGAACCTCCCTCCTGCGAGAACCGCTCCACCGCCGCCGCGCCCGACTCGCCTCACTCGATTTCGCCGAACCCCTCCGCCGCGCCGAGTTGTTCGAAGCCCTCGGCGCCTCGCAACTCGACGACCTCTTCAACGCCACCCGCAAGCGTGGCCACGAGGGCTTGATGGTTAAGGATCCCGAAAGTCACTACTCCCCCGGGCGCCGCGGTGGGAGCTGGGTGAAACTCAAAAAACGCCTCGCCACCCTCGATGTCGTCGTCACTGCGGTGGAATACGGCCACGGCAAACGGCGCGGCGTCCTGAGCGACTACACCTTCGCCTTGCGCGACGAATCCACCAACCAACTCGCCACCCTCGGCAAAGCCTACACAGGACTCACTGACGCCGAGATTGCGGAACTCACCGACGAATTCCTGTCCCTGACGATTTCCAAAAAAGGCAACCGCCTCGAAGTCGAGCCCCGCATCATCCTCGAGATCGCCTTCGACGCCATCCGCGAAAGCCCACGCCACTCCTCCGGCCTCGCCCTGCGCTTCCCAAGAATTGTCCGCCTCCGCCGCGATAAAACCGAAGCGGACATCGATACCCTCACCACCGCCCGGCTCCTGCTGCCTACTAGAGAGTAATTCCCTCGTTCACCTGCTCCTCCATCGGCGTTTGGGGCTTTTCAGGAGTCGGCTCAATGAATTGCTCGCACAGAACAACCCGAGCTTCCCGGAAAAGCTTTTCGACCTGTCGCCGCTGAGCCGAGCCCAGCCCTCCCCGTGCGGCGGCGAGGAGTTGGATGCGGTAGTTGAATTGTTTGTCGGTTGCCTCACCCGCAAACGGAAGCTGACGCAGGCGATGCTCGATCCGCGAGGACAGACTTCCTTCCTGCAATGGCGTTCCCTCCGCATCGTAAGGTGAGCGCTCGCCGGGTTCCTCCAGCCACACGCCGGTTTCGTCGATCGTGCTGTAAAAAAGGTCGGCATTCACCCCGTCTTTTCTGGCAAGAGATACCTCCATGCAGGGGATCATGTTGTTCTCCGGCGTCGCAGATTGAAGCTTGGTCTTTTGGACCTCCCACCCCGAGTTGCCGTAGCAAACCGTGACATCGTGGTAGCCGGAAAAAGGGAAAATCGAGCGAGATCGTCGCGACCACCCCATCCTTCTGGTATTGCCAGAGGTGCGAAAACACCCCGTCCTCGAAAGCCGCTTTTTTCGGCACCGGCTTCCCCTCGGAGATCAATTCCCACCCGGCGATCTGCGGCGGCATCTTGAATTTCGCCGAGCCATCCATCCACGCCGGGTTGATGACTTGCGCCCGGTCCATCCCGAAATGAAAAGCCCACCCGCGCGCAAGCTGCACGACACCGAGGAGGGCCAGCACGATCGCGAGAACTTTGATCCCGCCCTCGAAATACAACCCATCGAGCAGCGGCTCCGAGGATTTGGCCACAGGCTCTTCGTGATGGTCCTTCCCATGCAGTGTGAAGATTCTTGCGAGGATCGCATCCCCCGCGATGATGAAAATCAGATAGGTGGCGGTGAGCACCAGTCCGACCGCCTCATGCTTCCACCCAGAAAAAAGATCGATCTGGTGATGGAAAAAAATCCACGCGCCGAATGTGATTCTCACCAAATTCCCAGCGAGCACACAGCCGATCGTGAGCGCGTAAAGCGTCGCCAGAAAGAACACACCACGGCGTTGCCACATCGCGTAAAAAACACACGCCGAGGTCATGAAAAGGATCGAGTTGATTCCGCTGCAAGCCTCCTCCACCAGCAACCGCTGGCCGGGAATTTCGATGAGCAGTCCGCTGAGCAAATGCGGCACGCCAAGCAACGCCAGCACGCGACTGCTCCCCTCCGTGGCCCATTCCTGGAGTTGCAAGGCGAAGCGCTGGTCGAGCCTCAGCGGCGGCGGCAACACGGTGATCAATAGAATCCATGCCGGAAAGACCGCCCGCAACAGCGTCCAACCACCAAGCCACCAGGCCATGGCGAGGATCGCCACGAGGAACGCCGCCATTCCCATCCACGGCGACCACAGCACCGCCGCAGTTGCCAGCAATCCCAGAAAACTCAATACCAACGGCAGCGTGAGAAAACCCGAACCGCCCTCGAGTGGACGCTCCGTCTCCTGCAAGCCACGCCAAGCCAAAAGCCCTGCGCCAGCCAGTGCCAGCGGGAAAAACTGGTAGGTGTCGAAATTCCAGAGATTCCAAAAAAACTGCGCCAGCAGCGGACAGAAACCCACCAGTGCCAGCAACCCGATCGTCAGCGGAGACAACCGCCACCCATCATCTAAATGCTCGTCATGTGTCATAGAAAAGTCATCCCAGAGTGTTTCTCAGGTCGTAGCGCAGGCATTACTTCTTCCCATGCGGTTTTTGCGGGGCGGGTGTGGGCGTCGCCTCCGGCATTGGCGCGGGGGGCTTTGCTACGCCCAATTTCTCGATCAGAAATGCCGCCAGCTGCTGGGAGATAGCCATCGGAGCGATTTGGGAGGCCACTTGGAGGGCCTCCTTTTGTTTTCCGGCCGAGGCCATGGCGGCGGCCACAATCGCTTTCTGGTGCGGCGGCAGAGCCACCACATGCACATCGGGCTCGCAGCTCTCAAGCACCTCGAGGGCCATTCGACTATCCCCAGCCTTTAGCAACGACAGCGCATAGGTCACGCGGAAGGCAAAGTCTCGAGGATTCGACTCACTCCGCTGGGCAATGGCGCGGGCATCCACCGGACGAGCGAGCGTCAGCATGAGGTAATCGATGTCGTTTTTCAGAGTCAGGTCGTTTTTCAGCGCCGGCGTTGCGGCGGCGATCTCGTAGACTTTCAGCGTTTGTGCCGCATCGCGCCGCGAGGCCACAGCCGGCACCACGGCACGCATTACCGCCTGGGAATCGTCGGGTTTTTCGAGAGCTTGGCGCAGGCCTTGTTCGAAGAGCCCATCCTCTCCGGCAGCACCGAGATAGGCCACCGCTTGAAGGAAATCCTCCCGCTTCGGGGATGCCGCTTGGAGAGCCTTGGCATACTCGGCGCGGCCTTCATTCCCCTGCCCCGAAGCCACGAGGGCCCGGCCCGCGTAGAGACCACGCAGATACGCTGGCAACGGCGTGCCTTCTTTCGAGAGTTGCGCCGTGATTTCCGCCCACCGGTTCTGCTGGGCCAGCGAGTCCAGCCACAGGGAAAAAATCCTTGCCTCCTTCGCAGCCTCCTCAGGAGTAAGCAAGGTCGAGGCCGTCGCCGGCTCGCCGAGACGCATCGCCATCCCCATCGCCTCCACCCGCTGGTCCACTGGGGCCCCTTTCAAGCGCTCCGCTGTCCGCCGGACCAACTCCCCCTTCTGGTCGGGCTTCAAAGCCACCTCCGTCGTATCGGCCAGCAAAAGCAACCTGGGGTTCGTGGCCGGATGCTGACGGATAGTCTTCACCAAAACCTCGGCCTCCGCCTCAGGAACTAGCCCCGCGCTAAGAATCATACCCATCGCCTCGGCCCCCAGGGCATCGTTTTTCGAAGAAAGGCTCCGCAATATCGCCAGCACCTCCGGGGCCGTCTCGGCATTCAACCGCCGCTGAACCAAAAACCGCGCGAGCAACAACTTCGACCGTCCCGATTCATCCACCTCCGCCGCCAGACGCAGTTCCTTCTCCTCAGCCTCGGGATCGTTTTTGACCGCGCCCAATTCCGCGCGAATTATATGAGGGAGCACAATGTTTCCGCCTCTTCCGGCGTTCTCCGCCAAACGCTCGGCAAGCACAGAGTCGCCCGCACGCGCAGCCATTAGGGCGTAATTCACCAGATCATCGAGGGACATTTGTCCGCTCTCGGACAAACGCCGCATCGCGTCCAAAGCCTCAGGCTCCACACCCTGCGCGTGGCGCAAGCCAGCCATCATTCGCAGCGCCTTGGCATTGCGCGGATCCAGGCTCAAAGCAGTTTCGAGCCCCATTCGCGCCTCCTCGGCCTTGCCCTCTTGGAGGTAATTGCCCGCCATCTCCGTGAGCTTCCGGCTCTGACGACGCTCGACTTTCCCCACCGCCCACAAGCCCCCTCCCACGAGACCGCCGATCAATGCCAGCACTGCGGGAATCCGCACCCACCGCTTCTCCCAAAGCCTCCCCATCCGCTCGAAAAACCCTCCGCTCTCGTCGAAATCCTCCGCCGCATCGTCATTGTTACTTCACTTGTCCATCAAAGATTCCTTCCCAGTAGGCTAGCATCGTCTCGTTGCCAAGCTTCCCCAAAACACACGGACTCGGCAGCGCCCCTCGAAACCCCACGGAGGGCGGTGCTCCGTCGCCGCCGACTCGCTCCGCGCACCAGCGCGCCCCCATCAATGGCCAAAAACCCGGACGACACGGAGGTCGTCCCTCCAAAAACGCCCAAGCACGGCAGCCGCCCTAGAAATTCCCATGCTTGGCGGTGCTCCGTCGCCGCCGCAGAGGTGGGGGTCATGCCCGCAAAACTGGTAGGACAAAAACTGGGGGACCAGATTTTTTGACTACTTTAACAATCAGAACCCAGCAACTGCCCTGCTTCTGGCACGCTTCCTGCTTTTCATAAAACAGCATCAGGAATTCCTGTGGCGTGATGAGCGCTGCAGGGTGCCATCCGGGGAACGGAGAAAATCCTACGGTGGCTTGCTTGGATGAAACCAAGCGATGTGCGGGTTCAAACAGCCCGAACGACTATCTCCACGGCCAATCAACAAACCGCCGGTCCCGATGGATCAGGCGGTTTTTTGTTTTCCGAAATTCCTGCTGTGAACCCGAAAGGAACCCATGACATCCATCGAACTCACAGCGATCCAAACCCTCCGTGAAAAAGGCTATGCCGTTGCGGTCTGGGAACCCTCTGAAATCGGAATCGCGGACCCCCGCGCTCTGGAGGATCAGGCTACGAGCCTCTTCCCATACGGTTCGCCGCACCAACCAAGCCCCATGGAAATCGAACTAGCAGGAGACGCCGTCGCCAACTGGGTGCATCTTCTTTATGCCTGCACCCTGCTGTTTGGAACCGTCCCGATCACCTTTCGCTGGTAAGCGGCTAAGACCCCGCAACCGCACGAAAAGTCGAACAGAGGTCATCAGCGACTATGACACACAAGCCTGTTGCACGGCCCCACAATCGTGATATTTTAGTAATCAACATCAGGAACTCCTGCTGCGTTAAATCGCCGCAGGGTGCCAACCGGGGAACTGGAGAAAATCCCACGGTGGCTTGCTTGGACTACCAAGCGATGTGCGGACCGAAAGGCCCGAACAACAAAACTCCTCGGCCAAAATTAAACCGCCGCTCCTGACCGGGCAGCGGTTTTTTATTTGTCCCGAATCCTGGTGCGAAACCGAAAGGCAACACACCATGAAACAAACAGCATCCATCCGCATCCAACCGGACAATCCGGACCACCACCTCTGGAACAACAACGGCACTTTCTGGTGCCACTACACCCTCCATCTTCCGGACTACACCAAGCGCCGCGTGCGCCAGAGCCTCGGAACCCCCTCGCTGGAACGCGCCCGCAAACTGCGCGACCAAATCCTCCGCCGTGCCGTGAAACCCGAAGCCAACTAACCCCAAGAAAGATCCAAAACCATGGTCAACCTGACTGAAGAAGAAATCCAAGAAATCCTCAACCCCGAGGATGATCAAACCGAGATCGAATCACTC
>CALFPA010000101.1 GCA_937919825.1 uncultured Spartobacteria bacterium | reverse complement strand
CAATTTTTCCATCCTCGAACCACGCGGGCACTGGCATTTTTTGAAGCGATTCCCAGGAACCATCATACGGAACCGCGGCGCGGGCGGCAGAGATCGCCAGCAGAGTGGCAAGAGCAACTGTGGCGATCGCTTTCAATGCGTGGGTCTACTACTTGGCAAATGACAACTCCACCTTGTCCAGAATCGGCTTGGAGGCGTTCTCGGTGGTGTCGGTGGTTTTCAGCTCGATTTGGAATCCATACCCCGCCGGCAACTTCGACAAATCCAGGGCGGCTGGGGCCTTGGCGACCTGTTTGGCGAATCCGGGCATGTCGTCGTAGCGCTCGTGGAGGTCCTGCCATGGCGTCCACTCGTTGACCTGCCCGTCGTTGTCCGTATCCACACCCACCCGCGCCTCGACTTTTTCCACCCAGGGCCCGGGGCTCACAAAATCCTGCGCGGTTTGATTGAGCAGGTAGAACCGTCCTTCCGCAAAGAGGACATCCGGATCCGGGTGTCCCGCCCCAAAACTGCCGCAGAAGGTGAAAGGCTTGTTGATGTCCGAGGAGGTGAACCGCGCGATCTGCATGTCCTTCTGACTTTTCGCGCCGGCAGGTTCGAAGTCGGCAAAGAGGTAATACTGCCCACCGATCGAAATCGCCGCCCAATCGCCATAGGCGTTCTGCTCGGGTTCGTGGATTTCATACTCGGCCACATTTATCGGGAAGTTTTCAGGATCCTCTTTGGTCCAATGCGGATGGTAGTGTTTGGCCATTTTGCCGGTCGGCTTGGTGCGTTGATCGACGGCCGGGGCAACCAAGTTGAAATTGCCAAGACCATCCTCACTGATCGCGTGGCTGGCCAATGGCGAATCCCAAGCGTGTTTGGAGGCATCGATGGGGCTCCAGTCCTCGGAGATCATGTGGAACTTCCCATCCAAATCCCGAATAACCACGCAATCCGAGCCGTGGGAGGGGTCTTTGAAAACGAGCCCCATGTCCTTGCCGGGCTTTCCGTCCGTGAGGTCCTCGTCGATATACAAGTGGGGGTCTTGGTCGTTAGGAAAATCATAATACAAATAAGCCTTCCCATCGACGAACTCCGCCGTGGTCATCCACTTCGCGTGCCCTTTTCCAACCGGCCCGTGGTGGACCCAGTTCACCATGTCGCGGCTCTGCCAGGCATTGTAGCCGCCGAGGGATTTCTTAAGACCTCCCGGGGAGTTGAATTGATTCGGCCATGGCGTCGTTTGGAGCGGCATGTCGAATCCCTCCAAGGTCGCCTCCTTGGGAGTGAAATTTTCGAGAGGTCTCTTGTTCGAATAATGCCCGAAAAGCCAGTAGTTGCCAGGCCCCACGCGCAGCGCGACAGGGGCATCCCCGAGGTTCGGAGGCGCGACCTTCGGCACGGGAGCCCAATTATCCCACACCGGGGATTGCGACACCACGAGCCGGCTGGGGGTTTGCTTTTGATCAAACACCTTCAGCTTGCTGCGAAAGGTGGCGGATGGCTCGGAGGGAACCGCCATGCCATCTTGGAACTCGATCCCGGTCTTGGACTCGGTGTTCGACTCCCAGTCCGCCTGGCTTTCGATCGTCCAGTCGGCCGGGGCGGCTTGGCAGGGGGTGAGGATTGGCAAGGTGGCACCGACAGTAGCGAGGAGGGTGGCGAGGGTGGTTGTTTTCATTTGGTTTTGGAAATGGGAAATCGGGGGCCTCTGAGGGGAAGGAATGTGGATTTATCGATGTCGCGCGTCTATCGCACTTTTGAACTACTGAGGGGTTGGTGGCCGGGCCTTCAGGGTTTCAAAATCCATTATTCGCCAGACAATTGGGGCTATGAAACAATGGTTCGCGACTAAACTTGAGACTGGCAAAAACCAATCAGTGGAAGGCTAAAGGGCATTCTCTGTCCTAGGAGCGGGATTTTCGGCCGACAAAATTCTCTTCGATCTCTTCGAGCGTCTTGCCCTTCGTCTCCGGCAAAAACAAAAGGACGGTCAGGAAGTAAACGACCGTGCAGCCCGCAAAAATGAAGAACATCGTGGCGTAGCCATGCTTGCCGACGATCGGCAGGAATGTCCCTGCAATGCCGGTCGAAACCGCTTGGTTGACGAGCAGAGCCACGCTCATACCGTTCGAGCGGATGCGGGTCGGCATCAACTCGGAGAGCGCCAACCAGACGCAGACACCCGGTCCGATGGCGAAAAAGGCCATGAACGAGAAAATGCACAGCGCGGTGATCCATCCGTTCCGCACCGAGGGAAGAGGAGTGAGAAGCGCGTTTTCGATTTTGAGCGGTGCGGTGCGGGCTTTTTCAAGGTCGGCAAAGGGGTTTTGGAAAAATGCCGCCACCTTGTTGGCGGGCACACAACTGTCGCGGGCGATCTCAATTTTGCCCGCGCTGTCATCGGAGCGAACGACCTTCGAGGCGGCGTTGAAATCGCCGTAGGAATAGATCACCACCAGCGTGGAGATTTCTGGAACATCCTTCCCGCCCAGCAAGGCCGATGCGGTTTGCTGGTTGAAGTCGATGGTTGCGGTTTGGTCGCTGGAAACCATCGCCTGCACTGCGGCCCGCACATCCACGCGGAGCTTTTCGGTCTTTTGGAACATCAACCCCGTGCAGATGAGGGAAACGATGATCCCCGCGCTGCCGATCGAGAGCAAAAACTTGCGGCCCTTTTTGTCCACCAGCGCCACGCTGACCATGGTCACGAGGAAATTTACGAGCGTGAGGATGACATAGCCGAGATGCGCATTCGAGTCGCGCAGGCCGGCCTGCATGAGGATCGTGGCATTGTAGCCGATGATGGAGTTGACCCCGGTGGCTTGGTTGCAAGCGAGGATGACACAGGCCAGAACGAAGGGGATGACATACTTGCGGCGCAGCAAGGACTCCTTGATTTTCACTCCGGCGGAATCGGTGCGGGCTTTTTCGGCGGCGACCGTTTCCTCCATTTCCCGGAATTCAATTTCCGCCTGCTCCTCGGTCCGGGAGCGCAGCAAGGCGGCACGCGCCGCCTCCTTGCGGCCCACACGAAAGAGCCAGCGGGGCGACTCGGCGACCATCAGGCCGCAAACGACAAACAGAACCCCCGGCGGCAACGAGACCCAGAAAATGCTGCGCCATGCGGCGTCCTTGAAAGCGAACAATTTTGCCGGGTCGTTCAATTTGGCGATGGCCTCGACTTGAAGGCTGAAGGAATAGCCGATGACCGCTGCCGCAACGATTCCCAGCGTGAGCATCCATTGGAAAATGCCCGTGCCCTTGCCGCGGTTCGATGCGCCAAGGCACTCCGCCAAATACAGCGGCACGACCACGCCGATGAGCCCCGCGCTGATTCCCTGGAGCAACCGACCCAGGACCAGCGGACCGTAGCCATCCGCCAACGCGATGATTGGAATGCTCGCAATGAAAAGAACTCCACTGAGGGCCATCATGGGTTTGCGCCCGAGCCAATCCGCCAGAATTCCCGCAAAGAGCGTGGAAATGACGCTGCCGAGAAGCACCGCGGCGACGATCACCGAGAGCTGGTTGGCGCTCAGGCCGGAGGTCGCCTCAAGATAAGGAAGTGCGCCGGCGATGATGCCCACATCCACGCCATAGAGAAGACCGCCGAGGCCGGCGACAACGATGAGAAACCGGTTGTAGTTCTTTTTAGCGGATGCGCCGGGAGAGAGGTGTTCTGTCATAGGATCGACGAGCTATCGTCAACAGGATTGTTCTTTCCAAGCTTTAAAAATTCGAAACGCTGTGAGATGCTCTGGAGAAATTATTCCCATCAAATGGCGGGAGCCCGAAGGGCCATCCATCTCCAAGCCCCATCGAATCCCTTTAAAAAAAACCATGTCCACTGAATCCGCCATCCAGGCCCCCGTCCTCCCTGGCAGGCTCTTCGTGCCAGACCAAATCCCCGCTCCCGAATGCCTCGAGCGCATCACCCATCTCGGAGTCGGGGCGCACCACGACGACCTCGAATTCATGGCCTTTCATGGAATCGTCGAATGCCTTGGCAAGGCCGACCAATGGTTCGGCGGAGTCACCTGCACCGACGGCAAAGGGAGTTCCCGCAACGGGGCGTTTGCCCGCATGTCGCCCGAGGATTTGGCCCAGACGCGCTCCGAGGAGCAACTCGAAGCGGCGCGGATCGGTGCTTACGGCGCGATGATCCAGCTCGACCACCCGAGCGCCCGGGCCACCAATCCCGCCGCCCCCACCTTGCGCGACGAGCTTTTCCAAATCCTCCGCGCCACCCGGCCGGGCACCGTCTACACCCACAACCCCGCCGACAAGCACGCCACCCACATCGGCGTCTTTGCCGCGCTCCTCCAGGCCCTCCGGTTGTTGCCGGCCGAAAAGCGCCCCGCCCGCTTTATCGGCTGCGAGGTCTGGCGGGATCTGGACTGGATGGGCGACAGCGAAAAAATCCGCATGGATGTGAGCGGCCACGAAGCGCTCGCTGAAAAACTCAACGCCGTCTTTGTTTCCCAGATTTCCGGCGGCAAACGCTACGACCTCGCCGTCATGGGCCGCCGCGCCGCCAACGCCACCTTCCACGAACCCCGCGAGGGCGATGCCTCCACCCAAATCCTCGTGGGCATGGACCTCTCACCCCTGCTGCGCGACGACTCGCTCGACCCGGTGGAATTCACCCGGGGCTTCATCCGCCGCTTCGAAAACGAAGTCACCTCCTCGCTCTCCCGCTACTTCACTGCCTGATTCCATGGAAATTATCATCCAACCCGACCCCGAGGCCGCCGCCAAAAAAGCCGCGCATATTTTCGCCCAAACCATCCGATCGAATCCCAAGGCCGTCCTTGGCTTGGCCACCGGCAGCACCCCGCTGCCGCTCTACCGGGAATTGGTTGCCGCCAAGCTCGACTGGTCCGCCATCACGACTTTCAACCTCGATGAATACACCGGCATCGGTCCCGGCCACCCCCAGTCCTACCACTCGTTCATGCGCGAGCACTTGTTCCAGCATGTGAATATCGACCCGGCCCGCATCCATATTCCCGATGGATTGACCTTGGATACCGAAGCCTCCTGCCGCCAATACGAGGAAAAAATTCGCAACGCTGGCGGCATCGACCTGCAACTCCTCGGGATCGGAAGCGATGGCCACATCGGCTTCAACGAACCCACGTCCTCGCTTGCCTCCAGGACACGCATCAAAACGCTCACCGAGCGCACCCGCCGCGACAATGCCCGCTTTTTCGGAAGCGCGCAGGAAGTCCCCCTCCATGTCATCACCATGGGGATCGGAACAATTCTGGACACCCGCCGAGTGCTCCTCCTGGCCAGCGGTGAAGGCAAGGCCGATGCCATCGCCGGCGCGGTGGAGGGCCCGATCACCGCGATGAACCCCGCCTCCGCGCTCCAACTGCACGAGCGGGCCGTCTTCTGCCTTGATGAAGCCGCCGCCTCCAAGCTGCAGCGCATCGATTACTACAAGTGGGTCTACAACAACAAACCGACCTGGCAGCAGTAAGCCTGCCCCCATCTGATTCCGTAAAGTTTGTCCAAAGTTTGGTCTGGCCTCCTATTTGGGGAGGTGTTGCGTCAAAAACTCCACCGAGCGGTCGATGAGACCCCGGGTCGGCACTTTGCCTCGAACCGTCTCATCCGCCGTGCGCCAGTTGTGCCCCGCGTTTTCGATGATCAGAATCTCGACCGGCGCACCGATCGCCTCGGCTTTTTCCTTCATGTAGTGGGCATGGTGGACTGGAATGGTGGTGTCGCCATCGCCTTGAACCATCAAAAGCGGAGGGCTGGATTTCGAGAGGTAGTTCACCGGGCTGACCTCGCGGTAGAGGCGCAGCTTCTCCTCGGCGGCCGTGTCGGGTGGGCAGATGCGCCCTCCAAAGCGGTCACGGGCTGGCTTTTTGGGATCGGCACGGAACAATTCCATGTTTTCAAAGTCGCACGGACCATACCAGGAAACGCCGGCCACCATTTTGTAAGGCACGCCCGCCAAGTTCCTGTCGCCCGGCAAACTATCCGGCGGCGTGAGCAGGAGCATCTGGGCGATCTGCCCGCCGGCGGAGTCGCCAAAAGTGAAAACGCGCTCCGGATCGATCGAGTATTTGGCGCTGTTCTTCGCCAGGTAGCGCACCGCGTCCTTTGCATCGGTCACGCAATCGCGGATCTTCACCTGTCCATCCTTGCAGAGACGGTATTCCACGAGCGCGACACAAAACCCGTTTTTCACGAACCCGGCCACGGCATCCGCGATCGGCCCCCCGCTGACGCCTTTTTTCCGGGTTCCCGCGGCCCATCCTCCCCCGTGGGTGTAAACAACCAGCGGGAATTTGCCCGAGGAGGGCTTGCTCTCTGGATACAAAAGATCGAGCCGAAGATCCCCCGAGGGCATGGATTTATAAACGATGTCGAATGCCGAGTCATTCGCGCCGGGGGTGGCGGCACCCAGGCCCAGGGCGGATCCCAGAGTGGCGAGACCCGTCGCAACTGCGATCGCGAGGATTTGGATTTTTTTCATCTTACGACTCTTTGGGCTCGAGCCACTCGATTTCGCCAACCTCGTTTTCGATATCCACGCGCACCTTGGCATGAGCGAATTCGCGGGTGTAAATATAGCCATCCTGAACGGCGGGGCCTTTTGGTGGGCCCAAGGGTCGGTCGAACTCTGCGGGTCGCGTCATCCAAGTTTTGTTTTTCTTGTTCGCGACATAGCTGTCGTGGGCGAGGAAGTAACTGTGCTTCTCGGCACAGACAAGAAACAGCGCGAGGAGATAATTGAAACGCTTGCTGTAATCCTCATTTTCGCCAAGCCCCTTGCGGATTTCGTCCGTTTTCTCAGGATTCAGGTCGCCTTCTTCCGTGTTCATTTCGGAGAGCCCGGCGGTGAATGCCACGATGAACCCCTCACGGGCCGCTTTCTGAAACGCCACCATCCCTCTGGCCACATTGTTCTTCTTCTGTTCTTGGGATCCCGCGATTTCAAAACCTTCGATGTAGGAGCCATCAAATCGCTTGATCGCTTCCAAGCCGTCATTCTGGCTTTGGCCGGTTCGAATGACATTGGCCAGCATGATCTTGTCAGGACCTATCGCCTGCCTTGTTTCGCGCATCATGGTTTCGTAGCCGTCGAACATGGCTGCCTTTTTCTCTTTCCCGATGTCCCGCTTCAAGTAACCGGACGATAAGACTTTGATGTTGCCATCCAGAAACAACCCGTCGATCGCGGGATCGGCGCAGATTTCTCTGGCATGGCCGACCCACCACTCCCGCACCCGAGGGTTGGTCAAGTCGTAGGCTTCGCACTTACCGCGAACCAACTTTGTCTTCCCATTGCGACCGATCAGAAGAGAATCCGGGATGTTCTTGAGATCCTCGTTGGCCCTGTAAGTGCCGTAGTGCACGATGACATTGCGGTAGTATAAAATCTTCGTGGAGGAGTTGATCTCCTTCACCGCCTTGGCCGCGGCCAGCGTGCCGTCCTCGGTGGATTGATAAGTTTCGGAGCCTGTCGTCTTCTCAAAAGTCACCAAGGGAAAAGTCGCCAGATACTTGATCTCATTGTCCGTAAAATTTTTGGCTTTGCGGATGTGCATGTATTGCGGCACGCGATCCCAGGAGAATTCCGGCAAGCGGTTGGCATTTTGGGCGGGTGGGGGTTCAGTGGCCTGAGCCGAGAACGCCAAAGCCGCAGAAAGCCCCAATATCAGCATCATGCATTTCATAATAATTTTTTAAAAAGACTCATATATTAAGAAAAAGTGGCGCGGGCCTACCGCCTGCGCCGGGAAAGGGAGGGGGAGAATGGGATGCACGCTCGAGCACTATTCTCTATCGATGGATGCTCCGTCTATAGCTTATTCGAACTAGAAAAGTCCCAGCGGTTCAAGGAGGAGGGGCTGGTTTTGGCATCTCGGCAGGGTGGGGGGCAATACGGATCAATCAGCCTGAAATCCAAAAATGGTTTTTTTAGACAGTTTGACAGGATAAAAATGATATTTGGTTTCTCCGTGACCGGTCGCGCAATGGCTGAATTTA
>CALFPA010000100.1 GCA_937919825.1 uncultured Spartobacteria bacterium | reverse complement strand
AAACGGGAAATAATTATGGCTTCAAGGCATCACGAACCCATCCCCTGTTATTTCAAGTGGAACACGATCTCGGAGAGAGGATTGATCGTGCTGGAGACGAAGCCGAAGTGATCAACACCCTGCAGGTTGCGCTAAGCGATTTCGAAGCGCAAATCAAGCAGGAGGGCACATTCTGGGATAAAAAATAAGATGCACACCTTTAACAGATTCCGTGAAAACAACATACACTAAAACAAATCATGCTTGAGAAAGCGCGCCTCATCGATTTCATGCGGAAGCACATAGACGAGCCGATATGCCTCTATTAACCGATGCCACGCAGACCGTCAGCACCCTCCCGGAAAAGGACGCCCGCCCTTTCTACGAACCCCGAGCGGCAAATGCTTGGGACCGGAAAAAGTAACAACGGCTAAATATGAGAAAAACATCCATCCGCTTCATCACTGGTTTGGGAAGTCTAATCTTTGTTGGACTCGCCTTGATCACAACAACGGCATTCGCTGACGATCAGAAACCGAACATCATTCTCATCATGGCCGATGACATGGGCTATGAGTGCATCAATGCCAACGGCGGCAGCTCTTACCAGACACCCCATCTCGACAAACTGGCGGAGACGGGAATGCGCTTCGAGCACTGCTACTCTCAACCGCTGTGCACGCCCTCGCGGGTCAAAATTATGACCGGCATGTCCAACGCGCGTAACTACCTGCAGTTCGGTGTGCTGAAACGAGATCAAACCACTTTCGCCCACCTGCTTAAAAAAGCCGGCTACGCAACCTGCATTGTCGGTAAGTGGCAGCTGGGCAAGGAGGCGGATTCACCGAAGCACTTCGGCTTTGATGAATCCTGCCTGTGGCAGCATACCCGTTCAGCACGTGACAATAGCCGTGATACCCGATACCCGCAGCCTCACTTGGAAATCAACGGCGCACCCAAGGACTACTCGGCGGCTGCTTACGGCCCCGCTATCGTCTCTGACTATCTCTGTGACTTCATGGAGCGCCACAAAGACCAGCCTTTCCTCGGCTACTATCCCATGATCCTGCCGCACACCCCCTTTGTCCCCACCCCGGACAGCGAGGACCCGAACTGCAGGGATAACAACCAAAACTACAGGGACATGGTTGCCTACATTGACAAAGTCGTCGGTAAGCTAGTGGCCAAACTCGATGAGCTTGGCATCCGTAACAACACCCTGATTCTATTTACCTGCGACAACGGCTCGGCGGGAGCTATCAAGTCTCAACTCAATGGCAACATGGTCCAAGGGGCCAAGGGCATGATGACCGATGCCGGCACCCACGTGCCGCTGATTGCCAACTGGCCGGGCGTAATCAACACGGGCAAGGTCTCCGAGGACCTCGTCGACTTCAGCGACTTCCTGCCGACTCTCTGTGAGGCTGCAACAATTGAGATCCCGGCCGAACTCGCCATCGATGGCCGCAGCTTTTTGCCTCTCTTGAAGGGCGAGGATTATCAGCCCAGAGAATGGATTTACTGTTGGTATTCCCGTGGTGGAGTAGAGGCACAGCAATGGGCACGCAACCAACGCTACAAGCTCTATCCCGATGGAAAGCTCTATGACATCAGCCAAGACAGGCTGGAAAAAACTCCGCTGGGAGAGCTCTCACCCGAGGCACAACAAGCCCGCGCCACGCTTCAAGGAGTTCTCGATCAATTCAAAGATGCCCGGCCGGCTCCCCTTGCTTCGGCAAAGAATAAATGAAGCACATGAGCACACAGAACATATTATTCAGCTTCCTTTTGATCAGCGCCACGGCGGCGTCTCTGGCTGCCCCTCTTGCCGCCCAAAAGCAAGCGGGTGACTCAGCATACGGGGCTTCCGTGCCAAAGCCTACCTTGAGCGAGGTCGCCTACGGCACCCACGAGCGCCATGTCCTTGATTTCTGGAAAGCAGCGTCCGACAAACCTACCCCACTCGTGTTTGTCATTCACGGTGGTGGCTGGCGCAGCGGGAGCAAGGAACGGCTGAATCGCTTTGTCGACCCTGCGGCCTTATTGAAGGAAGGCATCTCGGTAGTGGCGATCAACTACCGCTACACCAAAAACAACTCGGAGCTTCAGCCGCCAGTCAAAGCCCCCTTGTATGATGCCGCCCGCGCCCTGCAGTTTGTCCGCAGCAAGGCGGCTGAGTGGAACATCGACAAGTCCCGCATCGCGGCCGCTGGTGCTTCAGCCGGTGCCTGCTCAAGCCTCTGGCTGCTCTACCACGATGATCTTGCCGACTCTGATAGCGAAGACCCCATCGCCCGTGAATCCACCCGTCTTTATTGCGCTGCGGTGAATAATGCGCAAACCACCCTCGACCCCCGGCAGATGAAAGACTGGACCCCCAACAGCAAATACGGCGGGCACGCCTTTGGCATCGACGATTTCGATCAGTTCCTTGCTGAACGTGAAAAAATCCTGCCCTGGATTCAGGAGTATTCGCCCTATGCACTGGTCAGCTCGGATGACCCGCCCGTTTACCTCTATTATAAAGGACCGGCTCCCTCCATCGGCAAACCACAGAAAGACCCCACGCACACCGCGAATTTCGGGCTGAAGCTACAGGAGCGCTGCAAGGAGCTGGGGCTGAAGTGTGAGTTTGTTCACAGTGGCACCAACCATGCCTTACACAAAGATGCCACCGCTTTCCTGATTGCCACTCTCAAATCACCTCAAACCAAGCCATAAAACAAGGATGCCAAATCAATGGATCAATGCCATTTCAGTAATGGCGATCGTCGCTACCTCAACTCCCTCAGTTTGCTGGGCGGATATCGTGCCTGCTGCCCTCTTCACCGATCACATGGTGATCCAGCGCGACACCCAAGCGCCCGTGTGGGGCTCGGCTGATGTAGGGGAAAAAGTCACCGTGACCGGCAGCTGGGGAGAAAGCGCGGCAACCACCGCCGATACCTCCGGCAAATGGATGGTCAAACTGAAAACCCCGGAGGCAGGCGGCCCTCACACCCTGACCCTGAAAGGCAACAACACGATTGAAATCAACGATGTGCTCTCCGGAGAAGTTTGGTTCTGCTCCGGCCAGTCGAATATGGACTTCGAGATGAAAAGGTTAGCGAAGGTCTCAGCCAAACGCACCGCTCCGGAACACCTCCCCACGGCTAACTACATCAAAAATGAGATGGAAACGGCACGCGATAACAATTTGCGCCAATTTACTGTGGAAAAGATAAAATCCCCTCAGATACCACTAAACACGCTAAAGGGAAGTTGGGTGGATTCCTCGCCACAGAACAACCCCGGCTTTTCAGGAACTGCCTATTTCTTTGCTCGGGAGCTACGTAAAGAACTCAATGTTCCAATTGGTCTCATCAAGTGCGCCGTGGGCGGCACGCGTATCGAGCTTTGGATGCCTGCCGAGGCTTATGAGGCAGATCAAGAAATGACTGCCTATTTCCAAAAAAACTCCAAGTTGGTATCAGCACTCTTCAATGGAATGGTCCACCCGGTCATGCCCTATGCCATCCGAGGAACGATTTGGTATCAAGGAGAATCAAATACCAAATATAATACGCTCCAGTATGGGCTCCACTTCAGTGCGATGATTAGCGCCTGGCGCAACCTGTGGGGACAGGGCGAATTTCCGTTCTATTTTGTCCAGCTGACAAACTATCAAGGGCGTGAACAAGCCAGCTACGATCCATCCGAGATGGAACCCGTGGAGTATGACGGCTGGCCCTCGGTCTGCGATCAGCAGCGCCGCACACTCCGGGTGAAAAACACGGGCATGACGGTGTCGAGTGATATCGGCGAAGCCCATGACGTGCACGCACACAACAAAATAGACGTGGGCAAGCGGCTCGCCCTTTGGGCCTTGAAGCATGATTATCAAAAGCCGGTCCCCGTGTGCAGCGGGCCCCTTTATAAGACTCACAAGATCGTTGGTAACCAAGTCATCATTCACTTTGATCATGCCGGATCCGGGCTGATGACCGGAGCAAAAACCGGAATGGAAGCCACTCAAGAAACACAGGCCCCCTTGACCTATTTCCAAATTTGCGGGGCTGACCGTCAGTGGAAATGGGCGCAGGCTGAAATCACCGGAAAAGATAGCGTGACGGTTTCTCATCCGGAGGTGCCAAACCCTACGGTGGTCCGCTACGCATGGTCCACAAATGCCAAAGCAGCCAACCTCTACAACAAAGAGGGTCTGCCCGCCTCGATCTTCACCACTGAGGCAGAGATCTCTGCAGCGCCAGAAGCCGACTCATTGAAAAAGCAAACAGAAGCTCAGAGATAAGATGCCCATTACCCTTCCACCGATCACCCGTCGCCAGTTCATCAAGGGCTCGCTGGCTTTTGGTGGCACGGTGGTGATAGCACCCCGTGTGCTGGCAACCGCGGATCATGGAGATACCGGCCTGGACCAGAACCGGGTGGCTTTACTCGCGGATACCCACATCAGTGCAGATCCAACCCAACGCTACCCGGGGACGAAGTGGCCTGGAACGCCCGTGAAGGAGGAGGAGCACGAATGGGTGAACATGGCGGACTGTCTTGCACAAACGGCCCGAAGCATCATCGCCCTGAATCCACGCCCCGCCCACCTGATCGTCAATGGCGACTGCGCTCTAAGCAATGGCCAAGAAGCCGAATACAAAGAGTTTCTGAGACTACTCGAACCACTTCGAGCCGCGGGCATTACCGTGCATGTGACCATTGGCAATCACGATAACCGGGAGAAGCTGTGGCAACTACTTCCGTTTCTGAAGAGAGAGAAAATGGGCGTTCACGCAGGAGTGATTGAACTGCACCATGCCAACCTCTTCCTGTTGGATTCAGGAAGAAAGGGCATTCTCGGAGAGGAACAGTTGAACTGGCTCGCCAAGGAACTCGACCAACGGGCGGACAAGCCAGCCCTCGTGTTTGGCCATTTCAATCCCTGTCCCAACCGGGGCGTGCGCCCCAACAAAGGCATGCGTGATGGGGCGGCTTTGTTGAAACTTCTGGCCGAGCGAAAGCATGCCCGGGCTTATTTTTATGGCCATACGCACGAGTGGCAGCATGACCGATTGGATCACCTTCATTTAATTAATCAACCGGCCGTCAGCTATTACTTTGGCAAAGGCCATGCCCATGGCTGGCTCGATATGAATCTCACGGAAACTTCCGCTGATCTGCAGTTGCACTGCATCAACCGCAACCATGCGCAGCACGGTGATCGTTGGCAGGTCCGTTTGAAAGACGATAAGCCAACGGAGTTGTCGAATACATGATGGATAGAATGAGCACCATTCAATTACTGTCCCTGTTGTTGGCAACAATTTCGGGGGCAATGCTCTGCTTGGCAGGTCCACTGGCCGATGAAGCAGTCACGGTCCGTGTCGCCGCCTACAATGTAGAGTTTGGCAGGAGCACGACGCCCGAAGAGGTCGGACTGATGTTCAAGCCCTACAACCTCGACATCATCGGATTCAATGAAGTCCCGGAGGGAAACTGGACTGCTCGAGTTGGCAAGGTGCTTGGCATGGAGCACAGCTATGTGGGCAAAATCTCATCCGCAAACCACAAGGATAAATACAAGTCGATACTCAGCAGGACTCCCTTGCAAGGCGCAACCGAGCATGAAATGAACCTGGAGCGGAAGCGCTGCTGGAACCCTGCCTCGGTGGTGAGTGCGGTCACCGAGATTGATGGAGTTTCCATTGCATTTTACTCTCTCCATATCTGCACTTCGATGAGTCATCATAAAAATGGCCATGCATACCAGCTCGCCGCCGAGATCTTGCCGAAAGAAACAACAGATCGGGTCATTGTGGTCGGAGATTTTAACAACAACCTCGGCGATGCCGCGATCAATGCGCTCGAGGCATCAGGGTTCCGACCAATCTGGAAGGATCTGAAGATCGATGTCTCGAAGGAGTTTACCTACAACGCCCTGAACCCCGAAAAAAAGCTCGGTGTTATCGATCATATCTTTTTCAACACATCAGCTGATCCCAGATCCACAGACGGAGGCATCATCGAACTCGAGAAACCTTTGTCCGACCATAAACCCATCTGGGCTCAAATCGTATTCCCTCGGAATCTCGAGAAAGCAAAATAGCCCCTTTTGCCCAGAGTTTCATCCTTCCACCAAACAATCATAAACATACAAAAAAATAACCATGCGATTCCTTTTAACAACGATCCTTAAGACCGCCTGTCTCTTGGGACTCCTGGCACTCGCGGGCGCCAATGCGCTGCATGCCGAAGAGCGACCTCAGCAGCCCAACTTCGTCATCTTGCTGGCGGATGATATCAGCTCGGACAGCTTTGGCTGTTACGGTTCCCCGAACCCCAACACGACTCCAAACATCGACAAGTTAGCCAAGAGCGGCATCCGGTTTGAAAACATGTTTGTTTCTCAGGCGGTATGTGCGCCGGCCCGGGCGGAACTCTACACCGGGCTGATGCCGCAGAGGAATGGCACCTTCCGCAACCACAAAGCATCGAATCCCGATGTCAAAAGCGTGGTGCATTACCTGGGCGACCTTGGATACCGCGTCGGTTTGGCGGGAAAAATGCATATCGGCCCCGCTGCTGTGTATCCCTTTAAAAAGATTCCAGGGTTATGTAGCCAATGCAATGAGACGAACCCCAAAACCGATGACTGGAGTGGGTTTGAAAAATTTATCAAACGCGAACCGGGCAAGCCGTTTTGTGCGGTGATCGCCTCCATTCATGCCCACTCCCCTTGGACTGTTGGAGATACCGGGCACTGGAAGGAAGACGAACTCGTTCTGCCGCCGAATCTTGTGGACACGCCGGAAACACGATCAGGATATTTGCACTACCTCGCCGAGGTCAGGGAATTCGATCGCCAGGTGGGCGATGTCGTCAAGATCCTGAAAGAGAGCGGTCAGCTCGATAATACCATCATCATTGTGCTGGATGAGAATGGCGCCGGAATGCCGGGGGGGAAATGGACGGTCTTTGACTGGGGAGTCCGGTCTGCGTGCGTCATCAAATGCCCAGACAGCTGGAAAGCCAACTTTGAGACAGATGCGATCGCTCAATACTGCGATATCGTTCCGACCTTGATCGATGCAGCTGGAGGCACTCCGTCGGCAGATCTGGATGGGAAGAGTCTCCTACCTCTACTCAAGGGCCAGACTAAATCCCACCGTGAGCAAGCTTATTTTCTCTACAACAATAGAGTTAAGAAAGACAAACCTGACACACATTTCAGCATCCGGGCGGTGACCGACGGGAAGTATAAATTCATTTGGAACCTCACCCCGGAGAATCTTTACAGCATCAATATCACTACCTGTGATTTAACCGGGGAAGTTCGTGAAACAGATTTTGGGCGAATTTATCCCTCTATGATCGATCGCATGGAGACGGATCCCCATGCCAAAGAGATGGTCAACCGACTCCGCTCCAGACCACAGCATCAACTCTACGACCTTCAGAACGATCCCTATGAACTTACCAACCTGGCGGAAAAACCCGAATATTCCGAAAAGGTCACGAAGTTCAAAGCAGACATCGAAGGCTGGATGAAACAACAAGGGGATGACGGACACTTGGACCCTGAGGGAATGAGGGCCATCAATGTTGCGGACTACGAGTTTCCTTACCCTCCGAAAGGCTCAAAAAAATCAGCAAAGTAAGCATGGGCGATAAATGTATTTGAAACCCAAACCCAATCTTCTGCTGGCTACTCTGCTGCTTGTCAGCGCGATGGCAGCAAGCGCTGAAGCCCAAGCCCCCAAGCCTGATCAACCCCCGGCCCATACGCTGAACGATCCCACCCGCCCGGTGTATCATCTGGTCAGCCAAGTAAAGGGATCGCACATTGCCGACCCGAACTTTGCCCTTTATTGGAAAGGACGATATCACCTGTTTTATATCACTGCTCGAAACAGCGTGACCAAAAAGCGCAACTTCGCCCATGTCTCCAGCACAGACATGGTGCATTGGCGGCATCACCCGGAAACAAACTTCGGCGGGCTCAGCGGCACCATGTTCATGAGCAAGGATGGTGTCCCGACCATCATCGCCAGGCCCGGCCCACAGATCGCCATGCTGACCCCGATGGACGAGCAACTGGAGCAATGGGAGGTGTCGACGACCGTCGAGCCCACCTTCGCGCCCGGGCAGGACGGCAGCCAATTGGGCGAAAAACACTGGGACCCGGATGCCTGGGTGGTGGGAGATACCACCTATGTGTTGATGGGGGTCCACCCGTTATCCCCCGGCCGCAAGTTGGGACTTTTGAAGACCACGGACATGAAGACCTTTCACTTCGTGGATTACTTTCTCGATGTGGATATGCCGGGCGTCTCACGCACCACGGATGTGAAGACGAACGACGATGTGTCCTGTCCGAATTTCTTCCCGCTGGGCAAAAAGTGGATGCTGATGTGCATCAGCCACAACAAGGGCTGCCGATACTACCTGGGCGACTGGAAGGATGAGAAGTTCACGCCGGATTTCCACGGTTGGATGAATTGGCACAAAGGGGATGTCGTCAGCACGCACGGGCATGGAGGCGATGTGTTCGCCCCGGAGTCGCTGCTCACGCCGGATGGCCGTCGCGTGATTTGGGCGTGGCTCTTTGCCCAGAGCAAGCTGAGGGTCAGCGACAACTGGCAGGAAGTCCTCTCGCTGCCCCGTGAACTGAGCCTGCCCGAGGACGGCATCCTGCGCATCAAGCCGCTCAGGGAACTGGAGCAACTGCGCGAGGATCCCAAAACGGAGAGCGACATCCGCATGCAGGCAGGCACCCCCTACCGCCTGAAGGACATTTCCGGCGACACGATCGAACTGATGCTCACGATCAAGCAGGGCGATGCCAAGCGATACGGGGTCAAGATCCTCTGCGACCAGAAAACGCCAAAGGCCTGGATGTGGTGGTGGAACCCGCGTCAAAAATTTTGCAGGTGGGCAAATCCCAAGCCCCGCTGGAATTGAACGACGGGGAGGACATCAACCTGCGCATCTTTATCGATCGCAGCGTGGTCGAGGTTTTCGCCAACGACCGGCAAGCCGTGGTCTGGCAGCACCCTTACCAACCCGGCGAGGTCGGCGTTTGCCTGTTCACCGAGGGGGGGCTGATGGAAGTCCCCGAAGTGAAGAGCTGGCACATGAAGCCCGCGGCAAATTCCAAATAAATCCCATGTCATCAAAAGCCACAGTATTTGGTTTGGGGGAAATCCTATGGGACATATTCCCCGCAGGGCGCAGCCTGGGGGGCGCTCCCCTGAATTTTGCACGCCATTGCAATCAGTTGGGGGCGGCAGCCTGCCCGGTGAGTTGTCTGGGCCCGGGCTGCCTCCTCCCCGGCATGATCGTCCTCTCACGAACCATCCGCTGCTTCTCAAAGAATCACGAAGAAACAGCCCATTAAATGGATCCTTCAATTATAAAAAATATTTTTTGGGATGTTGATGGCGTTCTCGCCGATCTCAACTTCGCCTATTTCCACTTTTTAACTCGGCACCCAAATTACCGCGAGCAGTTCCACGGCTTGAAGTGGGAGCAACTGCCGGAAGTTCTGCCTATCGTTCCCGAATACGGGGCTCTCGAATTAAAGACTCATCCGACACTCGGAAAAGAGATGGATCGGGACTTTTGTGCCGACCAACGCTTTTTTAGAAATCGACCATTATACCCCGGCGTCATCGAATCTCTCAAAGAACTGAACAAGAGAGGATACCGCCAGTTTACCATGTCGGCAACCTTCGATGTGGACGCGAAGAAGGCCTATTTAGAGGATATCCTGTCTCCTGTAACTGACTTTTTAACAATTGAATGCGTCCAGCATGGAGAATTCATGCACGACACCGCAAAAAGGGATCGCTTGAAGGAATGTTACGCCAAATACGATCTCAAGCCCGATGAAACCCTGTTGGTAGATGATCGCATCTACAACCAATACGCAGCCATCGAGTCAGGAGCCCACCCCGTTCGAATGCGTTGTGAGTTTACCACGGAATTACCCCACGAATTATCTTGGATCCCCGAGTTTCCAAATGTCGTCACTCTTAAAAATTGGTTGATAGACCCAGCTCGCTGAAGATTCACATGAGGATCATAATAAATTGTAGATAAATGATTATCGCGATTGAGCGGAAGCATTAAAAAGCGTTTTATAATTGCATGATCCAAGAAACATGACCTCGCCCATTTCATAGAGCGCTCAAGACGCCTACGAATTAAAAATCCACTAAAAAAACCCACAGAAAATGTCAAATAGCCAAAACACACCACTCGTCCACACCACTCGTCAAATCATGTCATCTTTATTTGCAATGAATTTTCTTCGACTTGTATTAATCGTAGCTTGTCTTAGCTCTGCAGCTGTTGCAGCGAATCAGAGTCCCATTATCTCCATTTTATTACCTCCAGAATTAGAGAAGGATGCAGGATATCAATTAGCGCTCCGAGAATTAAATAAGGTTTTGGAAAAGAAGGGATATGAGCCAACTACTCGACACCTGAAAAGTGGCGATCAATTTCCGACGGGAAACAAGATTGTCGTTGGTGATCTGGGACTAAAACCCAATCAAAATGGGCTTGCGATGAGTCAAGAGGCTTATCGCATCTCGACGTCAAAAGAACAAAGTGCAAATACCCTCAGAATTCAAGGCGATCTTCGTGGGGGAATGTATGGGATTTTTAAACTAGCAGAGGAAATTCAGTTGGGAAAACACCTGTGGGACATCAATCTGGAGATTTCTCCAGAATTCCCGATGCGCATGTATACCGAGCTCGGGCAGCTCTATGATTTTCCGTCGGTCGGATACCACCTTTTTAAAGAACCATGGGTCAATCACCCAAGATTGGAAGCGGAGAAGGAAGAACTGAAACGACTCATCGATCAAGTGGCCAAACTGGGATTCAATACATTCACGATCATGCATGTGAATTTCGAGGACTATATCACTTACAAGTATCTTGATAAGAAAGTTTATGCGGAAGATGACGTGCATCATATCAAAGCCAGGCAGTTTGCCAAACACCTGACGGACATCATCCACTATGCCCATGCTCGACACATCAATATTTTTTTGCAGGTGTATGAATTCCAATATCCCACAAAACTGGGCGAACTTTATAATTTGGATCTTGAGAATGCCGAGACGCAAGCAATCATCAATGCCAAGGTAAAAGAACTTTTTGAGGTCGTTCCTCTTGATGGGCTTGTCATCACCGCCACCGAATCAAATCCACGTTCAGGCTATCAATCCTCAAAAATCTGGGCGAAGTATGGTAAGGCCGGGGCCGGAAAAATGATGACCCTGTATCACAATGCCGGGAAACAAAGTGGGAAGAAGGTGATTTTTCGCTCTTGGATGGTTGCTTACGGCGCCGCAGATTCTGATCAGGTGATTGCTAATACACCTGACGATGCGGAATTTGAAATCAAGCATACCGGCGATGATTTTTGGATTAATTTCCCCCTGACCGATGCCATCGAGAGTGGCTTGGGCAAAAAGCGTCCGCTGACCATGACGTTTGATGTTCACCCGCAATACTACGGGTGGTCGCGATTAATCTGTTACCTGCAGCGGTTTGCCGAAGAGGCCAGGATTGCCAAAGAGAATGGTGTCAAAGGGATCCAAGCCTGGGGCGCGTGGGCGCCGGGCAGCATCTGGAGTGACGGGCATCCTGGCTATTTGCCCAATGGTCAGTTAAAGCCGCACAGCAAGCCTTTCTACGATATGGCGGGCCCATGGAACAACTTCAGGATATATAGTCGTGGCTTTACCCCCGGTCAGATGAATGCCTACCTCGTTTCCCGCCTCACATGGAATGTGAATCTCACAGCAGAGCAAATTGCCAAAGACTGGGGCACTATTCATTTCGGGCAGAAAAATGCCGACGCCGTTGCTGAAATACTGATGAACAGCCAAGCCGCTTTCCGGGAACTTTACCTGGGTGGGCAAAGGGAGTTTTCTAACCATCCGATCTATTTTAAATGGGCAACCACAGTCAATTTAAGCGATGATGGGCTTGAAAAAATATACCAAAAACTTCCTTTAGCCCACATCCTTGAGCGGAATCAGGTCGCCAATGAATATTTGGCAAGAATGGATGCCGCTTTTGCCCGCATCGATCCCGCTAGCGTTCCTTCACCGGACGAATACCGGGTGCTCAAGGAAGGACTTGAAAAGACCAACCTCTACTTGAGCATGTTTTTTACATTTCGTGAGAAGTGGTGGAGGGAAAGAGAATTGAAAGACCCTGAAACTGAGACAACGGCCGCTAAGCAGGAGGAACTGGAAAAAGCGGTGGCCTCCTTTGATGCTGTGATGAAAAAATGGCAGAAATACCCTGAAGAGCGGATATTCTGGGGCATCAAGGAACAAAGCTTTGATGGTAAACGGGGGCGGCACAAATGGCAAAGCGATGTTTTAGAAGCTTTCCAACCGGAATAGAGGCCTTGAAATACTCCCAATCGATGCATTGCAATTCTCAAAACCCAGGTCGGAGACATTTCCTGAAAGTGGCCTCTATCGGCACAGTTTCGCTTCTTGCCGGGAGCCTGTTGGAATCCGCACTGGCCGAACAACCCGCAAAAACGCCCCATACCGACCCAGCGAAAAGCCCTAAGCAAAACTCGATGCCATCATCTGGGATACAACGGTCGGCGAGGGCAAGGGGGACTCTCGGGTTTTTAGCCATAATGACCTCTCCATGATTCGCCACATGAACGAATCCCTGATCAAAGGAAAAGCGCTCAAGCCGGATGCAAAAATCATCCTCACCCATATTGCAGACAAGCTGCACCCGACTCATGAGGTGCTCGAGAAAAAGCTCCTGCCGGAGGGCCTTATTCCCGCTTATGAAGGCATGTCGGTCGCGCTGTAAAATAGATAAGTAGTTAAATAAATAATTATATGATCAATAAAACCATCCGCCCGATGACAACTGCAGCCATGCTGCTTGCTGTTGGGATCGCCTCTCCATTAATCGCCGCTGAGAAGACCCAGCCTCCGAGTCAACCCAACATCCTATTCATCATGCTTGATGACTTGGGCAAGGAATGGATCAGCTGTTACGGAGCGGAAGACATCAAGACCCCGAACATCGATGCGCTGGCCGCCGGGGGAATGAAATTCAATAACGCCTACTCCATGCCGCAGTGCACCCCATCGCGCACCACACTGCTGACGGGCAAATACCCATGGCGCACGGGATGGGCCAACCACTGGGATGTGCCGCGCTGGGGGGTGGCATACTTTGACTGGAAGCAGAAGGAAAACATCACCTTTGCCCGCCTAATGAAGGATCTCGGCTACGCCACCTTTGCCGCCGGCAAGTGGCAGATCAATGACTTCCGTATCGAGCCACAGGCGATGAAGAAGCACGGCTTCGATGACTGGGCCATGTGGACCGGGGGTGAGACCGGCAATCTTCCAAGTGAGAATCGTTATCATGACCCCTACATCAATACGCCAGAGGGCAGCAAGACCTATGAAGGCAAGTTTGGCCCCGATATTTATTCCGACCGCCTGATCGACTTCATGCGCAAGAATAAGGAGAAGCCCATGTGCCTCTACTACCCGATGGCGCTGCCACATATCCCGTTCGTAGCCACTCCGGATGAACCAAATGCCGAAGGCAAGCTCGGCATGCATCAGGCCATGGTGCGCTATGCGGACAAGATGGTTGGCAAGATCATCAAGGAGCTCGATGAGCTGAAGATTCGTGATCGCACGATTATCATTTTCACCACCGACAATGGCTCCACTGCAGGCAAGCGCGCCGTGACCGGTATTCGCAATGGAACACCGGTTGAAGGAGCGAAAGGCATGGAAACAGAGGCTGGAGTTTGTGCGCCTTTCATTGTCAACTGCCCTGGGCTTGTTCCGGCCGGCGTCGAGGGTGAGGCCCTCACCGACTTTTCAGATATGCTGCCCACTTTCTTGGAACTAGGGGGTGGCAAGGTGCCGGAAGATTTCATCACCGACGGCACCTCCATAGCCCCCTTGATCTTGGGCAAGGCAAAAGACACGGATCGCGAGTGGATCATGGCCCTCGGCCACGGAAGAGCTAAGCTGACGAAGGACGGGGTTCGGCCAATGAAGGATTTCGCCACCCGCGTTATTCGCGACAAGCGCTTCAAGGTCTGGGTCTCAAACGCTAAGAAAATCATTCGCCTGCATGATCTTCAAAGCGACCCGTGGGAGAAAACCAATCTCATTGATAGCAAACTCGATGAGCACACGAAGGCCCTGCAAAAGTTTCAGGCAGTCGTCGACTCCCTTCCTGACAAGGATGCCCACCCAGTCTACGAACCCCGCGCTGCAAATCCATGGGACATAAAATTAAATCAAGATAATAATACAACTAAAAGCGAGTAAAATGTTAAACGATATTTATTTTAAATCATCTCTACTTATCGCGGTGGCCTTTTTTGTCACGACCGTGCGCGCAGAAAACGAAAAGCCCGGCGAAGAGTCCATCATGAGGGTCATGACCTACAATGCCTGTCGGGGCGGTATGGCTCAAGGGCAGCCCTTGTCCCAATCCGCCAAGATGATCCAGATGGCACAGGCAGACATCGTTGGCCTGCAGGAGATCGGCGAGAACGTCCCGGAGCTGGCGAAGCTGCTGGGCTGGAATCATAGTGGCCCTTTCCTGACGCGTTTTGAAATCGTCGAGCATGTCAAGGGGATGGGCAAAAGACCGTGGGATGGAATCAAGGTCAAACTACCTTCGGGCCAGCATGCGTATGTCTTCAACGCTCACCTTCCCAACCCTCCTAATCAAGCCTACCAACTCTTGGGCCTTAAAGGAGGCTATCGCAGCTATCCCAAGATTGACACCGAAGAAGAGGCGATAGCCGGGGCAAAGAAAGCACGGGGGAAATACATCGAGCGACTTCTCAAGCTCATTAAAAGTTTCGCGGATCCAGAGGCGCCTATTTTTGTGGTCGGGGATTTTAATGAACCCTCCCACCTCGACTGGACCGAAGCGGCGGCCAAGGCGGGTCACCACCCCATGAAGGTGGAATTTCCCACTTCCTTGATGATGGCTCAGGCCGGCTTTACCGATTCCTATCGCACGGTTCATCCCGACGAGGTCGCCAAGCCCGGCCTCACCTGGTCACCCGTTCACGCACCCGATCACCCGGATCACCACCACATGCGGATTGATTATGTTTACTTCAGAGGCGAGGGCGTCCAAGTGACCGATGCCAAGATCATTGGAGAGAAAAAAGAAAACGCGGACATTGTGGTTTCCCCCTATCCCTCGGACCACCGTGCGGTGGTGGCAACCTTCACACTACCCCATCAATTAAACTAACAAAAAATAGAATTAAGCTAAATGGATATAA
>CALFPA010000099.1 GCA_937919825.1 uncultured Spartobacteria bacterium | reverse complement strand
TTCGGCGCTGTCTGCCGGAGGTTCGACCGCGATGGCTTTTGCGACTTTGATGGTTCCTTGAGGCGAAGGAGTTGGCGTTGGGGTGGTCGCAATCTGAGGGACTTGGTCTTTGGCTTGCACCGTGACAACCGCTGAGGGAACCCGCGGATTTGGCGAAGGAGTGGATGTTGTTTTGAATTCGCTTGCCGGCGAGGCGGTCTCCAAAAATCTCGAAATTCTCCGTCCATTCGGACGCTTGCTGGAACTCGGGAAGCGCGACTTCTACGAAAATAATCGAATCGGCCTCAGACCATTTCGCCACAACATTCGATACTTTGCGGTTGATGCCGACCAAATCATGGCCCTGCGGCCATGACATGGCGGCGCGTGGGTTCCGCGAACTTCTGGAGCCTTCCGTTTCATGCAGCACTCCAGCCAAACCGGAAAAGTGGTGCTGGACCTCACCGACATTCCGAGAGGGGCATCAATCCCGAGGGTTTCACCGGAATCTTCGCCTGTTCGAGCGGACGGCACCTATCTCGTAACCGGCGGTTGGAGCGGGTTTGGTTTGGAAACCGCCCGATGGCTATTGAGCCAGGGTGCTCGCTCGCTTGCCATTCTGGGAAGAAGGGGCCCGACAGGCGAGGATGCTGAAAGGTTTCGCGAAAGAGTGCCAGGCTTTGGGAGCAAATATCTTTTGTGAACCCTGTGATGTCACGAATCGCCTAGCGCTCAGCTCAGCACTTGAAAAAATCCGCCGAACCATGGCTCCGCTCCGCGGTGTATTCCATGCGGCTACCGTGATTGAAGACGCCCTCATCGTGAATTTGGACATCTCCAAAGCAGTCGCTGTTTTGGCACCGAGGATCAGCGGGGCGAGGTCCATTCACACCAGAACCTGCGTGGACTCGTCGCCTTCGCGGGGTTCGTAAAATGTGGCATTCGCGGCGCGACGCCCCGCCACGGCGAGGTCGTAGCTCTTGCCACCGCCGATCTGCGAGGCGAAGACGGCGTTCAGGCGGGAGGCGAGACTGTCATGGCCGGTGGCATCCATGCGGACTTTCTCGCTGTCGCACATCCAGTCGAGATCGCGCCAGACCTCGCACCCGATCAATTGACGGGGGCGGGCGGTTGCAGGAAGCGAGCGGATGGCCTCCAGGAGCGAGGCGAAGACGCCAATGTGGGTGGAGTGCTTGTCCGCGGGATTGTGGGTGTAGACGACCTCCGGGGAAGTGGCCTGCAGGATTTGAAAAAGGTCGGCGCGCAAGGCGGGGTCGGAGGGGTTTGTGATTCGCGAGCTGGGATAATCGAGCTGGATCATCGCTCCGTAGCCGCCGATCCCGGCGGCCTGGATTTGCTCTTCGGAACGGGTTTCAGCCAACTGTTCCGGCGTGAGGCTCGCATACGCCCCGCCGCGCGAACTGCCCTTGCCATCGGCACAAGTCACCCCGGCGAACCACCTGTCGTGTTTTCCAAAAAACTCGACGATCCCGTGAAATGCCATGAACTCCAAGTCGTCATGATGGGCCCCCACCCCGAGATGGGTTGTGCGCTGGAGAGCTTCGGGAACACGCGACCCGTCAGGAATGAAAAACCTTCCTGGGACGGGTGATGCGGGGGCTTGGGATCCGGGGGAGTCTTGGATGTTCATTGGGATTTCATAGTGGCTGCCAGACCCGAAGCGACATCAAAACGCGGTTTCCAGCCCGCCGCCATCAATTTCGAGGGATCCGATGTGGAATGCCGGATGTCTCCGGCGCGCGCGGGTTCGAAGCGGATTTCGGACTGGGAGCCGGTGAGGCGGAGAATTTCGCGGACGAGTTCCAGAATGGTGATCGATTTGCCGTAGCCGGCGTTGAAGACTCCAGCGGCGTGGGGATTTTCCGCCGCGAAGGCGAGAGCGCCCACGATGTCCTTCACAAAGATAAAATCCCTTGTCTGGCCGCCGTCGCCATAAACCGTGATCGGCTCGCCTGAGAGAGCGCGGTGGAGGAAGATCGGAACGGCGGCGGCGTAGGCGCTGCGCGGATCCTGGCGCGGGCCGAAGACATTGAAGAAGCGGATGCAGGCCGTTTGCAACCAGCCCTCCCGGGCATAGAGCCCGCAATAGTATTCCCCATCGAGCTTGGTGATGGCATAGGGACTTCGGGGGTCGGGCGTCATGGTTTCCAGCTTGGGCTGGGCGGGATTCTCGCCGTAGACAGCGGCGGAACTGGCGAAGCAGAGCTTTTTCACCCCGTGTTTGCGGCCCGCCTCGAGCACATTCAAGAGCCCGCGCACATTGAGTTCCACAGTTTCGTCCGGACGCTGCATCGATTCCGGCACGCTGATGAGAGCAGCGAGGTGGAAGATGTAATCGATACCCTGCATGACCTCGTCGATGAGGGGCTTGTCCATGATGGAACCCTCCACGAACCGGCAATTCAGCCCATCGAGGTTCCTGCGGTGTCCGCTCCGGAGGTTGTCCAGCACGACGATCTCGGCCTTGTCCTGGTAATGCTCCACGACATGACTGCCGATGAAGCCGCTTCCGCCGGTGACGAGAATTTTCATTTCGCGACCTCTCTCACAAGGTTCTCCATCGCGTCCTCCTGCTCCTCGATGCTCTTCACGAGCGCGAGTTGAGTGCGCAAGCGGTCGAGATTGTGGTCGGGGCGCTTGGTTTTGAAATACACATCGCCTTCAAGATAATCAGTGAAGAACCGGATGCCGATCTCCAAAGTGATCAGTTTGCCGGAGAAAGCCAGGTGCGAAATCTCGGCTTCATTCAGGAAGGAACCCGCCTCGGAAAGGTATCCCCTGACCAGGGCCTCGAACATCGGCATTTGCATACGCACTTTCGAAACATCCGGCTCGTCCTCGAGCGCAGGGCTCGTGGCGGTCCTTACCATGTCGCCGAAGTCGTAGAGGGCGAGACCCGGCATGGCGGTGTCCAGGTCGATCACGCAGACTCCCGTCTCCGTGGCGTCGTCGATCATCACATTGTTGAGTTTGGTGTCGTTGTGGGTCACGCGTTCCGGGATCTCCCCCTTGGCGGAGAGGTCGAGCAGGCGGTCCACGATGTTTTCGCGGCGTTGGATAAAATCCCACTCCGCCCCCACCCCGGCGAGGCGACCTTTCGCATCGGCGGCCACCGCCTGCTTCAAGCGCTCGTAGCGCGAGCGGGTGTTGTGGAAATCCGGAATCGTTTCGTGGAGACGCTGGCCGGGGAGCGAGGCCACGAGGCTTTGGAAGCCCCCGAAGGCCCTCGCCGCCTCGTAGGCCTGGCGTTCATTTTGGATGATGTCATAGGTCCTCGCCCCCTCGATGAACAAATACCCGCGCCAGAATTTTCCCTCCTTGTCCCGCACATAGGGCAAGCCGTCCCTGGACGGCAAAACCGTTAATGTCCGGCGCGAGGCGTCCGGCACTCCGGCGGCTACCAACCGGCGGTGCGCCTCCCCGGTGACACGCTGGATATTGTCCATGAGCGCGGCGGGATCGGTGAAAATGCGGTCATTGATCCGTTGAAAAATGTAACGAACCCGGGTGCCGGCCTGGCTGAACGCGGCCACAAAGGTGTCGTTGATATGACCGCCGCCATAGGGACGGCTTTCGATGTAGTTTCCGGGGATTTGGAATCCGCCGATGACTTCCGGGCGCAGGGTTTGAGTATTCATTTCAAGGTTTTCCAAAGGGGTGTGGAATACTCGCCCGCTTCCACCATGCGGGCGATGGAGGAGGCCACAGAGGCGCGATCCTCACGGTAGGTCACGCCATGCCATTGGCAGCGGGAATGGAGGACCCGGACGGCGGATTCCTCCCGGGCGATCATTTCGGCAACCGGGGATGTCCTCGCAAAAACACTTCAAAACCCTTCGGAATTTCACCTCCGAAATGTGAGCCATTTTTATATACTTGTTTTTCAATGAAAATTAGTGCTTTGTCCATAATCTTTACTTCCAAACTAGGCAAGACCCTTTCTTTTTCCGTAGTTCTTGAAGAAACTGATCCTCGTGCGGCTTGGCACTGAATTCGCGCCGTTATTTCAATGGCGGTGACGAGATCGGCGAGGCCTTCCCGCCCCAATCCGTCGTCATGACCCTCG
>CALFPA010000098.1 GCA_937919825.1 uncultured Spartobacteria bacterium | reverse complement strand
AACGACGGCTTGGGGCTTGCCGTTTTTGGTTTCGGCGGAAACCAACTCGATGCCGTGCTCGCTGGGCGCGGGATTCGCCGATGGATTCGATGCTTTTTCCCCTTCAACGGGGGAAAGACTCTCCGGAGGATTTTCCCCGGGACTGGAAGCTAGTGCAGCAGGTGGAGGGGCTTTCGATATCGTTTCGGCCGGGCTCGCCTCTAGGGGTTTGTTTTCGATTTTAGTGGAATTGATCATTGAAAAACATGCCAGCAGATAAGTTGTCTTGGTCGCCTCTATGGCGCGCCGAATGGATTTTCATCACGGAGCAGCCAGTATGCTCGCAGAACCAGCAACTCCAACACCGGAAACGGCCGGGGCTATAAAAGTATTTACCAGACCCATGAATTTCAACACACCGGCACTTCCGGCTGGGGCATAATAAATCAAATCGCGGTCGCGAACCGTGAACCGACTGGCATGGAAAAAGCCGTTTGGATCATGGAGATCGACTTGATACACCACGGAAGTGGTCGGGCCCTCACCGGAGAGATTAGTTTTGTTGAGGGAAATCAGGAGGGATTTGGGCTCTTCGCGATACACGAAAATTGTCGAGGGATTCGCCTGCAAATCGGCGGGCCCGCCCGAGGCCGCGATTGCGGCGTTGAGTTGCAAATCCTCCGCAGGGATTGGGTATGATCCCGGGCGGCCTGTGGCGCCGAATGCCACAAAACTCAACGGACGCTTGCGCAAGACAACCGTGTCGCCCGGTTGAAGCGGAATGTTTTTGTCCGGATCGTCGTAAATCTCCTGGAGAGGATCGGAGCGAAGATGCTTGTTGCGGGTCACGGTGACCATGGTGTCATAGGGTGCCGAAAGACTTCCCCCTGCGGCCGCAATCGCATCCACTACCCTGGTTCCCGCCATGGAAACAGGCACACGCGCAGGAGCCTTGACATCTCCAACCACGCTGAGCAAATCTCCACCTTGACGCTCCGTCACCGTGACAATCACCTGTGGGTCTGAGGTTTTCATACGAAGCCTCTCGCGAAGCTCCTTTTCGACTTCTCCGGGATTTCTGCCTAAAACTTTTACGCGTCCAACGAATGGGACGGAGATTTCCCCCGTTTGATCGACAATCTGGGAAGGCAGGGCAGTCATCGGGCTCACGGCCAGTTGGCCAGAGGCAAGGGAGGGTCCGAACAGGGCGGAATCGGTTTCATAAATCGCCACACTAATCACATCTCCCAAAACAATCCCCTGTTTCCCAGAACTCCCGAAGCCTTCCAGCCCTCGGGCTCCGAAAAGGTAGTCCGATTTTCTGCCGGCGGCAGCTAGATAGGAAGAATTGCGTGGTGAATGCTGGGATATTGCCTCAAGAACCCGATCGTCCACTTTGAGCAACTGGTATGAGGGTTTACCAGATTCCCGCCCCGCCATAGTTTTAATTTTATGCCCCGACGGGCCGGAACTCGGAAGGAAGGTGCAGGAACACAGCAAGAATGAAACCAGCGTGAGAGAGGAGACAGAACTGATGGTTTTCATCGAAAGAGTGGATTTAGAAAATTTCGTTTTAAGATTATGCTACCGCCTATGTTAACCATCCAATATCGATGGAAACAAAGGCTGTTTGCAGTCACTATTATCTGCGGGCAGGTGGTGATATATTAATCATCAATGATCCCCAAGAAGAATTTGAATTTCCCCGCTCCCGAGCGGCGCCAAAGCGGGAGTTGCCTGACTCGGGATAAATGGCACGACTCCCCTCCCCTTCATGCCCCCCTTCCCTTCCAATAAAAAAGTCAGCCCCATTGTTTACTTCATTGGATTCACCGCCGCACTCTACGAGCCCGCTTCGTGGAATGGCCTGCAGCAAAAACCCAAAAAACTCGCCGTCACCGAGGGAAGTGAGTTTTTGAAGGAACTCACGCGATCGGCCGAAACCAGCAAAAAGCCCTTCCTCGTCACGCACCTCTGCACCAATTTCGGGCAGGCGGCCCAGCTGGTGCGCCTCGGCATCGCCCCGGCGATCTTACCGACGATCGCCGAACCGTATCTGGGCGGCACCCCCCAGCGCATCGACCTTCCCTGGCTCAAAAAATATCGCCGCGAAATCGGCGTCGTCTGGCACGAGCGCCTGCTCGAGACACGGCCCAAAGCAAGAGAACTGCTGCAGGCGTTGACGGAAATGCCTAAGCAGGTCGACGCTCATGCAAAGCCGATTCCTCGCTCAGCGTGAGCGGGTATCGAAGGCGTCCCGGAGGGCGTCGCCGAGGAAATTCAGCGCGAGGAGTGTGAGGGACATCGCGGCGGCGGGAAAGACGAGCAGCCACCAGAAGCTGCGAAGGGGATTGATCGCGCCCGCGCCGTCGGCGAGGAGCGAACCCCAACTCGCCTGCGGAGCCTGAATACCTAGGCCGAGGAAACTCAGGAACGATTCGTCAATGACCACAGCGGGGATCGTGAGGGTGAGATAAACGAGGATAATTCCGGCGAGATTCGGAAGCAGGTGTCGGGTGAGGATTTTCGTGTGGGACTGGCCCAAGGCCCGCGCGGCAGTGACGAATTGGCGTTCCTTCAACGAGAGGACCTGTCCACGCACGATGCGGGAGGATTGGACGAGCCATTGGAGGCCTTCGCGGGAGGCCCATTCCTGAAGGCCGGCATTGAAGGCATTGATCGCGATCAGAATAAAAGTCAGGCGCGGCACCGAGTAGAGAATGTCGACGACGCGCATCATCAAGGCATCGATGC
>CALFPA010000097.1 GCA_937919825.1 uncultured Spartobacteria bacterium | reverse complement strand
TGGTTCGGGGATTTTTATCATAACTTTGATATGATTTCATCTTATCCTATTAAGCCATCCCTCGACTCGGGTGAGAGGCCATTTGATCCATCTTTTATGGATAAAATGGCAAATTCTTTAGGTTTTGACTTTGAGAAACGCCCCCATGGATGCGCGGGGGTCTGTTTTTTTGCATCCGGCAACCAGGCTTTTGAAGAGGTTCGCCCATGGGTGGATATTCTCCAAGCGAGCGGCGCGATAAACCGATTATCTGAACAAACGATTATAAGTGGCCTAGCAAAGAAGAACGCTAGTTTTCTTCCACAAAGATTGGTAGCGATGGATAGATCTTTAACTCATTGTTCGCACTCATCCACGCCGCTTAAAAGTCTCGGGCGCCACTATCCTGCGGACATGAGAACCCAATTTTGGATTGATGCATTCCATCAGATAATTTTACAAAAATGAAAGTAGCATACATAGGCGGGCTTTGGAGTCGAAATATCGGGAATGCTTTTTATAATTTAGGAACGGAGGCATTTCTTAAAAAAGTTGGGATTGAAGAGGTTTATTTTGTTCCTGATCCTCCACAGTGGGATTGTATGGAGATAAATAGCAACTACGATCTCATCGGCTCGTTGGATGTCGATCTTGTTTTACTAACCGGACCTTGTTTGAATCTTAAACTCCGTGAGATTTACGAAAAAACATTTATAAAACTTGATAATCACAATATTCCATTCGCTTTTTTAAGTGCCGGAATGAGTCTTTATGATAAAGGAGAAGCAAAAGAAGTTGCCGAACTGCTTCGAAAGTATTCTCCTGAGTTTATTTTTACTCGAGATGATTTTTCTGCAAATTTGCTCCGCGAAGAAAACATCCCTAATATATTTTCTGGAATATGCATGAGCATGTATTTAAATGAAACAATTAAGCTGCCAAAATTAACAGAAGAAAAATATCTCGTTCTCAATTTCGATGAAACCGAACCCATCCTCATAGGAAATGCAGAAAAAGGATTCCTTTCACAAAAAAGAAATTGGTTCAACCGAAATAATTTGCCTACTGCGATTGATGGTGTCCAAGTCATAAGAACTCGAAATGATTCCTCAAGTCTGCCATTTCAAAATATATATTCTAGACCGAATACCTACCATTCTGATCTTCCTTACGGCTACCTTGCATTGCTTCAGAATGCGGAATATGTGTTAACTGAGAGAGTGCACACTTGTGCGGCGACTTTAGTTCTGGGTGGAAAGTGTCAATATATTCCAAACTCAAATAGATCTCTCGAGAAGAGAATTTCTCTTTTGGAAAAAGTTATGGAAGAACCCTTCTTGGAAAAACCCTCTGTAATTTCCAAATCAAAACTTATTTGTGAAAAAGAAAAAATCGAAAACAATTTCAAACACATTTCAAAATCGATTTCAGGTTTTTCAATACATTGAAACCCCGGGTTTTTTTTCTTAGCGGCACGCCGCCAGTTCCCTCTTGGGGCGGGGAGATGACTTTTTATAGACACTTTGTAGAAAAAAAGGATTTCAACATCATTGTAGCTACTAATAGCCCGAATGTCGAAAAATTTCATCTCCCTTATCAACCTATTCGCTTTGATTTGCCAAAATGGTGGCGGAGACTTTCGAATACGCGACTTCACCCTTGGATAGCTGGATTTCAAAGCTTACACGGCGAATGGTTGTTGCCTAAGCATGTTATGGATGCCGCTTCACAATTTCAACCGGATGTGGTTTTTACTATGGCCGGGTCTTGGGATTGGACAGCCCTTGCTGCTCGCAAGGTTGCGAAAAAGTTGGGGGTTCCATTAGTCGCCAGTTTCAATGATTGGTATGATTATCCTTGGTTTAGAGGACATCCTTCCCAGCGCCAAGCCATTGAAAATCGATTCAAGCGATTTTACCGTGAAGCAGATTTGGCCCTGTGCACCTCGGAGGGGATGCGAGAAGAACTCGGTCCGCATCCCAATGCTCATGTGTGGTATCCTTCTGGGGCAGCCATGCCAGACACCCCGTTGCAAAAAATATGTTTTGATCAATCGATCACTCAGAGTTACACGGTTCTTTTTGGGGGCAGTTTGGGAGAGTGGCATGGCCCAATGTTGGAAGAGTTGGTAAATGTGTGCAAGAGCCAGAATCTTCCAATCAGATTCCGTTTTTTTGGTTCATTAGCGACTTGGAGTCCTGCATTTGATAAGATGGTCCGTGAATCGGGAATTTATGGTGGGCATATTCCCTTTGAACAACTTGCCAATGAAGCGGCCACAGCTGATGTTCTCCTGTTGCTCATGGGTTTCGACCCATCTGTCGCCCACATTCAGAGGACGAGTTTCAAAACCAAGTTCTTGGACTACCTGACTTTTCGCCGCCCCATTTTGGTTTGGGGGCCGGAGTATTGTTCAGCGATACGCACCGCCCGCGAATTTGATTCCGCTGAATGTGTAACAGAACCAGCGGCCGATCAATGCGTCAAAGCACTCTGGAATCTCATTGGAAGAAAAGAAAAAAAAGAACAGCTTATCCAAAATGCTGAGGCAATGTATCATGACAGATTTCATCCTGACAAAATTCACCAGAAAATCCTGGATGAAATTTTTGCCTTATCTTGTAGATAGCAATACAATACTCTAATCATTGACTTGCCAAAAGTAAACGCAATGCGAAGAAAAAATTATGAGAGCATACTAGGGGAACAAGAATATTTTACAACGCCCTTGTTGAGTAATTCTATTAAGAGTGCTCTTACGCAAATCGGAGAACCAAAGCCCGGTGCAAGAGTTTTGGATATAGGCGCGGGGGAGTGCCCTCTGCGCCCCACATTGGAAGAAATGGGCTACGAATACTGCAGCCTTGACATCGAGCAAAACCGGGGTGGAACAATCAATTTTGTGACCAGGATAGACGGCGTTCTTCCGGAGCAGTTGGAATCTGCGGGTGGTTTTGATTTGTTGATTTTGACGGAAGTGCTGGAGCATGTTCCGGATTGGGAAACTGCATTTATAAATCTTGTAAAATTGTTAAAAACGGGGGGCCATTGCATTATTACGACCCCGTTTTTTTATATGCTCCATGAGGAGCCATATGATTTCTGGAGACCTACGGACCATGCCTTGCGTTTTTTTGCCGAGAAGCATGGCATGGAGGTGACCTATTCGCGAAGGAATGGCGATGGCTGGGATGTGCTGGGGACATTGCTTTGCTCGACTTCAGTATGCAGGAAGCAAAAAAGCGTAGCTGCATATTTGGCTACTCTGCCGGTTTGGGTGGGGCATAAAATTTTGAAGTATTTTTTTAAAAAAAGAACTTTGCAATGTCTTGTAGATTTACAGATGCGCTATTATCTAAGCAATTTTATAATTCTTCAAAAGTCTTAACTCACCAACACATTTTATTTAAGATTTGTATGGTGCTTTGGATGAATTGCTCTTAATGAAAATTCTTATCCTTTCAACAATTCAGGGTTGCGCTTGGGCGGGGACTGAGGAGGTATGGTATCACTTTGCGGAGTTGGCTCTTTCAAAAGGCCATGGTGTGATGCTTGCGGCGGACTGGGAAATAGCCAACTCTTCGCAGGTTAGTTATCTTAAAACAAACGGGCTACAAGTCACAGAAAGAAGGGCATTCCGGCCGCATCGGTTATATCTGCTCAAACAACGAATCATTCTAGATCACCAAGCGGCCTTGAGTTGGCAGCCCGATGTTTGCTTAATTAACGCTGGGTCTCCACTGGATTTAGAGTTCTCTACTCATTTGGATCAATTTCAACAGCACCTCAACTGCAAAAAAGTCTTTTTCTGTCACTTTAATTCCGATCGTCTTGTTTTCAGCAACCGAACAAAAACAGCACAATTGCTGGCGAGTATGGACGCTATGGTTTTCGTTAATGAAGCCAACCGATTCGAGTTGGAGCGTCAGTTAGCCTTGGAGTTGAAAAACACGCATGTGATTTTGAACTCACCACGGTTGGCGCTTCAGGAACCAATGCCTTTTCCTACAGCTTCGCAAGTTTGTTTCGCAAATGTTGCGCGTCTTGAAACCTACTGGAAGGGGCAGGATATTTTAACTGATATTTTCCATCGTAAGGAGTGGATGCAAAGGGACTGGAAATTGGAATTTTTCGGGTCTGGTAAAGATCAAGACTACCTTGAGCGCTTGATCGCGATGTATCATTTGAAAGATAGGGTTCGACTAGCAGGTTATGTTCGCAATGTAGAGGAGATTTGGAAGTGTAGACACGCTTTGCTACTGCCTTCCCGCAGTGAGGGAACTCCATTGGTTATTTTGGAAGCCATGATGTGCGGTCGGCCCGTTTTAACAACGGATGTTGGCGGGAATTCCGAGATTGTGGAGGATGGGGTTACGGGGTGGATTGCACCCGCCGCAACGCCGGCATCTTTCCATGCCGCTCTAGAGCGTGCTTGGAAAGCTCGTGATCGCTGGGAGGAAATGGGGAGATCGGCACATGAAAAAGCCAAGCAATTATCTAAGCTTAATCCAGCAGCAAGGCTGCTAGAGATACTAGAAAAATTGGCTCTGCAGAAACAGCCTCTTTAAATAATGTCGGGTATTTCTATAATTATCCCCGCTTTCAATCGCGCAGGGCTTATTGGGGAAACGCTGCGAAGTCTATTAAACCAGACGGTTCCAGCGAAGGAGATCATTGTTGTTGATGATGGTTCGACGGACGGGACGGCGGAGAAATCGCTAGAAGCGTTTGAAAACTGGAAACTGGAATCCGGAAACCTGAAAAAAAATGTCAGTGAGCAGTTTTCAGCAAAATCCAACATTCAAAATCCAACATTCAAAATTCTGCGCCAGGAGAATGCGGGACCCGGGGCGGCGCGGAATCGGGGGTTGGCGGTGGCGACGGGGGAATTTATTCATTTTTTCGATAGCGATGATATCGCGGCGCCGAACAAGCACGAGGTGCAGTTGCAGGCGCTCCTCGAAACCGGTGCGGATATCGCATATGGGCCGTGGGTGAAGGGCAGGTTTGCGTCAAAAGAGGCGCAAATGGTGGCGGGGGATGAGTTTCACGCGGAGGCGCGGAGGCGCGGAGATTTTAAATTGACCACCGAGGACACAACCGAGGATCTGGGCAGATGCGAGATGGAGCAATCGCAGATTGGCCCGAAGGGCAAGGGAGTGGGTGCGACCAAGTCAAAGAACACGGAGGAGGAAGCGGTGCTGAGCTTTGCAAGCCAAGCTGGCGCTGCGTTTTCAAATCCCTCTACAAGCGAGCTTGCACGGGATTCTGTAAACCCATCGCCCTCTCGCTCCGCGAGTGCGCCCGCTTATAGATTTTCAGGTTTCAAGTTTCAGATTTCAGGTTTTTCTGCCATAGGTCCAGTCCTCCAAGCCCGTGGCTTGCCGGATGGGGATTTGGTAAAGGCGCTGCTCACGAATTGGTCAGTAGTGCCGCATGCGTGTTT
>CALFPA010000096.1 GCA_937919825.1 uncultured Spartobacteria bacterium | reverse complement strand
GCATCACGGATTGCTCCACAAGAGCAGCAACTTCCTGCTCGGGAGATGGTGCGGGTCGTGGTGCCGGTGATGCCGTGAAATGCCTCCAACCGAAAAAACAAAGCAAGGAGAGGATCGAAAGAAGCAGCAGTTTTTTAAGCACGGGGCGAACGATATTTCTCAAAAAACCAAAAGCTCCCCAAGTCGGGCAAGACAATCTTTCTATGCGCCTGAAAACCCGTCCGGGCTTTTGTGATTATTCAAAGCGGATGGCGCGGGCGGGGGGGATGCGCGAGGCGCGGGAGGCGGGGAGCCACGCGGCGAGGAGCGCGGCAGGGAGAATCCATAAGGGCGTTGAGGCAATCACACCCCACGGATAGCGGAGGTCGATGGTCCACCCGAAAAACGCTTTGTTGATGACCCAAGTGAGAATCATCGCCATCGCAGCGCCGCAGAGGATGCCGACTGCGGACGACAGCAGCCCAACCATCGAGGCCTCGGTGAGGACGAGGCTGCGGATTTGCGCACTGGAAGCGCCTTGGGAGCGGAGGACGCCGATTTCGCGTTCCCGCTCGAGCACGAGCGTGGAGAGGGAAAGCAAAACACCCGCCACAGCCACGACCACGGCGATGGTTCTCAATACGGAAGTCACGGCAAAGGTTTGGTCGAAAATCTCGAGCACGCGACGGCGTAGGTCGGAATTCGTATAAATCGCAAACTCCCCCTCGCGTCCGAGCGCCTGCCGGAAATCCTCGGCCAGCTGGGTGGACTCCTCAGGATTTCTCAGCGTAATCGAGAGAGAGTGCAGGCGGTCGTCGCTCCAATAATTCGAAAAATTCGAGCGCTCGATCATCACAAGTCCGCTGTCGCGTGTGAAATCGCGGATCACGCCCACCACCTCGAAGCGGGCGGGGCCTTTGGGCGACGCAAATTCCAAAACCTCGCCGAGCTTGGTCCCATGGCGATTCGAGAAACTTTCAGAGACAACCACCTTCCCCTTTTTAAAAAAATCGGCCGCCGCGTTTGGTCCACCACTCAGAAATTCCAACTCGCCGCGCGCTTGGCCATCGACCACGGCGAGAGTCGCCGTGCGCTCTCCCCAAGGAACCACCATCTCGCGGAAGGTGCCGACTTCGGCAACTCGCGGATCCTGACGAATCCAATCCAAGGCCGCAGCCGGGAGGAAACTTTGAAGGCCGGCCGTTTCATTGGCTGCGGGCGCGATGAAAAGATCCGCCGCGAGGGTGTTTCCAAGCCAACGCTCCACGCTCGCGCGGAAGGAATGGATCATCACCGAGACGCTCACCGTCATGGCCGCCGCCACGGCGAGAGCGGCGATCGTCACGGCGTTGCGATGCAGGGAACGGACCAGGTGTTGGGAAGCCAACCGCACCATCCAGCCTGGGCCCTTGGCGAGTCGTGCGAAAAGTCGGACGACGAATGGGACAAGAAGAGAAAAGCCCGCGATGAGAAATCCAACCGCTGCAAAGCCGAGAAGCCGCCCGCCTTGGCGGAGTGCCAGCCAAGAAAGGACAAATGCCAGAAGAAGGCACGCGACTCCCCAAGGAGCCCAGCCTCGCGCGGAATCCGCGCCGTCTCCCATGGACCCTTGGCGCAAAACCCCGGCGGGATCACACGAAGCCGCCTCGCGGGCGGGCCTCCATGCGGCGAGGAGCGAGGCCCCCAATCCGCAGGCGAAAGCGAGAGCGATCTGCAGGGGGGTGATCTCGATCCGGTCAATGCTCACCAGCGCGTAGAGAGAGGACACCGTCTGGCCCACCGGAGCGGACAGCACGGCGGCGAGCGGACCTGCCAGCAGGATTCCAAGAACGGTTCCTAGGAATCCGCAGACGAAACTCTCGCCAAGAAAAAGGGCGGTGACCTCCAACTTCGTGGCACCACAGGCGCGGAGGATTCCAATCTCGTGACGCCGCCGAACCACAGCGGCGGAGAGGCTGTTGTAGATCAGATAAACGCCGACCACCATCGAGACGAGGCTCAAGGCGGTGAGGTTGAGCTGAAACGCGGCGAGCATCCGCTCGGTTTCTCCTCCGCGGCGGGAGGGCGGGCCGATCACGGCATCTGGCGGGGCGACGAGGCGAAGTTTTTCGATGAGCGGGTCGAGATCAAGGGGATTGTCCGCAAGCAACTGGATCGAGGTGAGGCGTCCCGGCAGGCCGAGGAGTTGCTGGGCCCAGCCGATATCCATGGCTGCCAAGCGAGGATCGGAGGCCACGCCGACATCGTCGGTTTTCAATTCAAAGAGAGGGCGGAGAGTTTTCGAGGCGCCCCCTGCGAGGACGCGGAAGGGTTCAGTTTTTTTTCCCGCGACCGCGAGCACATCGGAATCTCGGAGCCATTGCTCGAGATCCGGATCGCCCCCGCCGCGAGCGGAGAGTTCGAAAACACGCATGTCCGAGCCAGTGAAGGGATCGATACCCAGAATCCGCAAATACTCGCCGGGCTCCTCCGGCAGCGTGGCGATACCCTCCACGAGAGGTGTGGCGGAGGCGACGCCTTCGGTGTTTTGGACTGCCGGGAAAATTCCCTCGGGCAGATCGCCGCGGATTTCGAGGTGGGCGTGGCCCGCGACGAGGCCGACGGCGTTTTGGAAGCTTGCGAGAGCCCCTCGATTCGCCATCTGAATCGCCAGAAAAACCGTCACTCCCGCCGCGATGCCTAGGATATTGAGCGTCGGAAACAGGGGATGGGCCAAGCCGGGCCGGACGATCTGGCGCCAGAACAGACGCAAAAAACCATGGGTCATTCGGAGGTTTTCACCGCCGCGCTATGCAGGACTTGCTGAAGGTTCCTGATCGCGGTGCGTGAGGAGATTTTTCCGCCGTCGCGGCCGTAAACATAAAAGGAATCCATCGCCACATCCATCTCCGTGGTGATGCGGGAAATCTCGATCAATACGCCCTCGCCGCTCATGGCGCGGAGCAGGTCGTAGAGCAGGCCGAGGCGGTCGGGGGTTTGAATCTCGATGAGCGTGTAAACAGGGTGCGAATCGTTATCGATCGTGATGCGCGTGGGGAGGTCGAACTCCTGGGAAAGTTTGTAGCTCCGGAGCCGGCTGTCCTTATCCATGAGCGGAGTGAAATCGAATTCCTCGACGGAGAGCGCCTCAGCGAGGCGTTTTTCAATGGAGGCTATCTCGCGCGGAGATGGCACGGGCTCCAAATTCCCGCCGCAGACCCGGAAGATATCGAGGGCCAGGCTGTCAGTGCGGGTGAAAATGTCGGCGCCAAGGATATTGAGTCGGGCGGAGACGAACGCGCCCGCGATGCGCTCAAGGAGTCGCGGACGGTCCCAGCTCGAGACCCAGACCTCGGTGTGGCCTTTGTCGGGCTTCGGAATCCAGCGCAGGGCTGGCGCAGCGGCGAGCGAGTCGCTGGTGAGGCGACTCAGGAAGAATTCACGGAAATGGCGAAGGTGCTGGGCGATTTCCTCCGGCTCGAACATCTGGAAATAACGATCCGGCATGAATTGAAAATGCGCCTCGCACTCGTCCCCAAAAGAGTCGTCGAGTTTCTCAAGAACGAGTTTTTTCTGGAGCTGGCGGTTGCGGCGAGTTTCCTCCATCGCATCCACGCCGCCCTCGAGATAGCGGGCGCAACGGCGATAGAGAGTCCACACAAGGCCTTCTTTCCAATCCGACCAATTTTCATCACTGGTTCCCATGCCATCGGCGAGCGTGAGGAGCATGAGAGCGTCGAGGTTTTTCCTGTTCCCAACAATGCGGGCGAATTCCTCGGTGGTTGAGTGGTCCTCGAGGTTGCGCGTCTGCGACATCTTCGAGAGCGTGTAGTGCGAATCGACGAGCGTGATGAGCATTCGGCGCCGCTCGGGTGGGAGTTGCAGGCGGCGGGCGACCTTGTGGGCAATCAAGGCACCGGCCTCCTCGTGGTGACGCGAATTCGCAGCCTTGCCGGTGTCGTGGAGAAGAACGGAGAGATAGAGGATGGAGGGGTCTTCGAGTTTTTGGAAAATCGGCCGGTAGCCTTGGAGGCGGCGCTGGTCGGATAAAAGAACCGAATCGAGTTTTTCGATGCACACGAGGGTGTGTTCGTCGGCCGTGTAGCGGTGATAAAATTCGTGTTGAACGAGGCAATCCAGCGCGCCGAACTCGGGAATGTATCGACCGAGCACGCCCAGGTTGTGCATGAGACGAAGGATGCGGCCCACCTCGCCCTTGCGCGAAAGAATCGCGAAGAAGGTCTCCCGGGCGGATGCGGCGTATTGGAAGGTGCGGTCGATCAGGTGCAGGCGCCGAGCTATGAGATCCATCAACTCGGGGTGGAATTCGAGTTGGCGCACTTGGGCGTAGTGGAAGGCGCGGAGAAGTCGGTAGGGATCGTCATTAAAAATCTCGCGGGACTCGGGAATCAATTGCCCGCCGCGGGCGATGAAGCTGTCGAATTTCTCGGATTTCGGGCGGGAACCAAGCAGACGCATCAGGCGCGACGGCTCTGGCGCGGAGCGGGCTTCCATCTTTCCAAGGGCGGCTTCGGTGACGAGATAGATGGTGCGCGCATGGCCATAGTAGTCGCGCATGAAGGCTTCGACTTTGCGGAGGATGTTTTTCTGCGGGTAGTCGAAGGCTTGAGCGACGCGGCCTTGGAGTTGGAGGGTGAGTTGATCGGCCGAGCGGCCGTTGAGATATTGCATCTCGGCGCGGGTGCGCAGGAGGAAGTCGTAGCTTTTATCGAGACGCTTGCGATCGGCATCGCGGAGAACTTTTGCCTCCACCAGTTTCGCGGTGGAATTGAGGCCAAGTTTGAATTGGGAAATCCACAGAAGGCTCTGGTAGTCGCGCAGGCTGCCGGTGCCATTCTTGATATTCGGCTCCTGCATGAAAACGCTCATGCCGTATTTGGCCCGCATCTCGCCTTGGTTGGTGAGGCGCCAGCCGATGTATTCCTGCTCGCGCCCGACGATGCACTCACGCTGAAAGCGCTCCTTGAAGCGGTTAAAAATCTCCCGGTCTCCGACGAGGTATCGCGACTCGAGCATCGAGGTTTTTGTCACCATGTCCTCGTTCGATTTCTGGATCGCTTCGGAGATGTTTCGAGTGGCTTGCCCGACCTTGAATCCGATGTCCCAGAGGGCGACGATCGTGCGGCGAATGATCTCCTCGGCTTCCTTGTCGCGGGTGCTCTTGTCCTGCAGAAAAAGCACATCGATATCGCTCATCGGAGTGAGTTCGCGACGGCCATAGCCACCGAAGGCTGTCACGCAGAGGCGACCGGCGAGTGGGGCGGTGGCAACCTCCCGCACAATTCCATCGAAAAGCTCGCGGAGCAAAATATCCACCGTGTCGGCGCGTTGGCGGGCGATTTCTCGGCCTCCACCTCCGGCACGATGCCACTCGCGAAGGCGCTCCTCCTCGACTTGCAGGAAATTTTTAAACAGCGCAATCGGAGAGCCGTTTTCCGACCGAGCTTTTTTGGAAAGTTCGATGGCGGAGGTCTCGAGGGCCCTTGGCTCTGTGAGCAGACTCATGGCGGTCCGTCCTTGATCAGGATCTCCACGCGGCGGTTGATTTTCTGTTCTTCGATCGTGCCAGTTGCGGGAGCGGCCAGACGGGATTTTCCATGGCCAATTGTGGAAATCGACTCAGCGGGAATGCCGACCATGTCGATGAGCCAAATTCGCACCGAGTCCGCACGGAGTCGGCTGAGTGTAATGTTGTATTCGTCGGTGCCGAAGGAATCGGAGTGGCCTTCGATGACGAACCGGGCCTTCGGATTGCGCTTCAGGAGTTGGCCGAGTTTTTCAAGACTCGCCAAGGCGCCGGGCTGAAGGCGGTGGTCATCATATTCAAAAAGCAAATCACCGGGGAGCAAGATGGGGGCTGTGTCCTGGGTGAGCGGGCCGGTCTGAGCGAGAAGTTCGTCGAGATTGGAAAATCCGGCTCCGCCGCCTGGTTGGCCGGGTGTGGCCTCTGGGGCGCGCAGGGCCAGGATCGGATCTGTGGTCGTGGTTTCAGAAACCAATGGCATGTCGCGCGTGAGATCCTTGACGAGCGCGTCGTCCACGGGAATGAGGTGGCTCGAAGGCGAGGTGGCGTTGGATTTCGGAAGATCGGGGATTTGGGGCTTCTCATTCACGATCACTTGGTCGAGGGGCGGCGTGGTTTTTTGATCCGGCGCCTTGGCAGTCTGGCGGTCGAGGGAGATTTTCTCCTCGGGAATTTTGAAGTCCACGGGGTCGGGCTTTTTTTCTTCCGGCTCGGGCTCGAGCAAACGCGGGTCGATATCGGCGCGCTCGATGTTGAAAGTGCGGGGGACAATTTTGTCGTAGAACGCATCGCTCATCCGGTCGATGGGCACATGGCGGCTCCAATTCCAGAGAAGGAGGTGGATGAGGATCGATGCGATCAAGGCAGGAAGAATCCATCTCGCCCAAGCGTCTCGATGGCGCGGCATAGGTTGGTCTAGGATTCTGCCCCGGCGGCTCATGATTGAAAAACTAGTGTCGGGCCTGACAAAACTCCATCACAGAAAAGGCGGAGGTCAGCTGCGAAGCTTCGCAAACCGGTAATGGCTCACGAGCCATTCGTTGCCACCGCGGAAGCCCCAGAGTTCCGCGCAGGACATGAAGAAGACGCGCCAGTAGGCACGCCACTTCGCGGTGTTCTCGCCGCCGTAAGTTTTTTCAAGGATCGGAGTGATCGCTGGCTCGTTCGCATCCATTTTTTCCAGCCAAGCCTCGGAGGTTCGTTGGTAATGGGTGCCGGAGACGCGCCAGTGTTTTTCGATCGAGAGATCGTCCTGGAAGTAGAGCAGGAGGTCGTCGGAGGGCATCGTCCCGCCATCGAAAAAATAGCGTGTGATCCAGTCCGAGGGATCCTTGCCCTCAAAGTGGTAGGCGAATTCGCGGTGGGTGAAGATGTGGACAAATAATTTGCCGCCTAGGCGAAGCCAGCGGGCGACCTTCGCCATGAGGCGCTGGTAGTTTTTCATGTGCTCGAACATTTCCACGGAGACGACTCGGTCGAATGCCGAGTCGCCGGCCTCGAAGTCGTTCATGTCAGCCGTAACGATGCGGACATTGCCCAACCCGCGCCGCGCGGCTTCGGCTTCGATGTGGAGTTTTTGGGTCGAAGAATTCGAGACGCCAGTGATGCGAGCAGCGGGGAATTTCTCGGCCATCCAAAGCGTGAGACTACCCCAGCCACAACCGAGCTCGAGGATGTCGAGGCCGTCGGAGAGTTCCGCACGTTCGCAGGTGAGCGCGAGCATCGCCTCTTCGGATTCGGCGAAAGTCGTGTCCTCGCGCGGCCAGTAGCCGGAGCTGTATTTCATGCGGGGGCCGAGGACGAGTTTGAAGAAATCAGTGGGAACTTCGTAGTGCTGCTCATTCGCGGCGGCGGTCTTGATGGCGATCGGGCTGCGTTTGAGTTCTTCCACAAATGCAACCAGCGCCTCGGACTGGGCGATGGCATTTTCACGCGTTTCCTCGCGGAGTTTTTTGGAGAGGAGATTGCGGATCCCAAGCCGGATGGCAGCATCAGGCAGGAGATTTCGGGCGAGAAGGTCGTCGAGTTGGATCATGTGGTGAAAAGGATTATCCCGCAGAGGCGCTGGGACGCAGAGGAGATTCTTCAAGGCCGTTGACACATCGGGTAATGCCGGTTTTCAGAATAGCCTCGCCGAAGTTAAGCAAGTAGCCGAGCTTCAATCCAGTCAGCCGCAGATAGGTCTGCACTTGTTTCTTATGGGCTGGATTCACGGCCTCCACGGATTTGAGTTCCAGAAGAACTTTGTTTTCGGCGATGAGATCGGCGCGAAATCCCTCATCAAATTTGATGCCCCGATAATGGATTGGCACGGGCACTTGTCTGCGCACATCCAAGCCGCGTTTTTTGAGAGAATCCGCAAGGATGACTTCATAAACGGACTCGAGCAAACCCGGGCCAAGCTCCCGGTGAAGTTGTATGGCTTCCTCAATCACGATTGTCCCAACCTCGTTTTCGCTCATTTCAAAACTCTCTGCGTCCCTGCGCCTCTGCGCGAGATCATGATTTTGGAAACCAAGGGATGAAGGCACTGGTGCGGCGTTGGTAGTCGCGGTAGGCATCGCCGCGGGTGGCGAGGGCGCGGGCTTCGGCGGGAGGGATGCCGGTCATTCGGGTCAGGAAAAATAACATCAGAAGCGGGCTTGCCAGTCCAACCCATGACCAAGGAGAGCCGAGTGCGAAGACGAAATAGGCAATCCAGACGACCCACTCGAAAAAGTAATTCGGGTGGCGCGAGTATTTCCAGAGGCCAAAATCGCACACGCGGCCTTTCGACGCAGGCTGAGCCTTGAAGAGTGCGAGTTGCATGTCGGCGATTGACTCTCCTCCGATTGCAACGAGCCAGAGCAGGACGCCTGCGATTTCGAAAAAACCGATGCCTGGTGAGGGGTTCGCACAGGCAAAGGCGATGGGCAGGGACAACAAGCCGATCAGCAATCCCTGGAGCTGAAAGAATCCAAAAAACATCAACCAGGTGCGTTTGGGATATTGCTTCCGGAGATCAGCGTAGCGGGGATCCTCCTCCGGGTGGTGGGACATCACGCGTTTGTAGAGATGCATTCCGAGTCGCAGGCTCCACGCGCAGACCATCGCCGCGATGAGGCCGTTTCGAATCATGTGTCCGCTGCCGAAGACCCCATAAAAAAGTGCCACTGGTGTGAATCCGAACGACCACCAGATATCAACGATCCCCGCGTTATCCATCCGCCTGGCGAAAAACCAAACGACCACCATCATCGCCATGGCGAGAGTGGTTCCAGCGATCACGAGCGGCAACGGATTCATGCGGCGCGGAGTATGCCGCGTCCGAGACGGCATGGAATCCAATTTCCTCAATGCCAGCGAAACCAAATCCGACTATGGCGCCTGGGTCGCCAAAATTTTCTGGATTCGGCCGTGAAGCTCCCGCGCGGCGGAAAGGATTTTTTGAAGGTCGGCCAAATCCTCGGGTCGGGCTTGGGGACGCTCGGAGAGGATTTCGGTATAACCAATAATGGCGTTGAGCGGGGTGAGGAGATCGTGGCTCAAACTTGCGGGTGATGGCTTTTCAGGCGCGGGCGGCAATCCCCCGAGAAGCGCCTCGATTTTTCCGATCAACCGCTCGAGATCGACCGGCTTGGTGTCGTAATCATCGCAACCTGCCGAGAGGCATTTTTCGCGGTCGCCTTCCATCGTCTCGGCGGTCAGCGCCACCACAGGAATTCGCGCCGTGGCGGGGTCGGCCTTGATGTGGCGCGTCGCGGTCCAGCCGTCCATCACAGGCAGGCCCATGTCCATGAGCACAAGGTCGGGCGATTCCGAGCGTGCCATGGTCACTCCCTCCGCGCCGTCGACTGCCATGACCACCGCATACCCCCGCTTCGCCAGGCGGCGCGAGAGCATGTCGCGGTTCATTTCGTTGTCCTCGACGAGAAGGATTTTCTTCACGGACCCAAGCAAGCAAATCGCCCATGGCCCGGCGAGGTTCTTTTGAAAAAGGGGAGGGGAGTTTTCTCGCCAATGAGTTCCATTCTTGGCGCGTCGCGCGGGGCGGTGCTAGGTTTTTAGCCCATGCAACCACCGCCCGTCACGAAATACCGGCCGTTCCCTCAGGTCGATCTGCCTCAGCGCGAATGGCCGAGCCGCGTGCTGAGCCGCGCGCCGATTTGGTGCAGCGTGGATTTGCGCGATGGCAACCAGGCTCTCGCCCAGCCGATGAGCGTCGAGGAGAAGCTCGAGTATTTCGAAATGCTCGTCGGGATCGGCTTCAAACAAATCGAGATCGGGTTCCCCTCCGCATCGCAGATCGAGTTCGATTTTTGCCGACGCCTGATCGAAGAGAATCGCATCCCCGCCGATGTCTCGATCCAAATCCTCTGCCAGTGCCGTGAGGATTTGATCACCCGCTCGCTCGAGGCCCTGAGTGGCGCGCGGAACATCATTTTCCACCTCTACAACTCCACCTCGCCGAAACAGCGCGACTATGTCTTCGCATCCACCCGCGAGCAAATCGTCGGCATCGCCACACACGCCGTTTCGTTTTTGAAAAAATCGATGCAGCCGCTCGTGGACTCCGGCTCGCGCATCCAGCTCGAATACTCGCCGGAGAGCTTCACGAGCACGGAACTCGATTTCGCCCTGCAAATCTGCGAGGCCGTCACCGATGTCTGGAAGCCGACGCCCGACAACAAAATCATCCTCAACCTCCCCGCCACCGTCGAATACGCCACGCCAAACATCCACGCCGACCAGATCGAGTGGATGTCGCGCCAACTCACCCGCCGCGACCTGACGACCCTCTCGCTCCACACCCACAATGACCGCGGCACCGGCACAGCCGCCACGGAGCTCGGCCTGCTCGCCGGAGCCGACCGCGTCGAAGGAACCCTCTTCGGCGTCGGCGAGCGCACCGGCAATCTCGACATCGTCACCGTTGCGCTGAACCTCTACACGCACGGCATCCACCCCGGCCTGGATTTTGGAAAGCTCAACGCCATCCGCGAAATTTACGAGCGCTGCACCCGCATGGAGGTCCACCCCCGCCATCCCTACGCCGGCGACCTCGCGTTCACGGCCTTCAGCGGATCGCACCAAGACGCCATCAAAAAATCCTGGGCCCGCCAGAGCCCCGGCCAGCCTTGGGATGTGCTCTACATTCCGATCGATCCCGCCGATGTCGGCCGCAGCTACAAGGCAATCGTCCGCATCAACTCCCAATCTGGCAAAGGTGGCGTCGCCTATGTGCTCGAGAAGGAATTCGGCTACCAGCTCCCCAAAGGGCTCCAAAAGGACCTCGGCCGCCTCGTCAACACCGTCTCCGACGAAAAAGGCACCGAGCTGGAGCCGGAGGAGATTTTCGAGTTGTTCCAAAAAACCTTCGTCGTCCGTTCCGGCGCCGTCCGCCTCCAGGAATTCCGCGCCATCGAGCGCAGCGAGCAGGTCACGGTCGAAGCCGACCTCGAGATCTTTGGAAAAACCCAAACCGTCCGCGGCTCTGGCAACGGCCCGATCGCCGCATTCGTCGATTGCCTCGCAAAAACCGAACTCCCGCGTGTCGAAATCCTCAACTACTCCGAGCACTCCCTCGGAGCCGGCGCCGACGCCCGCGCGGTTAGCTACATCGAAATCAAGGCCGCCGGCAACCGCGTCCTCTACGGCGTCGGAAGCGACACGAACATCGAACTCGCCTCGATCCACGCCATCATCAGCGCCCTCAACCGCGCTCTTGCTTGACCGAATGATTCTCATCGTCGGTGCAGGCTTGGCCGGGTTGTCCTGCGCGCTGGAGCTCCAACGCGCCGGTCGGGATTTTCTTTTACTCGAGGCCGCGCCGCAGGTTGGCGGACGCCAACGCTCCACGCACCGCGACGGCTTCACGCTCGACCATGGCTTTCAGGTCGTGCTCAGCTCCTACCGCGCGGTCGGGGAGGTTGTGGATGTTGCGGCGCTGCAACCCCGCTGGTTCGAGTCCGGCGCGCTGATCCACCACTCCGGCAAATTCTCCCGACTCGCCAGCCCACTGGAAAATCCCCTCGTCGCCATCGCGGGCGATGCCTTGTCGTTCGTTGACAAACTTCGCCTCGCGCGATTGGGAGCGGAGGTTTTGCTCTCCCCGGATCGCGCGCTCCTCGATGCCTGCGCTTCCACAAACGATCTCTCGACCCGAGAGTTTCTCCTCCGGCGTGGATTTTCTGACGAATTTCTCTCCCGCTTCGCCGAACCGTTTTTCGGTGGCGTGCTGCTCGACAACGATCTCTCCACCAGTTCCTCGCTCTTTCGTTATTACCTCAAAAAATTTGCCACCGGCCGCGCTTGGATTCCCGCCGGCGGCATCCAAGCGCTCCCCGAGGCCATCGGCGCGCAACTCCCCCCGCAAAAAATCCGGCTGAATACCAAAGTTATCGCGATCGAGGGTGACCGCGTGATTCTCGAGTCCGGCGAAATCCTCCCTTTCTCGCGGCTCGTGCTGGCGCTCGATGAATCCTCGCTTCACCAACTCCTCCACCTCCCACCGCCCCCTGCGCCGCGTGGCGTGGCGGTTGTTTATTTCAAATCCAAAATCTCCCTCTACGACCGCCCGTGCCTGATTCTTCCCGCTGGCGCCCACCGCCTCGTTCGGCACTTCGTCCAGATCACCAACATTGCGCCGGAATTAGCCCCGGCCGGCTGGCATCTTGTCTCGGCTTCCATTCTGAATTTTGAGGGATTGGAACGCGCCGAACTTGTCTCCGGCGCCGCAGAGGAAATCGCCGCTATTTTTCCCCATGCGCGAGAATCTCTCATTCCCCTTGAGACCATTTTTGCTCCAAACGCTGTCCCTGACCAACCGCCCGGCTTCGCCTCAAAACCCAAGCCTCATTTGCCAAACGGCGTTCTCGCGTGCGGGGATTGGAAAAATGGCGCGAGCATTCAAGCCGCGATTCAGTCCGGTTTCGAAGCAGCCCGCGTCGTCTTTGGGGGTTGATTTGCTGTTGTGGGTTACCAAATGCTCGGGGGCGGGATATGCGCGGCTGCGCCGCGAGAATGGGATGGCACGGAGACCATCCCTCCATTTTGGTTTACGCATTTTTTTATTTTTTCAGCCTTTCGCCGAGGGGCAGAAATCGTTCAGCTCGCAATTCGCGCAATCCGGCTTGCGAGCGGCACAACGCCGGCGGCCGTGGAAGATCAGCCAGTGGCTGAGGTCAGTCCAACAGGCCTGAGGAAAGAGTTTCATCAAGTCCTGCTCGATGCGAATCGGGTCACTGAATTTGGTGAGGCCGAGCCGTTGGGAGAGGCGGCCGACATGTGTATCCACGACGACGCCTTCATTTTTAGAAAAGGCATTTCCGAGGACGACATTGGCCGTTTTGCGTCCCGCGCCGGGAATGGCGGCGAGTTCTGCCAGGCTATCGGGAACCTCGCCCGAATGCCGCTCGACGAGCACTTGGCCCATGGCGCGAATGTTCTTCGCCTTGTTCCGATAGAATCCTGTGGAGCGGACGAGCCCCTCGAGCTCCTCCTGCGAAATCGCGGCGTAATCTTGCGCTGTGCGACAACGCTGGAATAGCTCGCGCGTCACGAGATTCACGCGCTTGTCGGTGCATTGCGCGCTGAGGATCGTGGCGACCAAAAGCTCGAGCGGATTCGAGTGGATGAGCTCGCAATGCGCATCGGGATAAATTTTCGGCAGCCGTTTCAGCAATTCCTTCGCGCGGTCGGAGCGGTTCATGCGCGGCAGAATCTCACAACCCCGCCAGCTCATCCACGCGATTATTAAGGGTCGGACTGATCCCCAAGCTTTGGAGGGCGGTGCTCCGTCGGCGCCCTAGCTTCAGGCGCTGAAAGCGCCGTCTCTGGGACATTGTGCATTAGCTGAAAACCGCTACGAATCCGAGCGCGGTTCCAAACAATGGCGGCTCCGCCGTAAAATGGGCGCCGACGGAGCATCGCCCTCCAGAAGATCGAAAGGCGCTGCCTCGCCACTCGCGCGTTGGGCGCCCAAAAAAGGGTCCCACACATTGAGATATTTGAACCTGAATGCAGCACCCGCAGACATGGCGGTGAGGAGGTTCTGGTTTCTGCAAAAACCCCAAAATCTCGGATGTCATGATTTACGATATGGTCGTCCTTTGGATTCTTGACGCTCTGGTGCGGCAATAGGAGGGTGATCTTTTCCGAATCCCGGTTTCCTTGTGGACCATCACTCGATTTTTATGAGCAAAGACCCAGTGGCAATTGCTGCTAAAAAGCCGCTTGTGGCATTCCAACAACCTCCTCCACACCCGCCAGAGGTTCGCGGGTTTTGAACTCCACCGGATTCCAGGTTCCGTTCGCTCCCTTGAATTTGCCGGATCTCTGGCAGCAGGATGCGGTGCGTCATCTCAAGAGCGGCGCGGATGTGATCATTGATGCACCGACAGGGGCCGGCAAGACGCGGGTCTTTGAGCTTTTTCTGAAAACACCCGAAGCCGCCCGCCTCGGACAGGCCGTTTACACCGTGCCAACGCGCGCTCTGGCTAACGACAAATGGCGGGAGTGGAAATCCCTCGGGTGGAATGTCGGCATTGCCACCGGCGATCTCGCGGAGAATCTCCACGCCCCCGTCTTGGTGGCGACACTCGAGACCCAGCGTGAGCGCATTCTCAGCGGAAATGCCCCAGGTTTCCTCATTCTCGACGAATACCAGATGCTCGCGGATGCCCAGCGCGGGTTGAACTACGAGATGGCCATGGCTCTCCCTCCGGCATCCACCCGCTTCCTGCTCCTGAGTGGCAGCGTGAGGAACCCTGTGGATATCGTGGAGTGGCTCAAAAGGCTCGGAAGGCGCGTGGAGTTGATCCAAGTGCAGGATCGTCCGGTCCCCTTGGATCAAGTGCCTATCGAGAATCTGCCGCGCGTGCCGGATTCGGTGCATGGTTTCTGGCCTCGGGTGGCTGTAGCGGCACTCCAGGCCGGGCTCACGCCGCTTCTGCTTTTTGCCCCGCGACGGCGCGATGCGGAAAAAATGGCCACTCAGATTGCAGCCGCCCTGCCTGTGGACAGCCCACGGCCCATGACTCCGGAAGATCAAAGCCTCCTCGGCCGCGATCTGGCACGACTCCTGCAGCACCGCGTGGCCTTTCATCACAGCGGCCTTCCCTATTCCGCCCGGGCGGATTGGATCGAGCCGCTTGGCAAAGCCGGGAAACTTCATGTCATCGTCGCCACCACCGGCCTCGCGGCGGGGATCAATTTTTCTGTGCGCTCCGTGATGGTCACTTCGACCAGCTACGGAGACGCCCGCTTCCAACGCGAACTCCGCGCCGACGAGTTGCTGCAGATGTTTGGCCGAGCCGGACGAAGAGGGCTTGATGAACGGGGATTTGTTCTGACGGCCCAAAATCTCCCCAGCCTTCTGGACGCCTCCCCGCGCCAACTCCGGCGGGTGAACCAAATGGATTGGCCAACCCTGCTGCGCGTCATGGAAGGGGATTCCTCCGATGGCAAAAGCCCCCTCGCCAGGGCGGCTCTCGTCTGCGAAAGGCTTTTCAGCCGCCAGAAGATCGCCCCCGATTTGGCAAACGCCCTGGAAATCTCGAAATCCAGCGAGCGTCATGGTCCGACGAGAGTCGAGTTTCTCGGACTCGCCGATTGCTGGCATCCACTCAAAACCGCCGTGGAGGAAATCCGACCGCTCGGACAGTGTCTTGCCCGGCACAAGGAACGCTGGATTCCCGCGCTTCGCGCCCCTCGCAGCCTCGATCGGCTACCCCACGGCAGAGCCTGCAAAATCCGCGATGGGCGGAGTTTTGCCTATGGAAAGGAAGTGTCCATCGCGCGTCTCGCGGGCACTCATTTCCAGCCACTGCCTTGGATTCAAAAACTCTTCGGGCTGCGCAAAACCGAGACATTTTCCGAAGACGAATTGATCCGCGATATCATCCCGCTTCTGGAGTCCCATTGGTCGCCCGGAGTTTTTCATTCCACCGCGTGCCATGGCCCGAACCTCATGGCGCGCCTTTCATTGGCAACTATTCCCGTCAGCGCGCTCCTCCTTCCCGACGGCACCGCGCTCCTTGATCCTCCCAGGCGACGGGTGAGTTCGTCCTTCGAGGTCGGCAAGTCGCCGGTGTTCAACCCGCCCCCGGGATCGGCAGCCTACGCTTGGCGAAAACTCGGTCTGGTCGATCACTGCGGCGCACCAACTCCACGCGGCCGACTCTTCAGCCGTTTTCAAGGAGGCGAGGGACTCATGGTCGCCGCCGCTCTGGAGGACTCGACCTATCCGATCGAGGATATCGTCGCCCACCTTGCTAACCTCCGGGGCGGCCCGCGTTTCATCGATTTCGCGGATGGTCCGAGCCATCGTCTGGCGGCCGCGGCTCGGGAAATTTACGGCCATGTCGACCATGAAGGCTATCTCGAGGGCGGACTTTGTCCGGGATTCGGCGAGGGCACCTGCGAAGCCTTGTCGCTCCATCGGAGCGGCGGAATGCGCGCTCTGGAAAAAGAAACCGACTCGATCCGCCGAGGGGATATCGAGCGGGCCATCTTGGAGTGGAAAAGCCTACTCCGACACATTCTTCACGCAGCCGATCCGCTCTTTCCAAGATGGAACGAGCTTCAGGCCGCAGCGAGGCAAGTTCTTGATAAAACTAGCTTGTAGACTGCTTCGCCGTAGGGCTGGCGTCTTGCCTGCCATCGAATGACAGACTCTCTCCGGCGAACCAACCGCGAGTCATTCAAAAGTCCCAAATCAGGTTGCTCTGGGTTTGATTCCGAAAGCGACGAACCCCACATAACGATCCAATGGGATTCACTAAAATTCATTCACCCTCTGTGTTCTCTGATTCGCTCGCTCCCGCTCGTCTCACCCCTTCGGGGCCAACCTTAGGTTGCTCTTCCTCCAAGGTTCCCACCTTTCCGGTTGTGGTTAATGCTGCTGGATTCGGTTTGATCTCTACCCCAAGCGGCTGGTCAACCCCTCGAGCACATCGGCCAGAGGGATGATGGCGATGCGGGAGGAAGTGTCGGAGCGGGCGTAGGGGAGGACGAGGTTTGGGCCGTGGATCATGGCGCCGCAACTGTAGACGACATTCGGCACATAGCCTTCGCGCTCGTCCGGGGCAGGGCGGAGGAGGGGTTCACGCAGGCGGCCAATGACGCGCGAGGGATCGTGGAGGTCGAGGAGGACGGCGCCGAGGCAGTATTTTCGCATGGGCCCCACGCCGTGGGTGATCACAAGCCAGCCGGCTTCGGTTTCAATCGGCGAGCCGCAGTTGCCGAGTTGCACAAATTCCCACGGGTGCTTGGGCCGGATCAACACCTGGGACTCATGCCAAAAGTGTAGGTGGTCCGAGAACATGAGGTGGATGTTTTCGCCGTCCTGTCGGCCGAGCATGGCGTATTGGCCGTGGATTTTTCTTGGGAAAAGCGCGAGGCCTTTGTTGCGAATGGCCGGGCCGTTGAGCGTGCAGATGGAAAACTCCCGGAAGTCGCGCGTGTGGACCATCTGCGGCAGGACGACATTGCCGTCGTAGGCCGTGTAGGTGGCCATGTAGGTGGTCGAACCGTCGTCCTCGATGAAGGGCACGAAGCGGGCGTCCTCGATGCCGTTCATCTCGCCTTGCGAGTAGGGGAAGAGGATTTTCTCGGAAATATCCAGCCCCTCGGGAAAAACCACGGTGTAGTTCGACTGTGCGAGCAGCAACGCCCGCTCGGCGGCGCGTTTCACGCCGGGCTCGTCGGCGCCGGAGCGAATGCGGCGGACGAGATTCACGAGATCACTCATCAAAAACCCCGGAGCCAGACCCTGCGTGGCCAGGCCCACGGCCTCGAACTCCACGCCAAGCTCTTGGAGTTTCCGTCGGAAGGTCGCGAGATCGTAGCGCGCGGCGGGCTGGGGGCGGGGTTGCTGGACATACCGCGAGACGGGATCCAGCTGCAGGTTCGCCTCGGAATCCAGGATGCCGGCGCGGAAGGTGATCGAGGAAATGTGGCCCTCACCGGTGGCGCGGAGGCTCAGAATCACGCGGCGCTCGCCAGGCTGGAGGCCGCTTTGGTCGGGGGAGGGGAAGATGCCGGGATTGAAGAGCGCGGTGGATTCCAGTGAGTATTCGTTCGTGAAATACGAACCGAGCAAAATACGGCGTGGCTCGGTGAGCTCCTGGTCGGTGGGTAGCAAGTGGCGGACTTGCTCGAAGCGCTCGGCGAAGATGTCGTGGAGCCGCCCATGACGGCCGAGGAAGTCGGAAAAAACCTCGTCGAGCTTGGCTACCACCGAGGCCTCGTCCATGTGCATGACCCGCGAAAAGAGGCTGACCACGCGAGGATTTGGTTCGGGAACGGAGAAGGGTTTGACGATGAGCGAGGGGATGAACGGGCGGAGCAGAACGCGGCGAGGGTCAGGATCGATGGTGATGGGGAGGCGGCGGATTTTGGATTCGAGCGACATGATTTTTTACAAGAGGCACGCGGCGGGCGCGGCGGTGTGGAGGGTTTGGATTTCGGCGCGGGCGAGGAGGAACGACAGGGTGGATTCCGCGCCTTGGTTGCGGTTCGCGCGGCTTTCGTGGAGGCCATCGCGGCAACCGCCGGTCTCGTGGTCGTAGAGCGAAAGCCGAAGATCGTTGGCGCCGAGGAACCACTCGAAAGCGCGTTGCGCGGAGTGTTTCCAGCGCAGGTCACCCGTGGCGTTGAACGCCTCGATGCAGGCTCCCACGGAGGCGGCGGCCTCGAGCGGTTGCTGGTCGTGGAGCGCGGGTTGGCCACCGCGAAGCAGGAATCCATTCGAGCCCACGGGGCGGAAGTGACCCGAGCCGGTGGATTGGATTTCCATGAGCCAATCGAGCGCCTCGAGGCCGAGAGTCTTCATGCGGTCGTTCCCCGTGAAGCGGCCTGCGAGGATCAACGCCTGCGGCAGGCGCGCGTTGTCGTAGGCCACGATGTCCTCCCCCCATGGCCAGTCCGGGGCCGCGTTGCCCTCGAACAACGCGAGAAGTTTTCCCGACAAATCCTCCCTTTGGCGGTCGGCGAGAAGATCGCCGTGGAGCGTGCGGAAATATTCGTGCAGGCCGAGCAGGGTAAACGCCCAGGCGCGTGGCGAGGTGAAGTCGCTGACTGCAGGGAGCGCGCGTTCCATCAACGAAGCCGCCCAAGTGCGGAGGTCTGGGTTGGCGGCGCGGCCGACCATCGTGCCGAGCGCCCAGAGAGCGCGGCCGTGGCTGTCCTCGGAGCCGCTCTCCTCGATCCAGCGCCGGTCGAATCCCATGAAATTCCGGAAACGACCCAGCTCCGGCGAGAAGGCGTGCTGGAGAAACGCGGCGGCGGCGGTTTGCAGGCGCTGGATTTCCTCCCCGCCCTCGCCGAGTTCCTCGAGGAGCGTGGCGAGGATCAGCGCGCGGGCATTGTCATCGGTGCAATACCCGTGATCGAACCACGGCACGGTGTGGATGGCGTGCTGGAAAATCCCGGTGGAATCGCTCATTCGAAAGAGGTGCCCGAAGCTCCACGGCGGGAGGCTTTCTCCGGAAGCGCGAGGATTTGGGGTGCGCCCGCGCGGGCGGCTGCGGATTTGGAAAAGCTGGCGCGCTTCCTCGAAAACCCGCGCGTAGGCCCGGCCGACCTCCGGCCAAACCATTTCGCGCCCGGCGAGGTAGGCTTGTTTCCTCATCGCGTGGAGGCGTGGCTGGTCCTCGAAAATCCCCAGCACCGCCGTGGCGATCGCCTCCGCGTCGCGGAATGGCACCAGCTCGCCGCGGCCGTCGCGCAGGAGTTCGGCGGCGTGCCAATACGGCGTCGAGACCACGGCCTTGCCCGCGCCGAAGCAGTAGGAGAGCGTGCCCGAGGTGATTTGCGATTCGTTCAGGTAGGGCGTCAGGTAGATGTCCGCCGCGCCGATGAACTCGCACAACTCCGCCGACTCCACATAGCGGTTCACGAACATCACATTTTCCTCCACTCCGAGTTCGCGGGCGAGGTCCTCGAGCGAATGCCGGTAGCGCTCGCCCTCGCGCCGCAGGAGGTTCGGATGCGTGGCGCCGAGGATGATGTAAACCACCTCGGGATGCTCCATGGCGATGCGCGGAAGGGCTCGGATGCCGTATTCGATGCCCTTTCCGGGCGAGAGCAGGCCGAAGGTCAGCAAAACAGGCCGCCCGGCCACGCCGAACTGGTCCTTGTAAAAATTCGGATCGACGAAGGGGATGTCGGGAATGCCGTGCGGGATGACGGAGATTTTTTCCTCTGAAATGCCGTGGACCTCGCGAAGCAGCGACGCCCCTTTTTCCGTCATCACCACCAGCTTGCTCGAGCAATCCACCAATTCGTCAAACGCCCGCTTCTGATCGGGCTCCGGCTTTGCGAGCACCGTGTGGAGCGTGGTGACCGTGGGAATCCCCGCACGGCGCAGGAGGGTGTTGATATAACTTCCGGCGGGTCCGCCAAAAATGCCGAACTCGTGTTGCAGGCAAATCACATCGGCGTGAGAGACTTTCAAAAACTCCGCCGCGCGCAGGTAGGAGGGCGCGTCGGCCTCGGGAATCTCGAACCGCACCTCGGGCGGGTAGGCGTAGTTGCCGCCGGGCTCGGTGACGGCCACCACCGGGCAGGGCCAGCCATTCTCCATTCCCTCGAGCGCGCTGCGCAGGTCGCTGGTGAAGGTGGCGATGCCGCACTTCCGCGGTGGGTAGTTGCCAACGATGGCGACCTTACTGGTTTGGTATTCCGACATGCCGAGGTTTTCGCAAGCCGTGCGAGTTTTTCCTATGGGGTGAAGACCCCATACGCTCTGAAGGGACTTCTCGAAAAACCGCTTTGCTTTTTTAAAAGTGTCCATCCACCCTGCGCGCGCAATGCCGGTCGCTTTAGATTTTCAAATGGTTTTCGTGATGCTCCTGGCGCTAGGGGTTTTTATCGCTTTCATGCGCGAGTGGGGGTCGCCCGACCTGATTGCGCTGGGAGCGCTGGCGGCGGTTTTGGTGGCCGGCATCCTGCCCGCCGACAAGATGCTGAATCTTTTCAGCAACTCGGCTCCGATCACGATTGGCGCGATGTTTGTGTTGAGTGCGGCTCTGGAGCGGACGGGTGTGATGGATTGGCTGGCGGAAAATTTCACGCGGCTTGCGGGCCGCAGCGTCTTCCGGGCCATCGCGCTGCTGGCGTTGATTGTCGTGCCCATGTCGGCCTTCACAAACAACACGCCGGTAGTGGTGGTGTTTCTTCCGATCCTGATGGCCTACGCTCGGAAAACCGGCGTGGGAGCCTCGAAACTCCTCATCCCGCTGTCATTTTTCTCCATTCTCGGTGGCACGGTGACCCTCATCGGCACCTCCACGAACATTCTGGTGTCCGGCATGGCGGCCAAGCTCGGGCAACCGGCGTTCAGCATTTTTGAAATTTCGGGCATGGGACTCGTCTATGCCGCGATTGGTTCGGTTTACCTGATCTTTTTCGGCCAAAAGCTTCTTCCCGACCGGCCGACGCTTTCTTCGCTGCTTTCGAGTGAGGACACCCGGAGTTTTTGCAGTCAGGCCGTAGTGGCACCCCGCTCCACTTTGATCGGGAAATGCCTTCCCGACACGGTGCTGGGAAAAGCCCGCACGGTGCGGATTTTTGAAATCATCCGCGACGGCTTGCGCGTGTCCGATGTCCCGCTGGACCAACTCCCGCTCCAGGCCGGCGATACGCTCGTGCTCAAGGGCCTCGCCCGGGATGTTGCCTCAATCCGCGAGAGCGGCGACCTGCTTTTCGAGACCGGACAGGAGCCGGCCGATTCGACCCGCCGCGAGGTGCGCATGGTCGAGGCGATCATTGGCCCGGACTCCCCGATGCTCGGGAAGACCATCGCAGACCTCGGCCTCCGTCGGAATTTCGGCGTGATGGCTGTCGCGCTCCACCGCCAGGGCCACAACCTCCTGGATCAATTTGCCACGATCCCGCTGGAGTTCGGCGACACCGTGCTGTTCGAGGGGCCCGAGGCGAACCTCGCCCGCCTGCGCGAGGAGGACGACTTCCTGAGCCTGAATGAATCCACCCACAAGCCGTTCCGGACCTCCAAGGCCGCGATTGCGATTGGGGTCATGGCGGGAGTGGTTCTGCTGTCCAGTTTCGAGGTGATGCCCATCGTGTCGGTGGCGTTGATAGCGGCGGTGCTCGTCGTATTAACAGGTTGCCTCGACTCGGCGGAGGCCTACGAGAGCATCGATTGGTCGATCCTGCTGATGATTGTGGGCATGCTGGGGCTAGGTGAGGCTCTCGGGGAAACCGGCGCGATCACAATGATCACTAAGCATATCATTGATGTTTTTGGAAACATGGGTCCGCACATTTTGTTGGCATCGGTTTATCTCTTCGCTGCGGTGCTTACAGAGTTTGTGACCAACAATGCCGTGGCGGTGATTCTCACGCCGATCGTTATCGTGCTGGCCGAATCGCTGGGGCTTTCGCCGCGTCCTTTTTTGGTGGCCGTGATGTTCGCCGCCAGCGCGAGTTTCTCGACCCCCATTGGCTACCAGACGAACACCTATGTCTTCGGCGCGGGCGGCTATAAGTTCACCGATTTCGTTCGAATCGGGCTGCCATTGAATGTCATTCTCTTCTTTGCTGCCACCTGGCTGATCCCGCATTTCTGGCCATTCTGGCCGAAGTGATTCCAAAGATGTCGTTGCGGGTCGGGGCGAATTCTGGAAAAACCGCACCGATGAACAGTGTGCGCGTGCGGGTGCCGGCGACTTCGGCAAATCTGGGTCCGGGCTTTGACAGCCTTGGCGTCGCCCTGCGTCTCTATAATACCACTACTGTCGCGCGGGGTCGTGGCCCTGCGCTTGGCGACATGGCTCGCGAGGCGGCGGATTTGTTTTTCAGAAAAACCCAAACGAAACCTTTTGCGTTCCACTGGAGCGTCGAGGGGGATGTTCCCCGCTCGCGCGGCCTCGGCAGCAGCGTCACCGTGCGGCTCGGTGTTTTGCACGGACTCAACGAGCTCGCCGGACGACCCCTGAAACGCCACGGGGTTTTCGAGCTTTGCTCCGAACTCGAGGGCCACCCTGATAACGCCGCGCCCGGAGCCTTTGGTGGATTCTGCGTTGCGCCCGCGAAGGGACCCGTCCAGTGCTACGCGGTCGGGGAGGATTTGGCGTTTGTCTTTCTGATCCCCGCGCACGAACTCGAGACCGAAAAAGCCCGCAACCTCCTGCCAAAAACCATCCCGCTCGCCGACGCCGTTTTTTCTGCCGGCAACGCCGCCGCCATCGCGGGAGCCTTTGCAAGCGGCGACTACAAAAAACTCGCCGGCTGCTTCGGTGATCGCCTCCACCAGCCCTACCGCGCGAAGGTCCTGCCATTCCTCGACCGTGTCATCGAGGCGGGCTGCGCCGCCGGGGCGCTGGGCGGTTGGCTCAGCGGTGCCGGTTCCGCCGTGGCCTGCGCCACGCTTTCCCGTCCCGACCGCGTGGCGAATGCCATGGCCTCCGCCTGCGACCTCGACGCCGCCTGTGCGATCGTCCTCCGCGCCGACAACCAAGGCGTGCGAATCCTAAAATGAGACGCTGGATCGAGGGCCTCGAAACCTTCGCCATCGATGTCATTCTCGAGCGTCGCGCGGGCAAGCGTGCGGGCATCCTGCGGTTCTTCCTCGCAGGTCTCGCCAAAATCTACCGCGCCATCGTCCAAGCCCGCCTCTCGCTTTACCGCAACCGCATTTTCCGCAGCCACTCCCACGGCGTGCTTGTCATCAGCGTGGGTAACCTAACCGTCGGCGGCACGGGAAAAACTCCCGTTGTCGAAATGCTCGCCCGTGCTCTCCAGCAAGGCGGTCGCCGGGTGGCCATCCTCAGCCGTGGCTACAAAAGCGTTCCCAAGCCGCTCCTGCTCCGAATCCTCGACCGCCTCACGGGCCGGAAGAAAATCTTCACCCCCCGCGTGGTCTCCGATGGCGTCTCGCTCCTTCTCGATTCGCGCACGGCGGGCGATGAGCCGTTCATGCTGGCGAACAACCTGCGCGGCGTTGTCGTTCTGGTGGACCGCGACCGCGTTCGCAGCGGCATCCACGCGATCGAGGAATTCGGCTCCGATGTTCTGATTCTCGATGACGGCTTTCAGTATGTGAAAATGCGCCACGGCCTCGAGGTCACGCTCATCGACCGTCAGGCGCCCTTCGGCAACGAGCACATGCTCCCGCGCGGCACCCTCCGCGAACCACCCGAAAACCTCCACCGCGCCACCCACATTTTCCTCACGAAGTGCGACGGCTCGGACAACTCCGCAATCATCCAGCGAATCCGCCGCTACAACCGCACCGCCGACATCATCGAGTGCACGCACCGCCCGAAGCACCTCAAGGATTTCGTCACCGGCGAAGTCCGCCCGTTGGATTATCTCAAGGGCCTGAAAATCGGCGCACTGAGCGGCATCGCGGTTCCCGAGAGTTTCGAGCAAGCCCTCGCCGCGCTCGGCGCCGAGCTGGAACTCACGCAGAGCTACGCCGACCACCACCGTTACTCCCTCAAGGAAATCGAACGCTTCGTTCGCCGCTGCGCCCGCCGCAATGTCGATGCCGTCATCACCACCGAGAAGGACGCCGTCCGCATCCCGCGCATCATGAATCCCGAGGTGCCGATCCTCTACATGCGTGTGGAGATCGAAATCCTCGCCGGCCAGGAAACCTGGCTCCGCCTCGTCGAACGCCTCACGCAGCCAAGGGCCTACGAAATCCCGGCGCGGCTTTACTGAAAAACAGCGCGCTTGACTTGGAATCTCATCCATCTGGAGGAAACCGCTTCGACGAATGACATCTGCCGCGCCATGCCGCCGTGGACCGCCGTGCGCGCCGATTCGCAAACAAGCGGGCGCGGGCGCTTCGGCCGCGCGTTCGTTTCGCAAAAAGGCGGGCTTTGGCTTTCAGCCTCGCTTCCGGCAACCGGTCCCGCGGAGGTTTGGGCGGGTTTCTCGCTGCGCGTGGGGGCCTCACTCCTCGCACATTTAAAATCCATCGGCCTCGCTGCTGCGCGCCTTCGCTGGCCAAACGACATCCTGTGTGGATCCCGCAAACTCGCGGGCCTGATCATCGAGCAACCCGCCTCCGGCCAACTCATCGTCGGCTTCGGCATGAATGTCCTCAACGAGCCGTGGACCGACTCACCAGAACTGCGCGACACAGCCACACGCGTGGCTGATTGGATTTCGCCCGTGCCAGATCTGGAAACGCTCACCGCTGGAATTCTTGGCGCCCTCGCCGAGGCCCATACCCAAATGCTCGCCACCGGAATGCGCGGCGCGATTGAAGAACTCAACACCCATTGGACCGATCCCATGCCCGTCGAAATCTCCCTCTCTGGCGGAGGAACGGTGAGGGGATCCTTTCTAGGCCTCGCCCCGAACGGCCACCTGCAACTCCTCGACCCCACCGGCTCGATTTTCCTCGTCGAGCACCCGACCGTCGAGCGACTCCGCGAACTCGAGGGCTGACCCGCCGTTTCCCTTGCCCTAGCCCGCCACTCGTAGCGGAAGCCGGAACGGCTTTCGATGCATCCGTTTCGTTGACTATGGCATCGAGGAGGGTATCGAGCGGTTCAAGTTGTGGCTGAAATCGTGATCGTTTAGAATACAGGCCATGTATCCGCCCCGCCGTGTGGTCGTCGCCTGCGACAAGTTCAAAGGCTCGCTCGATGCCAGCGAGGCCTGCGCCGCAGTCACTCATGGAATCTCCAATGTGTGGCCCGAGACGGAGGTAATCACCCGTCCGATCGCGGATGGCGGCGAGGGCTTCGCCGAAACACTCGCCCCAGCCATGACCGGCCGCTGGGTGGAGACGGTTTCATGCGATGCCTTGGGCCGACCAGTATCGGCACGCTACTGGCTAGCCGACGATGGCCCTGTGGCGCTGGTCGGCATGGCCGAATCATCCGGTATGTGGCGGATCCAGCCATTGGAACGCGACATCCTTAGCGCACACACGGTAGGCACGGGCCTGCTCATGCGCCACGCTGCCGAAGCATCCCACGCACGACGCATTATCGTCGGCCTCGGCGGTAGCGCGACCAACGATGGAGGGGCCGGCATGGCCACCGCACTGGGCGTCCGCTTCTTCGACGACAATGGCAGGGAACTCGATCCATCACCTGCATCACTCTCAAGGCTCGCCCGATGCGAGACATCCGCACGCATCGCACTGCCGCCAGTCACCGCAGCCTGCGATGTCGACATTCCACTGCTTGGCCCGCGCGGTGCATCCCGCGTCTTCGGCCCGCAGAAGGGAGCGGATGAGAACAACATGCCCATCCTCGAGGAGGCACTGCGCCGGCTTTGCGCCACCAGTGATGGACGAGCTGAGGCGGATCAACCGGGAGCCGGTGCCGCGGGAGGACTTGGTTTCGGACTGCTCCGCTTCGCCGGAGCGAAACTCGTTCCCGGGTTTCCGCTCGTCGCCAGACTCACCCGCCTTGAGGAAACGATCCGCGCGGCCGACCTCGTGATCACCGGCGAGGGATCGCTCGATCACCAGAGCCTTTCGGGCAAGGGGCCCGTCGGCATCGCGCGCCTCGCGGCCGGCCATGGCGTGCCGGTGTGGGGCGTCTGCGGCCGGACCGACGAACAACTCCGCAGCAGTGGCTCCTTCACCCGCATCGGGGCGCTCGCCGACACCGGCCTGCCCCTTGAAACCCTCATCGCCGATGCCGCGCGCCTCGTCAGCGAGACGATCCGACGAATGGCATCCGGCGACTCCTGTTAGTCGACCCTCTTGTTAGTCGCGGGATCGATGGTGACCAGCCAGCCTGGATACGGCTTGTCGTCCGGGGCCTTCTGGTAGGGCGAGGCCCAATACGGGCAGTTCGCGAGCGCCACACAGTCGGCGCCGTTTTCTGAAAACCAATCCGTGTCTTGGTGCCTCCGTGAGAGAAAATCCCTTCGCGCCCTACTTTACCGCTGTTGCATAGCTGTCACTTGACGCTAAGATGACCCGCCATGGATCCAATGTCTTCGAATCTCGCCAAGTTTCTCGCTCCTCTTGTCATCTTGCTGGTCGCCGCGTTTGCGCTCCTTTCCAGCATGACCGTGATCGTGGAAAGCGGCCATGTGGGCGTGGTCCGAACCCTTGGAGCCGTTCAGCCAGAGGCGCTGCCGGAGGGATTCCATTTCAAAAAGCCCTTCATCGACCAAGTCGAGCAAATGGACATTCGTCTCACGGCCAGCCGCGAGGAGTCCACCGCCGCGTCGAAGGACCTCCAAACCGTCACCACTCAGGTGACCACCCAATTTTCACTGAATGGCGCCCTTGCCCCGCAAATCTACCAAAAAGTCGGCACGCTTCCAAAGGTGGCCACCACCCTCGTGCAGCCAGCCATTCAGGAATGTGTGAAAGGCGTCACCGCCAAATTCACCGCCGAGGAATTGGTCACCAAGCGCGAGTTTGTGAAACAGCAAATTCAGGAGGCTTTGATGAACTTTCTCAACAATACTCTCCGCGAAAAAGAACTCCTGAACTCCATCAACATCGCCAACCTTGCGATCACCGATTTCAACTTTTCCGATGAGTTCAACCGCGCCATTGAGGCCAAGGTGAAGGCCGAGCAAATGGCCCTCCAGGCCAAGAATGAAAAAATCATGCGCGTCACTCAGGCCGAAGCCGCGGCCGAGGAACGCAAGCTCTCCGCCTCCGCCGAGGCCTTTTCCACGGAGGTCCAATCCAAAGCCCGCGCGGACGCCATTCAACGCGAGTCGGCCGCCCTCCAGCAAAGCCCCCAAATCATCCGTCTCCGAGCCATCGAGAAATGGGATGGCACGCTCCCCCGCATCACCGGCCAATCTGCCGTTCCCTTCCTGAATATCGAGGAATTCTCCCGCGACACGCCGCAGAGCCCGGCTCCTTAAGCACGCGGTCCAAACACAGCCAGCGCCTCGTCGTTTTCCTGGAGGGCGACGCTCCGTCGGCGCCCAAACTTCAGGCGCCCCTTCCGCGCGGGAACGCCAACGTTCCCGTTGGCTTGGTTCGGCATGCCTCAGGGCCGAGGAGGACCTCGGCGTTCCTAAAAGGCGGTTCTGACCAAGGGAGCCTCGCCCCCGCGCTCGGCCAGCTTAACGCGAACAGCTTCCGCACGAATCTTGGCGCTCGCCTAGCCTAGTGCGCCTATCGCAACAGCGTCTTCGGCGGAGCCGGCATCAGCGCGAAGTTTGCCGACCGTTGGAGCGCGTCGGTGTTCTACAATGTGAACTTCGGAGCCGAGGGCTACACCAACAACATCATCAGCACCTCGCTCGGCTTCGCGTTTTAAAACCAATCCCGACCCGAAGTCGGACGGGAGGATTTGCCTTGGGCGAAGCGTCCCGCCGTCGATGGGGATGTCGGCGGGATTTGGTAACCGGATTTTTTGGACAAACGCCCCGGCAACTTCTACCAATACCCGCCGCATGAGCAGTCCCAATCTTGATGTCCGCGATGTCGCCCGCCTGGCCCGCATCGAACTCACCGACGAAGAGGTCGCCACTTTCCAATCCCAGCTCGGCAAAGTGCTGGAATATGTCGAGCAGTTGAAGTCGCTCGATGTCTCGTCCGTCGAGCCGACCGCCCACGCGAACCCCATCTTCAATGTCTTCCGCGAAGATGTCGCGAAGCCCGGCCTCGACCGCAAGGACGCCCTCGCCAACGCGCCCCACTCGGCCAACAACCTCGTCGTCGTGACCAAAGTCATCGAATAAAACATGAGCGACCTCACCACCCTCTCCATTTCCGAACTCCAAGCCGGCTACCGCCAAGGCGATTTCACGCCCGTCGATGCCGTCCGCGCGCTGGAGGACAAAATCTCAAAAGTCGATTCCGCCATCGGTGCCTACCTTTCCCGTGATGTCCAAACCGCGCTCACGGCGGCCGAAAAAGCCGACATCGGACTCCCGCTCGGCGGCGTGCCCATCGGCATCAAGGATGCCATCAATGTCCTCGGCGAACCGTGCACCTGCTCCTCGAAAATCCTCGCTGGTTTCCGCTCGCCCTACGACGCCACCGTGATCGCGAAACTCCGCGCAGCAGGTGCGATTCCGTTTGGCCGGCTGAACATGGATGAGTTCGCGATGGGTTCCTCGACCGAGAATTCCGCCTATCAAAAAACCCGAAATCCGTGGGACACCTCGCGCATTCCCGGCGGCTCCAGCGGCGGCTCGGCGGCCTCGGTTGCGGCCTGCGAAGCTTTCGCTACCCTCGGCAGCGACACCGGCGGCTCGATCCGCCAACCCGCCTCGCTCTGCGGCGTCGTCGGCCTCAAGCCCAGCTACGGCCGCGTCTCGCGCTACGGCCTCGTGGCGTTTGCCTCCTCGCTCGACCAGATCGGCCCCATTGGTCGCAGCACGCGCGATTGCGCCGCGATCCTCAACGCCATTTCCGGAAAAGATCCTCACGACTCCACCTCGCTCGATGTCCCCGCTGAGGATTTCACCGCGAATCTCGGCCGCGACCTCAAAGGCGTAAAACTCGGCATCCCCGCCGAGTATTTCGTCGATGGCATGGACCAGCGCGTCCGCGAAAAAGTCGAGTCCTCCATCAAGCTCTGCGAACAGCTCGGCGCGGAACTCATCCCCGTCTCGCTGCCCCACACGCAATACGCGGTCGGAGTTTACTACATCATCGCCACGGCCGAGGCCTCCGCGAACCTCGCCCGCTTCGACGGCGTGCGCTACGGCCACCGCGCCAAAAATCCCCGCGACCTCCTCGACCACTACATGCGCACCCGCGAGGAGGGATTCGGCAGCGAGGTGAAACGCCGCATCATCCTCGGCACCTATGTGCTCTCCAGCGGTTACTACGACGCCTACTACCTCCGCGCCCAAAAAGTCCGCACCCTCATCCGCCAGGATTTCACGAAGGCCTTCGAAAAAGTGGACGCCATCATCTGCCCGACCTCGCCCGACCTTGCCTTCAAAATCGGCGAGCGCGTGGACGACCCGCTCCGCATGTATCTCGCCGACATTTTCACCATCGCCACGAACCTCGCCGGCATCTGCGGCATCAGCGTCCCCTGCGGCCTCGTGGAAGAGGACGGAAAAAACCTCCCCGTCGGCCTGCAATTCCTCGGCAAAGCCATGGACGAAACCCGCCTCCTCGGCATCGCCGACGCCTTCGAACGCACCGGCTCCCAACAAGTCCTCACCGCCCTTCCGAAAAATTGACCACAGAGGACACAGAGAGCACGGAGGAGGGGCTTCATCGCGAGTTGACGGAGTCCATCATCGGCGCGGCTATCACTCTGCATCGAGAGCTAGGGCCGGGACTGCTCGAATCGGTTTATGAAAAGTGCCTCGCCTTCGAGTTGGCCGACCGAGGTCTCTCTGTCTCCACACAAAAAGAAATCCCCGTCCGCTACAAAAACCTGACCTTCGATTGTAGCTTCCGCGCCGACCTCATCGTCGAAAACAAAGTCCTCCTTGAGCTAAAATCGATCGACCAACTCACCGCCATCCACACCTCCCAAGTCATCACCTACCTCAAGCTCACTGGCCTCCGAACAGCCCTCCTCATCAATTTCAACGTCCCAACCCTAAAAACCGGCCTGAAACGAATCTCCCTCTAACCTCTAAATTCTTCCACTCCGTGTCCTCTGTGTCCTCTGTGGTCAATCATCCGAATATGCCCGCCATCACACCCGAAATCATCGCCAAACACGGCATCACGCCCGACGAATACGAACGCATCCTCAAAATCCTCGGACGCGAGCCCAACCTCACCGAACTCGGCGTTTTCTCCGTCATGTGGAGTGAGCATTGCTCCTACAAAAATTCAAAGCTCGAGCTGAAAAAATTCCCTGTCACCGGCCCGCGCGTGCTCGTGAAGGCAGGCGAGGAAAATGCCGGCGTCATCGATATCGGCGATGGATGGGCCATCGCATTCAAGATGGAGAGCCACAACCACCCGAGCGCCATCGAGCCCTTCCAAGGCGCGGCCACGGGCGTTGGCGGAATCATCCGCGACATCTTCACCATGGGCGCTCGCCCAGTGTTCTCGATGAATTCCCTGCGCTTCGGCGACATTCGAGGCGACTCCCAACAATCTGCCACCAACCGCCGCCTCTTCGCTGGCGTGGTGAATGGCATCGCCCACTACGGAAATTGCATCGGCATCCCGACCATCGGCGGCGAGGTCTATTTCGACGACAGCTACTCGGGCAACCCGCTCGTCAATGTCTTCTGCCTCGGCATCCTCAAGCACGAGCAAATCGCCCGCGGAGCCGCCAAGGGTGTGGGCAATCCCGTTTTCTATGTCGGGGCCGAAACCGGCCGTGACGGCCTCGCCGGCGCCGCCTTCGCCTCGCGCGAACTCACCGAGGAATCCAAGGAAGACCGCCCCGCCGTGCAAGTCGGCGACCCTTTCCGCGAAAAACTCCTCCTCGAAGCCTGCCTCGAACTCCTCGCCAGCGGCTGCGTCGCAGGCATCCAAGACATGGGCGCCGCCGGCCTCACCTGCTCGACCTGCGAAACCGCCAGTCGCGGCGGCACCGGCGTCGAGATCGATGTCAACCTCGTGCCGAAACGCGAGACCGGCATGACGCCCTACGAAATCCTGCTCTCCGAGTCCCAGGAACGCATGCTCGTCATCGTCAAAAAAGGCGAGGAAGACAAAGT
>CALFPA010000095.1 GCA_937919825.1 uncultured Spartobacteria bacterium | reverse complement strand
AACCTGTGACCCCCTCCGTGTCAGGGAGGTGCTCTACCACTGAGCTAACCGCGCGGGAAGAGAGCCGAGAAACTATGTCCACGACTCACCTCCCGCAATGTTTTTTTGGGAAATCGAGAGAGCATCTCGGGGATAATTACTCGCCAATGAGGTTCTCAGCGATTTCCTCGGCGGGGTAGGTCCAGATTTCTGAGAGCGTGGGGTGGTAGTGGGGAATGGCAGCGAAGTCTTGGACTGTGGCGCGGTAGCGCATGGCGACGACGACCTCATGGATTAATTCCGAGGCTTCGGGGCCGACGACTGAGGCTCCGAGGATTTCGCCGGTGTCGCGGCGGGCGAGGAGTTTTACCAAACCCTCGGTTTCCCCCATCAAGAGCGATTTGCCGTGATCGTTGAAGGGGTAGCTAGCAGCGAGAAATTCGATTCCCTCAGCTTTGAGTTCGGACTCGGTAGCTCCAACGGTGGCGAGTTGGGGGTCGGAAAAAACAGCGAAGAGTTTGAGCCGATAATCCATCAGGCGCGGCGCAACGGTGGCGCGGCCGAGTTGGATTGCGGCATTGTGGGCGGCGATTTCGCCTTGCTGGATGGCGATGTGCACGACCTCGAGACCTCCACAGACATCGCCTGCGGCGAAAATATGCGGCTGCGAAGTGGATTGGTCGGGTTGGACCGAAATTCGGCCATGCGTGAGATTCAAAGCGAGGGTTCCCAGACCATCCAGCCGAGGTTTTCGACCGAGGGCGTTCAGCACGCGGGCGGCTTCCAGATGTTTCAAATAGCCATTCTGCTCGAAGGAAACTCGCGCGCGGTGGCCGTTGTCATCCACCCGATGCAGCGCGGTGCCGGTATGGATTTCGATGCCGTCGTGTCGAAGCGCCTCCTCGAGCGATTTGGAGACATCGGCATCGACAGATTTCAGGATGTGGGAACTGCGTTGAACGACGGTGACCTGGGTTCCAAAAGCCCGGCAATAACTCGCCATTTCGAGCCCCACCGGACCAGCCCCAAGGACAATGATAGACTCTGGGAGAGTCTCGAGATCCAGCAAGTCGTCACTCGTCAAACAACTCGATTCGGTCAAGCCCTGCACAGGCGGGATGCCGATTTCGGAACCGGTCGCGATAAGGAATGTTTTTGCGCTCAGCGTGGAGATTTTGCCATCCAAGTGGTGAACTCGAAGGATCTTGGCGTCCAAAAACTCGGCTTTCCCGCGCAGGAAATCGAAGCGGCCGGACTCGAGTTGACCTCGGCGGTAGTCGGCGAACTCTCCGATGAGGCGTTTTTTCCGATCGATGATCGCCGAGGTATTAAAGCTCGGAGACTCGCACGAAAGGCCGAACTCCCCGGCCCTTTTCAAAACCCGAAAGCGGCGTGCGGATTCGAGAAGCGTCTTGCTGGGCATGCAGCCGCGCAAGATGCAAAGCCCCCCGACATCCGGCCCACCTTCGATCACCACGGTCTTCAAGCCCAGGCCAACCGCCGTCCGAGCCCCGGCATATCCCCCGCTTCCGCCACCGATCACTGCAAAATCATAGTCCATGCGGAAAGGTTACCTCCCCTCCTCTCCCTAAGAAAAGCTCAAGCGGCTTTTCACAAGCCATGGCACGAGTTAGGGTCTGCCCACTTCACCATGAAAACGCCATTCGATCCGATTCCCTCCGTGATTTCCGATATTCGCCGAGGCCGCATGGTCATCGTCACGGATGATGCCGACCGGGAAAATGAAGGCGACTTGGTGATGGCGGCATCCAAAGTCACGGCAAACGCTGTTAATTTCATGGCGAAATTCGGCCGAGGGTTGATTTGCGCTCCCATCACCGAAGAGCGGGCCTCTCAACTCGATCTTCAACGCATGGTCGCGACGAACCGCGAATTTTTCAAAACAGACTTCACCGTTTCCGTGGATGCCACGCACGGCATCAGCACCGGCATCAGTGCGAAGGACCGAGCCCTCACGATCCGTTTACTCTCGGACTCCCAAACAAAATCCAGCGACTTGATCCAGCCAGGCCATGTGTTCCCGCTCCAAGCCAAAGCCGGCGGCGTTCTCCGTCGAGCTGGCCACACCGAGGCCTCGATCGACCTCGCGCGCCTCGCCGGACTCGACCCCTCGGGGGTGATTTGTGAGATCATGAAGGATGACGGCACGATGGCGCGACTGCCGGACTTGATTAAATTCAAGCGCAAGCACGGCCTCAAAATGTGCTCGATCCAGGACCTCATCGCCTACCGAAGGAAAAGCGAACGCCTCATCGAGAAAGAGGAGACGATTGTTTTGCCGACCGACTACGGCGATTTCGATCTCCACCTCTACCGCTCGCTGGTGGATGGCATGCATCACATCGCTCTGGTGAAAGGAAAAATTCCGCCGTCGAAACCGGTGTTAGTTCGCGTTCACAGCGAATGTCTCACGGGGGATGTTTTTGGATCTCGCCGTTGCGACTGCGGCCCGCAGCTGCAACAAGCCATGCAACGCATCCAAAAAGAGGGCGTCGGCGTGCTTCTCTACATGCGCCAGGAGGGTCGCGGCATCGGCCTTGGACCAAAAATTCGCGCCTACAAACTCCAAGAGCAAGGCCTCGACACCGTGGAGGCCAACGAACGCCTCGGGTTCCCCATGGACCTTCGCGACTACGGCCTCGGCGCCCAAATCCTCGCTGATCTCGGCATCCACAAAATCCGTCTCCTTACCAACAACCCCCGCAAGGTCGTCGGCCTCGAGGCCTATGACATCAAGATTGTCGAGCAACTCCCGATCCGCTCCGCTGCAAATCCTCACAACGCGCGATACCTCGAGACCAAAAAGAAAAAAATGGGCCACAAGCTCTAATCGACAGATCGGCGGCTTGCCGCTTTATAGAGGAGTTACTATGGCAGGCGCCTCCAAGGCACATCGCCGGGCGTGGTGTCTCAAACATTTTCGCCCCACACGGGCACGAGCCATGGTTTCCTCAAAATCCTGCGAGCCGGCGACCTCAAGAATCATCGCTCCGTGGAAGGAAACCTGCACGAGTTCTCGAACCAATCTGCCCCACTCGATCCGCCCCTCGCCCGGCGGGAGGTGTTCATCTCTGTGGCCCTTGTTGTCATGCACATGAAGCATCCGCAAATACGGCCCGAGCTTGAAAACCAGATTGTAGAGATCACCAGCCAGAAAGGCATGCCCGGTGTCCAAGCAAGCCCCAACCTCATTCGTTTCCAGTGAACCAAGAATCCAAACGATGTCACTGGAACTGCCAAAAAGAAGATGCGGCAGTTTGTTCTCCAAGACACATTTGATCCCCGCCTCCGCACAGCGAGCCGCCACTCGGTTCAACACCGAAATCACATTTTCGATTCGAACCATTCGTTCCTCGCGTGAGGGAATGTCGGCATTCTCAGGTCCTGGATGAATGACGAAGTAATGAACTCCCAGCATCGAGGCGGCCTCGACAGCGTAGAGGATTTCGTCCAGCGCGTGCTCACGCGTTGCAAAATCCGGCGAGGAGATGTCGATGTCATTCGCGAACGGCGCGTGGAAGGAATAGGCCTCCATGCCCAATGCCTCAATTCGCGAAGCGACCTGACGAACAACGCCGAGATTTTTGTAATCCAGATGGGATGGTGAAAATACGACCTCGATCATGCAGAAACCACTCGCTCGGATGGTTTCTAGGCAGTCGAGGATCGGAGTCCGATGAAAGCACCCCGTTGATAAACCGATTGGCCAACTTGTCATAATCGAAGCTCCATTTGTTGATCGCTTGGGGAAAAAGGACGATGCCCTTGGAGATTTTCCATTGGCACTTGCCGACCAATCATGCGTGCGGCCTCATGAGCAACACTCGTAGGCGCCGAGGAAAAAATCCGAACATAAAAATCCGCCCGCATGGCCGGGGAATAATCGATCCATTGCCCGCCCCAGTCGTAGTCGCGCTCGAACTTCGATCGAATCAATCCCGCAATGTGCCGGGGATGCCATCCTTTCCTAAGAAGGCAGGTCGTAACGCTACGAATCCCCGTCGGTTTTAAGAGAAGATCGTTCGGAAACAGCAACGCGTTCCTCACCTCGACAGGAAGATCGCCCAGGGGCGCACGGTCGTAGGTCCGAGGCCATGACTCAGATGGATCATGCATCGAAGAGTAGAAATACTCGTGATAGCGACGAAGGGCTGAGCCCCGGTATTGTCGAATCAGACTCGCCGATCCGAAGGTCTCGTCGGGAATGCGGGTGGAAATCCGCTCCGCCATTTGCGTCGCAAGCTCCGGATCGTGCATCACGACCATCGCTTGGCGAATATCGAGTCCATCAACTGGCACGAAAATAATGGGCCCGATTTTGGAGATATTGTTGCTGCCAACGGCATAGAGTTGCTGCCAGGGCTTCAGATAGGCACTGAAGGGCACACGAACCGTGCGAGTGAAAAGTGGATCGCCGTATTCGGAGAGGTCGATGGATATCATTTCCCGCCCTCTTGCCGACGGAGCGACCTCCACAGCGGTGAGTTCGATAGGAACCTCGCTATCCGCTGTTGCCAACTCGATCACGAGGCGTCCCAGAAATTCCATAACGAGACCAAGGCCAGCAAAAGCGTGAGCCAGCATTTCGTAGTCTTGGCCGTCTCTAGGACTCGACGGAAACAGGTCGCCGATGAAGGCCCTTTTTCCCATATCGGCGAGCGTTCGGAAAACCGTGGAGGTCCGTTCAATTCGCCACGCGAAATGGTGCCCCCGTCCGCTCAGAACATGAAGCGGATGGATTCCATGATAGTTTAGGATTCGGAGGATCGCCTTGGCCGTGGGTTCCTGCATCAGGAAAGTTCGTGCGGGATCCAGATAGGGCTCGGCGGGGAAATCAAAATTCACATACTCCACATCCAGATGGGCGATGAGTGATTTGCGGTCCCACAGCGACCGACAAATATCCCCGCCCTCCTCCAAGCGATCGAAAAGCTCGCAGGGATTTCTTGGCGCACGGACTGGATGGCCCAAGCCATCCGCTGTGATGAACTCGCAAGTCGCTTCCGCCGGCGTGTCGCCGCCGAGAAATTCTAGAATCCGCGAACGAATGGCGGGATGCCGGTAGTATTCCCTAAAAATATTTTGGATTTCCTGCATGAAAATCGGGAGGCGTTGTCGTGCGTGCCCGCGTGGAGCACGCACGAGGAGGCCACTCCTGTTTTTTAGTTCACCGTAATTTCCAATGATTTGTGGATGGAGCTCTCTCCTTTGGGGAGGTGAACTTTCAGGAGGCCATCCTTGAACTCGGCGGAGACATTCTTGCGCTCGGTTCCTTCGGGGAGCGTGAAGCATCGCTCAAAGGCACCGTAGTTTCGCTCGATGCGGTGAAAGCGGCGACCGGACTCTTCCTTCTCCAGCTTTCGCTCGCCGGAAATTCGGATGTTTCCGTTTTCCAATTCCACTTTCACATTTTGTTTTTGCACCTCGGGAAGTTCGGCCTTGATGATGTATTCCTTCTCACTCTCCTCGACATCAACCAGCGGGCTCCATTCGGCGCTTGCGATTGGTTCATCGATGGGTGGCAGGAGCGACCTCGTGAAGAGGTTGTTCATGCGGTTCGTCATCTGTTCGAACTCCCGGAGGGGGTTCCATTTTGTTAGTGTGTTCATTTTTTGTTTCATGCACCGGCGTTTTTTTTTGGAGACCTCCCGAGCCGGCATCTGGAGATCCGCGTTGGACCAGTTCCTCGGAACCAGAGCCACACCTCCACTAGACAGCCTCGATGGACTGGCTCCAATAGGGTGAAGTCCCGAAGCAAGGATCGGCTCACGGGTTTTGTTGAATGCTGAAAATCTCAGGCGAGGTGATGGACCAGCCGCTTGTTCCCAACTCGAAGCTGCTATTCGAAACGCGGTTTGTGCCGCCGGATGTTCCAAGGAAAACCTCGTCTAGATACAGGGTTCCTCCAGCCGCGCTGTAGGCATCGTCAAAGCTCAGCCAAATCCTCTGGCGATTGCCAATATTGAAAACAGGCGTCGTGAATTTCGTCCAAGTCGAGGTGGCATTGATGCGCAAGCTGGCGAGTTTCAAGGTCCACGCGGAATTTCCCCACACTTGGAGTTCCACAGAACCCGATCCCTTAACCCAAACACTCGCGGTGACATTGGACCGGGCGGCAACAGGCACTCGCTGATAAAGATCATGGTAGGTCGCATTCGGTTGGACTTTCGCAACCACAGCCCAATTTCCGTTGAATACATTCGCTCCCGTTGATGGTGTAGCTGTGGGCGAGGGCGTTGGGGTGGCTGTCGGCGTAGGTGTCGGCGTAGGTGTCGGGGTGCTGGTCCCCGAGTTCAGGATATTTCGGACCTTGGTGACGGTCGCCTGCATGGCCGTATTGGTTTTGAAATCCGTGATGAATTCCCACCAGAAGACCCCACCGATACTACCTGCGTAATCAAATGCCGCACCGTGGTAGATTTCAGAAATCGTAATTTTCGCAGCCGCCGGGTCGGCTTGATTGTAGGCCCACCAAAACCTCTGACCGGCAATCCAGTAACCCAACTCCCCTAGACCGATCTTCGAGTTGGGAAATTCAGCACGCATGGTCTTCATGACCTGATCAAACGCCATGCCCATCGGCGCCTGTTCTTGATATTGCGAGAAGGTCACGACATCGAGCAGGGAGCGGGTCGAAGCCGGGAGATTATTTGCCGCCCAAGTGAACATCGAATTCGCCACCGTATCGGTGTTGATCTGCCAGAAGAGCGTCAGATAGGTCAGCTTGTCAGGGGCGCGGTTTCGAACTTCCTGCGCGGCGTCGGCTATTCGCAGCCCAATGTCGCTGCTCAGCCAGGTGCCATTGACTTCATTTCCGACTTCCCAAGCATCGATCTGCGGAAAGGCGGTAATGTAATCGATGAAGCGCTGTTTGTATTGGGCGCGGGTGTATTGGCGGTCGTAAGTGGAATCCACCGGTTGCCCAAGGACTTTCAGCCCTTTCGATTTGGCGTAGTTGATGAGAGCGGTGTAGGTCGAGGGCGCCTGGCCCGCATCGAACACAACGCGGATCCATCCGAAGGGAGCGGTGAGACTCGCCGCAAAGTCGAGATTCACTTGGTAGTTCGAAACCGTATCGATCGTGAATCCAAGCCACGGAGCCAGACTCGCCTTGTTGTTTCGGGCAAAAACCGGGCCGTGCTCTTGCAATAGGGTGTCGTAGGCCACCGCCAGTTGATCTAGCGCAAGCTGTCCGGCCTTACCCTTGGCGCTTTCGGAACTGTAGGCGTCCACACTGGCGAGCTGCGTGGCAGCCGCTTGATACGCGCTGCTGAATTTTGCGGACTGGACATAGTCCGGCCGCGCCGCGAGGGCCGCATCAAGTTTCTTCCGAATGTCCCGGGCCGCCTGGTAGCAGAAGTTCACTGTTGCCCCGGAGCTGAACCCGGCTCCGCCATTGTCGAGAATGACGAGACCAAATCCATTCGGGATTGTTGGCCAATTGAAAGCCAGCGCCACGCTGCGCGATGGGATATTGAAGGCCAAATTCGAGCCCGAGGTGAAAAGTGGTCCGCTACTGATCGCCCTCATATTTGTTGGATCGAGCAGGAAGTCGCTATTGTAACCCGCGCCGGCGTTATTCGAGATCGAGCGGACCTGCGTGGTCGTGAGTGCCGTGCCATTCCTATCAAAGAAAAGCAAAGTCACTGCCCCCCCCACTTGAGCTTGCCCCCGGTCGCCAAAAGCCAGCCAAATGCCGATAGCGAGCCCCAAAACAAGAAGCCCTGGGATCGTGATCCGAGCGATGCGAGACTTGATTTCTTTTAGGTTTTTAGAAAACAGCGAGCGAGGCTTCTTCTCTTCGGATCCAGTCCACGGTGACGGGTTGTTTGTGTTGTTGTCCATGACCCCAAACTAAAAACCGCGCGGAATGATCTCCATGGGGAGAACGACCCTTGGCTCTGAACCCCATTGAAGAAATAAGTGCCTGGTGGGTTCGTTCGGCGATGAAAAATCAAACTTCGCACGACCAAGCACACAAGCCCCAGAGCCATCCCGCACACCATACTTTGGCTGCCATGCTCGCCATGGCGGCCTTCTTATTTCTTGGGAGTTGGGGGTGCTCCATGTTTGCGAGACCAGACTCCCATGTGGAGCTAGGCATCCGCAAAACCTCCTTGATTGCCTCTCCGATGAAGATCACGAGGAATTCGTCTGGGGCCCCAGAGATCCACGCCAGAAGCGCCATCATGATTGATGCCCTCAGCGGCGAGACCCTTTACGAAAAAAATGCAGATCTGGCGCTGCCAGTTGCCAGCACGCAAAAACTGCTCACGGCTTTGGAGGTGATCAATGAGGGCGGCCTAGATGAAAAAGTCACCGTTTCATTCATGGACGCGATGGAACCTCCCACCAAGGTCGGCCTGCAACCAGGTTCGCAAATCAAAAGAATCGATCTTCTCGGCAGCATGCTCGTCGCCAGCGCAAATGACGCCGCAAGTGTCCTCGCATCGAACGGGCAGGGTTCGCGCCAAGCTTTTCTAAAGAACATGAACAGTCTCGCCAAAAGACTTGGGGCCAAAAACTCGCGCTTCATGAATGCCCATGGACTCGATGAACCTGGGCAGTATTCGACGGCTCGGGACTCGGCGATCATCGCATACCATGCCTACCGCAATCCACTAATCCGTTACTTCGCCGCACAGCAGTTCTGGACCTTTAGCTCCGGCGACGGGGATTCGATGATTCTGGAGAACACGAATGATCTTCTATGGAACTGGCCGCCCTACTTCAATGGTCTCAAGGGAGGGTTTACTTTTTCTGGAGGAAAATGCTTGGTCGCATCGGCCAAACACAACGGGTCGGAAATCATCATCATTCTCCTCGGCAGCACACCGCAGAAAATCTTCCGTGATACGAAGCGCCTTTTCCTATGGCATCATGACCTACAGAAAAACACTGGGGATGACCGATATTTCTAAAAAAACCCGGTTGCGAGGCGGGGAGCACATTTTAAGTTGGGATCATGATCCTCCCAATTGTCATATTTACGATCCTGTCGATTCTGGCTTTGTGCTGTGTCGCCGCGCCATTCCTGAAAAGCTACGCCTGAAAGCGCGGAAGCTTAGGATTTGGAAGCCGGGATGTTTTTTACCTTCGGCTTTGAGCGGATTGTGTCGCGGTAGAAGAACGCGGAAGGTTTCAATTCCCTTTCGAAGGTTTTGGGATTCATCGTAGCGAGGCCAAACTTGGCTTTGTAGCCGTAGTGCCACTCGTAGTTGTCGGCGAGCGACCAACTGAAATAGCCGCGCACATCGTAGCCATCGCGGATCGCCCGCCCGACGGCATCGATATGCTCTCGCATGTAGCGGATGCGTTTTTCATCCTTCAATGTGGCGATGCCATTTTCGGTAATCATCATCGGCTTGCCGTAGCGGTCGCCAACGTGGCGGATTTGCTTGTAGAGGCCCTCAGGGTCAATCCGCCAGCCCATCATAGTAAAATTGTGGCCGTGGCGGTAACTCTCCGCGAGCAACGAGAGCGGTCCCGCTTTCTGGGAGTAATAGTAGTTGATGCCAAGAATATCGCAGACATCCCACACGCGATCGAGGTGGTCGGTGTTCCCATGGATCATCGTGTTGTAGATAAGATTTCCGGGATCGAGCGGAGCCTTATCCCACCAAGGAAGCGCCTCAACCGAGACAACCTTCGCGCTGGGTTTCACCTTTTTGATTCGCGCTGCCGCGTCGCGGAACATGCCGGTGCTGGCGTCGATCGCTTTCCAGTAGGTGCCGAAGGCGAGGGTCATGGCGGGGGGCCATTGCGCAACAATGTAGGCCGTTGTGATCTGGCCGTTTGGCTTGTTCTGCGGCGCGAAGTAGTTCGCGTAGGGCGCCAGGCGCGGCAGGACCTTGTCGAGATAGGCGTTCCAGCGGGGACGCGCGTCGGGGTGGAGCCAATTTGAGCGCTTGGGATTTTTTTGTCGTAGAGCCAATCAGGAAAAGTGAAGTGCCAAAGGCAAACGACGGGCTCGATCCCAGCTTGTTTGAGTCGGCGGGCCATCCCGACATAACGATCAATCGCCTGATCATCAAATACGCCAGGCTGCGGCTCAACGCGGCCCCATTCGATGCTGAATCGGTAATGAGTCACCCCAGTCTTTTTCAAAGCCGCGAGGTCTTTCTCGAAGTGAGTCCAACTATAGAGAGCGTTCCCTTTATCAGGGGCCTTGCCTTCGGAAATAAGCACATCCCAGTCGGTGTAAAACCAATCCTTCTGGCCGGGCTTCACATCGGGATCCTCGTATTGGTAGCTGGCGGTCGAGATGCCCCAGGCAAACTTTTTCTCCAGCTCAGGAGCCGATCGAGTTGGACGAGGGATCGGCCCAGTGGAGTCGCGACCCAGCGGATTGAGATTCACGCAGGAGGTCAGGGCCAAAGGAATAATCAGCGGCAGCAATCAACTCATCGTTATCCTCCCAATCAAAACAACCTGATGGCGACGGGGAAGTTTTTTCGGGAAAAAGAAAACCGGGCACCTGCGAAATGCAGAGTGCCCGGTTGTTTGAAATAGACTGCGTGATTAGCGGCGACCGAAATCGCGACGGCCTCCACCACCGCCGCCACCGAATCCTCCACCACCACCGCCACGGCGGTCATCACGACCACCACCGCCACCACCACCACCACCACGGAATTCGCGGCGAGGTCCGCCGAATCCACCGCCACCACCGCCACCAGCTGGGCGGTCTTCGCGAGGACGGGCTTCGTTGACTGTCAGGGCGCGGCCGTCGAGTTCCTTGCCGTGCATTTGATTGACTGCTGCCTGTGCTTCCTCGTCCGAAGACATGGTGACGAAGGCGAATCCGCGTGAGCGGCCTGTGAATTTGTCCTGCATCAGCATGACTTCGGAGACCGAGCCGCACTGCGAGAACAGGTCCTGAATGGCAATCTCGGTCGTGTTGAACGACAGGTTGCCGACATAGAGTTTGTTACCCATGGTTTTACTTTTCTTTAACGCACTGGGATCTAGGCCTGTTCCCGACTGCCGGGTTTCAAACTGCCCCCGACATTGTCCGAGGTTGTCCACCAATTCCTGATCACAACTGCAGACGCCTTATTCTTCTTTTCCATCGAGATGGCAATTTATTTTTTTAGAAAATTTCCAGCCCCCGTGTTGCGAAGTGCCATTTTTTTCCCCACACTCCCGCCCTCATGAAAAAAATTGTTGTCGCGTATTCTGGGGGACTCGACACCTCCGTCATCTTGAACTGGCTCAAAGAAACCTACGGAGCCGAGATCATCGCCTTCTGCGCCGATGTCGGCCAGGCGGAAGAACTCGATGGCCTCGAAGAGAAGGCTCTCAAAACCGGAGCCTCCAAGTGCTTCGTGGACGATCTGAACGAGGAGTTCGCCCGCGATTTCATCTTCCCTATGATGCAGGCAGGGGCGATCTACGAGGGTCAGTATTTTCTAGGAACCAGCATCGCCCGCCCGCTCATCGCCAAGCGCATGGTCGAGATCGCCCGCCAAGAAGGGGCTACTGCCGTTGCCCACGGAGCCACCGGCAAAGGCAACGATCAGGTCCGTTTCGAACTCACCGCCGCCGCCCTCGCACCGGACATCGAGGTTATCGCTCCTTGGCGCGACGCCCGCTTCCGCGCCAAATTCCCAGGCCGTGCCGAGATGATCTCTTACGCCGAGTCCCACGGCGTCCCCATCGCCGCCAGCGCGAAGAAACCCTATTCGATGGATCGCAACCTCCTCCACATCTCCTACGAGGCAGGAATCCTCGAAGACCCGTGGTTTGATGCCGGCGACCTCAAGAATCGCGAGTATTTCACCACGCTCTCCGTCCTCCCTGAGGATGCCCCCGACCTTCCCGAACATGTTCAACTCGAATTCGAACGCGGCCTCTGCATTGCCGTGAACGGCGAAAAACTCACCCCGCTCGAGGTCATGCACACCCTCAATAAACTCGGCGGCAAACACGGCGTCGGCCGCGTGGACATGGTCGAAAACCGCTTCGTCGGCATGAAGAGCCGTGGCGTTTACGAAACACCCGGCGGCGCGATCCTCCACTTCGCCCACCGCCAAATGGAATCCCTCACGATGGACCGCGAAGTCATGCACCTCCGCGACTCCCTCATCCCGAAATACGCGGAACTCGTTTACAACGGCTTCTGGTTCGCCCCCGAGCGCAAGGCCATCCAAGCCCTCGTCACCGAGTCCCAGAAGCATGTCACCGGCACCGTCCGCGTGAAGCTCTACAAAGGCGGTATCCACGGTGCCGGCGTCAAGAGCCCGGTCAGCCTCTACAACCCGCACATCGCCACGATGGAAGCCGACCCCACGCAGGCCTACAATCAAGACGACGCCACCGGCTTTATCCGCCTCAACGGCCTCCGCCTCAAAGTCGCCTCCGGCGTCCACGGCGGGAAATAAGACACTGCCGCTACATGGGGTCTCGTTGGCATTGACTGACTCCTTCGAGGCCCCGAACAATTCGAATGTCATGAAAGCTCCACTCATCGCCAGCGGCTTTGTCCTTTTGGGCATCAACTTCGCCGCCGTCTACCATCCCGACCAAAACCTCACGCTCGCCGTGCAGACCGTCTCGGCCGCCATTGGCATGGTTTGCGTGTTTCTCGCCACCCGCAAGCGACCGCTAAAAGCTGCCGCCCCCGTCGTCATCCAACCCATCGCTCCCCCACCCGCTCCGCCAAGGCCTGAGGCCGAAATCGTAGCGTTCCTCGCGCTCCTGCAGGAGAACGGCCGCCTCGTGGATTTCGCGAAAGAGGACATCACTGCCGCCACCGACCAACAACTCGGTGCCGCCGCCCGAGTCGTCCACGCTGGCTGCCGCAAGGTTCTCAGCGACTACTTCGAGATTTCGCCTTTGCGCTCCGAAAATGAAGGCACCGCCGTCACGCTCGAACCCGGCTACGACGCCACCGCACATCGACTCCTCGGCTCAGTCCCGCCAAATCCTCCCTACTCCGGAAAACTCGTCCACCCCGGCTGGATCGCAAAATCCATCAAGCTCCCCCGCGTCACAGGCACCACCGAACAGCGCCCCTGGCCGGTCCTCGCCCCCGCCGAAATCGAAATTTCGAAATAGCCAGCGGAATCCCCGAAGGGAAAAATCATGAGCGACTTCATTGGCATCGACCTCGGCACGAGCAATTGCGCCATCGCGCGGGTCGGCGACACCGGGCATCCGGGAAACCTCCCCATCACCCAAGCCATCACCGGCAGCAGTGAGGGGGAAAAATCCCTGCTCCCCTCCGCGATCTACCTCCCTGCCGAAGGCGAGTTTCCCGAGTCCTCCTCCCGCCAAATCCTCGGCGTCTTCGCCCGCGAGCGCGGCGCACTCCAACCCGACCGCCTCATCGTCTCGGCGAAAAGCTGGCTCTGCCATCCCCACGCTGACCGCCGCGGCCCGATACTTCCTTGGGGCAGCGCCACAGTGGATCGCAAAATCTCCCCGCTCGATGCCTCCCGAGACCTCCTGGCCCATCTCCTCGAGAGCCTCAAAAACTCCCACCCGAATCTCTCCCCTACCCACCCCGTCATCACCGTTCCCGCTTCCTTTGACGAAGTCTCCCGCGGACTCACGCTCGAAGCCGCCCAACTCGCTGGAATCCCGGACGCCTCGCTCCTCGAGGAACCCCAAGCCGCCTTTTACGCCTGGCTCGAAAACCAAGGCGCCGACTGGCGCAAACAGGTCCAATCCGGCGACCTCCTGCTCGTCTGCGATGTCGGCGGAGGCACAGCCGACTTCAGCCTCATTGCCGTTACAGGCAAGGACGGCAACCTCGCTCTCGAACGCATCGCCGTGGGCGAGCACCTCCTCCTCGGCGGTGACAACATGGACCTCGCCCTCGCGCATGATGTCTCGGAAAAACTCGCCGCCGACGGCTCCGTTCTCGACGACTGGCAATTCCTCGCCCTCGTTCAATCCACCCGCGCCGCCAAGGAATCCCTCCTCTCCGACCCCTCGCTGAAGGAAGTCCCCATCGCCATCCCCACCCGCTCCAGCCGACTCATCGCCTCGACTCTCAGCACCACGCTCACCCGCGAGCAGGTCGATCAAATCGTCCTCGACGGATTCCTCCCACTCGTCACCGCCGACGAAATGCCCGCCCTCCGCCGCGCCGGTGGCCTGCGCGAGGCCGGCCTTCCCTACGCCGCAGACGCCGCCATCTCGAAGCACCTCGCCCGCTTCCTCACCCGCGCCAAAGCTAACATCACCTCGTCCCCCCAACTTCTCGAATCCGTCGGAGGCTCCGCAAAAATCGACAGTGCCCCGCTCTTGATCCCCGACGCCGTTCTCTTCAACGGCGGCGTGTTCAATGCCAGCCCGCTCCGCGCCCGCGTCCTCGACCAACTCAGCCGTTGGGCGAACCGTCCCATCCGCGAACTCGAAGGCGCCCGCCCAGACCACGCCGTCGCCCTCGGAGCTGCTGTCTACGCCCGACTCCGCGCCACCGGCCAAGGCCTCCGCATCAAATCCGGCACCGCCCGTTCCTACTACATCGGGATGGAATCCACCGGCATGGCCGTGCCAGGACGCCGCCCCATCACCAAAGCCCTCTGTGTGGCCCCGCAAGGCATGGAGGAAGGCACCAGCCACGAAATCTCTGATCAGGAATTCCTCCTCTACACCGGCGAAATCTCCGACTTTCGGTTCTTCCAATCCGAAGTCCGCGCCGGCGACCAATCCGGCCAAATCCTCCCCGATGCCGCCGAACTCGAGGAATCCGCCAAACTCCAAATCGAAATCCCCCCACCCGCAGGCCACCAACCCGGCGAGGAAATCCCCGTCCACCTGGAAGCCCGCATCACCGAACTCGGCCACCTCGAACTCCACTTCCTCCACGAGCCCACCGGCGAACGCTGGAAGCTCGAGTTCAATGTCCGCATGCAGTAGCCAATGACCCGCTACCGCATCGGCATCGACCTCGGAACCACGAATTGCGCCATGGCTTTCGTGCCGGCCGAGTCGTCGGAGGGGCGCAGCACCATTCTAGAAATTCCGCAGGCGGAGACGGATCACTCGAGCGCCTCGCACGAAACGCTCCCTTCCTTTCTCTACCTCGCGCCCGCCAGTCGCGATTGGGAAGTTGGGCGCTTCGCCCGCGCTCGGGCAGCGGAAGTTCCCGGCCGCGTCATCCATTCCGCAAAATCCTGGCTCGTCCATCACGCCGCCGACCGCCGGGCGAAGTTCCTCCCGCTGGGCTCGGGTGAGATTCCCACGAACGATCAACTCAGCCCGGTCGAGGCCCTCTCCGCACTTCTCCAAAAGCTAGCCAGTGCGTGGAATGAGGTTCATCCCCACGCCCCGCTGCCTGACCAAGATCTCGCCATCACCGTCCCCGCGTCGTTCGACCCCGCCGCACAACAACTCACGCTCGAAGCCGCACGCGACGCTGGCTTTCCCGATTCCACGATCCTGATTGAGGAGCCACAGGCCGCGTTCTACGCATGGCTGGAGCAGGCCGACCTCCTCGCCACTGGCGCAAAAACCCACATCCTCGTGGTCGACATCGGCGGCGGCACGACCGATCTGAGCCTCTTTTCCGCCGAGCAAAAACCCGACTCACCCCTGCCGCGCCTGCACCGCATCGCCGTGAGCGACCACCTTCTTCTCGGCGGCGACAACCTCGATCTCGCCCTGGCCCATTTTCTGGAGGAAAAACTCACTCCCGGCTCGCAGTTACCGCCTACCTCATTCGCGCAACTCCTCGCCCTCAGCCGAGACATCAAGGAGAGCGCCCTCGCCTCCGAACACCCTCCCGAAAAATCCTGGCCCGTCGCCGTGGCCAAGCCCGGAGCCTCGCTCCTCGCGGGAACACTACGCACGGAAGTCACCTCCGCCGAAATTGATCGCCTGCTCCTGGAAGGCTTCTTCCCCCCAGTCAGCGCCGGTGAACGCCCGCTGCGAGCCGTCCCCGGCCTCCGCGAAATGGGACTCCCCTACGCGAAAGATCCCGCCGTCACCCGCCATCTCGCCGATTTTCTGCGCGACCGGCCGCCGATCGATTTCCTCCTCTTCAACGGCGGCCTCACCAAGTCCCCAGCGATTCGCCAGCGCCTCTTAGAAAACCTCGCCCGCTGGCAACCCGACCACACGCCTGAGGTCCTGGAAAACGCCGATCCCGACCTTGCTGTCGCCCGCGGAGCAGCTCGCTTCCTCCACTTGCGAGCCACTGGTGATTCCTCGCGCATCGAGGCCGGAGCGTCCCACGCTTACTACATTGCCACGGGCGAAAATTCCGCACTCTGCATTCTTCCGCAGGACGCCCCGCCGGAAAAGGAACACGCCGCCGCTCCTCAAAACCTCCGCGCGTTGGTGGGAAAACCCGCCTCGTTCCACATCCTTCGAAACCCTCGCCGACCCGCCGACCAACCCGGCGATGTGGTCAACACTGAGGCCGAGAGCTTCACCGAATTGCCTGCGCTGGACACGATTCTCACGCCGCCCCCCGGCCAAAACCTCCCCCGCGACCCAAATCTCCGCGTCTCCCTGCGCACCACCCTGCGATCCACCGGCCTGCTTCGGGTGGAATTGCTCAGCGCGGAGCCGGCGTTGCGCTGGCCGCTGGAATTCTCCCTGCGGGGCAAAAACTCTCAATCCTCCAAAAAATCCGCCGACCGCTCGGATACTGTCTACCAAGCCGGACAACAGCTCGCCGCCCTCCTCAACCCCTCACGCAAGACCCGCCAGAAGCTCACCGCCAACACGATTTTCAGCGCGGGCGAAAAGCTCCTCGGCGCACGCAAGTCGGACTGGAGCGGCGGCATCGTGCGTCAGCTTTTCGACCTCTGGCTCGAAGCCGCCGAGCATCGCCACGCCTCAGCGGAGCACGAGGAAACCTGGCTGCACCTCGCCGGCTGGTTTTTGCGTCCCGGTTGTGGAATGACCGGTGATCCCGAGCGCGTCGACGCCCTTGCCCAAATCCTCGCCGCGCCACCGAAATTCCCTAACGGCTCGGTGAAAATCCAACGCTGGATTTGCGCTCGCCGCATCGCCGCCGGCCTCGATCCCGCCCAATCCCTCGCGATTTGGACACCCGCCGCCGCCGAGTGGAAAGACGGCGCGAATCCATCCGCCGAAATCGCACTGCTCGCCGGCTCCTTGGAAACCCTCCCCGCCGAATACCGCGCCGCCATCGCCCGACGCCTTGCGCTCGCCATCACCTCCCAACCCGCCAACCCAGCCTACTGGAAAGCCCTCGGACGCCTCCTCTCACGCGTTCTTTTCCACGCCGGCGCCGAGCAAATCCTCCCTCCTGACCTTGTCGAAGAAGTCTGGCAACAACTCACCGAGACCGACCCCGGCGAGTCCCTCCGACCCGAGGCCGCCGCCTGCTGGCTTCGCGCCGCGCGACTTACCGGTCTGCGCCCCGTCGATGTTCCCAAATCCTCCCGCCAGCCAATCGACTCGCTGCTGAAATCCTGGGACATCCCCGAAGTTCGGCGCCGCGTCTTGCACGAAGTGGTCCCACTTGCTTCGGCGGACCAAGCCAGCATGCTCGGCGAAGCCCCGCCCCCCGGCCTCAGCATCGACCAATCATGACGCTCCGACTCGCGATCCTTTTCACCCTTTTCATCAGCGTTTGCCGTGCTACAGAACCCGTGTTTATCGATGACGCCAAGATTGAGCGGAATTTCATCGATCAACTCTCCGCCCTGGCCAAGAAAGAGGACATCCTCACGATGCGCCAGGCCGAAGTCTCCCTGATAAAATGCCATAGGCGCCAAGTTTCGATTCCCGAAATCCCAACCAAAAACTCCCCCGAGAGCCCGTCCTCGCTTTACCGGCAATGCGCTCCCTCGGTGGTTTCCATCGGGTCCATTTTTCAATGTGAAAAATGCGAGGAGTGGCATCACGGGGGCGCGGCGAGCGGTTGGATTGCTTCTCCCGACGGTCTCATCGTCACCAACGCCCATCTTTTCGAAAACGGCAAAGACGACCTGCTGGCTGTGATGACGCTGGATGGCGAGATTTTCCCGGTGAAGGAAATCGTCGCCGCCGATGTGGCGAAAGACATCGCCATCCTCCAAATCGACCCCGGCAGCAAAACCCTCCGCGCCCTGCCGCTCGCGAACTCTGCGGAACCCGGCGAGGAAGTTCATGTCATCAGCCACCCGCAGGGCCAGTATTATTGCCTAACCAGTGGCAAGATTTCGCGATTCCACCGCGACCAGTTGAAGGAAGACGAACCAGCGACTGACTGGATGAGCATCACCGCCGACTTCGCCGGCGGAAGTTCCGGCGGACCTGTCCTCAACAAAAACGGCGAGGTCGTCGGCATGGTCGCCAGCACGCTCACCGCTTACTCGGAGGCTTCCGATTGCAAAACCCGCCCTGGACCCGATGTGCAAATGGTCTTCAAGGATTGCATCCCCCTCACCGTGCTGCGGGCGATGTTTCAGAGCCGCGAGTAGCGCTGAGCGTCTACTTGGGAAGTTGGCCGGCGAGGGCGGCAATGCCCAGTGCGATTCCTCCGACAGCACTGCAGCAGAGTAGCAACAGCAAAACCATCGAAACCACCACGCGCCAGAGGTCGGTGCGGTGGACTTCCTTCAGCGCGATGACGCCATAAACAAGGTGCGCCACAGGATAAAGATAGCCGCCGCAGAGCGGAACGAATTGGAGCACCGAGGTCGCTCCGCTCGTGTAGGCGAGCGCACGGAAGGTCGCCTCGAACCCATGCCGACTTGCCCCGGTGAGGATTAAAAATAAATGCACCATCGCCGCCCAAACAAAAGCGCCCGCAATCAAGAAGATTGGCAGAAACAAAAGAAGGATGAGGCCAATAGCGATAAGAGTTCCCTGAGTTATATCCTTGGCGGCTTCGCCCAAAAACATCTCGGGATTGATCGAGGCCGCAACGAGTTGGTAGCAGATCGCCATGCCGCCACTGATCCAACCGACGATCGTGTAAAAAAACAAAGGTCGGCCTATCCCTCCGGTCGGAGGGAGGTTTTGGAAAGTGAAAACCGGCGCAGAAAAAACCTGCCGCACCGTCTCGATGCCAGCGCCAATCGATAGCCCCGAAGTCCTCTCCCAAGCGGGCTCGCTGATTTCCGGGTTGGTTTTTTGCGTCTCCTCGACGGGAATCGAATGACTTCCCTCGGCCGTTGGCTCTGGCAAATCCGTGAATGTGGAGAGTGGCTGCCAAGTTGGCATTGGTTCGCGCCACGCAAGATCCGTAAAAATAAAGCGCCCGGATTTCAAGCCATCAGCGACCTCCTGATCGTCGAATTTCCCGAGATTTTCGCGGTTACGATTGATGTGAATCATTGCCATGGAGAACTTGCCTAGCGGCTTGTAGGCTCCTCTTCAAGCCTCGCAACCATGCAAGACTCTCTGGGGAGTCGAAGATTGACATCGCGAGAGTCGCCCTAAATATTTCGCGCTTCGGGATTCTCAAATCCTGTCGCTCTTTTTTTCAGAAAAACCAATCCGTCGGCCTAGGAAAGCAAGGGTGGAAGTCCCTCACTGTCGCGCAAAGGTCAAAGTCCGGGTTCGAACCGGCGGAGAAAACCGCACAGCGTCTGCAATGGCGCAACGGCAGCGCATGACTGTCCGTGCCGGGGGTAGTCCTTTCGACTCGGGGGAAGGGATTGTCCAACGACATTCCCCGTTAGTGCAAAAAGGACAGATATGAAAAAAACAACGCTCGCGGCGCTTGTCGCGATTCACAGTGTGTTTTTGGCCCATGGTCAAACCACCGATTCCAACGCCACCCCGATCATCACGGTCACCAAAAACGCGCAGTCCGACTTCCAGGTCGGCAGTGCGTTTTCCCGGATCGACGCCGAGGAAATCAACCGCTCGCAACAGGGCACTTTGCTTGATGTGCTCAACATCACACCGGGCATTCAGGCTATCGAAGCCGGCGCGCCGGGAGGTTTTGGCGAGGTCATGATCCGTGGCAACGGGCCTTCGCAGTCGCTCATTCTTGTTAACGGCGTGAAGGTGAACACCGGCATCAATCAGGACGCCGCTCCATTTCTGAGCTATGCCGGCTCCAAGGGTCTTCGCAAAATCGAGATCGTCCGTGGCCCGCAGAGTTCGCTCTATGGCTCGCAGAGTATCGGCGGCGTTATTTCGCTGGATACCCAGCGCGGCGAGGGCAAGCCCGGCGTGGATTTCTTTGGGGAGTTCGGCAGCTTCACCACTTTCAATGAAGGCGTGAGCAGCCAGGGCGAGATCGGGAATTTTGCCTACTTCGCCTCCTACGAAAACCTCTATACACAGAACGACCGGCCAAATAACGACTACACGGTAAATCGCTACGCCCTGCGCCTCGATTATCAGGCCTTGGAAAACTTGAGC
>CALFPA010000094.1 GCA_937919825.1 uncultured Spartobacteria bacterium | reverse complement strand
AACCATCAAAGTCGCAAAAGCCATCGCGGTCGAACCTCCGGCAGACAGCGCCGAATCGAATTCTTCAGGAACTTCCGCCGAGCCCTCAAACTCCGCATCTTCCGGCAATCGTTACCAAGTCGCGGTTCTGACTCTGACAACCACCGAGGCTGTTGATTACTTAAAAGCCACCGCCGCCAGCGACGTCGCCTTGGCTGACAACATGGCGGAATTCTATCGCGCCGAGTGCTTCATCCGCTGGATTGGAGATGCCGTAAAACCTCTCGCTCCCGAGTTCGCTCGAAATCCTGAATCCCCAGAGTCCCAAAAACTCGAGGAGACGATCAGTAAAGCCCTCCAAGAAGTCATCGCCTTGAAGGCTCGCCGCGACGAACTCAAGGCCGCCCGCATGAAAGAGCTCGAAGCGCGCCACGCCGTGCGGACGGCTTTGGAAAAAGAAATCCAGACCACCCGTCGCGATGCGCTCGCTCGCCTGACAGGCGTCGGGGCCTGATCAGCCAAAAACCTCGTGCCAGACAAGGGCGGTGTTCACATGCACATCCACCACCTTGCGGATGTCCTTCGAGTATCCCCCCGCAAGAACCCATGCCACCGGCAAAGAATTGGCCTTGGCGAATTCAAAAACCATTCGGTCCCGCTCCATCAAATCCTCGTGAGTCAAATTCAAGGGCGAATACGGATCATCACGCAGCGGGTCCGCCCCAGCCTGATAAAGCAAAATGTCCGGGCGTCCGCCCTCCAAAAGCCAACCGAGGTTTTGATCCAAGGCATCCATTAAAACGCGACGATCACTCCCGCCGGAGGGAATCAAGGGAACGGAAAAATGATTCGTCCCGTCCTCATGGTGCCGTTCCCTCACATCGCGGTAACAGGCATTCTGCCAGTAGTCGTTTCCATAAATCGACAAGGCGCGAAGCCATGGACGACTCGCCGCAAGGGAGGCCGTGCCATTTCCATAGTGCAGGTCCAAATCCAGCACAGCCGCCGTGCGGATTTTTCTCTCGGCCCTCAAGGCTTCGAGAGCAACCACCAAGCCATTGAAAGTGCAAAATCCCTCGCCGTGGTCCGTGCAGGAATGGTGAAACCCACTCGCCAAGGTGGCGGATGTCCCCTCCTCCAAGGCCAACCGGGCCGCTGCAAGCACGCCACCATTGGTCAGACAAACGCTCGGGAAAAGCTCGGGTGACCATGGGAATTTCTGAGACTCAGCCAGTTCGCGAGGTTCCCCCGTCTTGATTGCTGCGATGTATTCCGGCGAATGAACCCGCGCCAAATCCTCCTCGGAGATCGGCGCGGGAGGGTCGATCGCGACATCCGGCAAAACCTCGCGAATCCGGTCCGCCACGAGAGCGAACTTTGAAATCGGCATGATGTGCTCGCCCAATGGAGCGGCAAATCCGGGGTGGTGGAATATTTTCATGCGAGCGTCGGAGGCAGGAGGTCGATGATGTCACTCGAGACCGGGTAACCCGCCAGCGAGTTCATCACGACTTTCATATCCGACTCGCGGAAGCCCACTCCATACATGCGGTAAAGGGCATGAACCACCCGAAGCAATTCATCGCCGCCCATGGTGGCATCAAGTTCACGCCCCACGCGTCGCAGCATCAGGCAAAGCGGCACGGGCATTGGACCAAAAGTTTTGTCGATCTCCACAGGATGGCGGAAATCCGGCTGGAGGTAATTCACGCGAGCAGGATCGACCATTTTGAATCCAGCTTTCTCGTAGGCCGTCAGCCGGACTTGGGTATCCGGCTTGGTTTTATCCAATGCCTCCATCTCGCCAACCAAGGTGATCGGCGAGTCGGCTGGGTAATTCAAATCCGCGAGACACTCGAGAGCGGTCGAAATCGGCAGAGCCCTCGACCAGCCAGCGATCCCGGAGCGGCGCCAATCCTTGGCCACCAGATTATGCGACATGTGAACCACCGCGCCGGGGTGTTCGCTCATCACAATCACCGTATGGTCACGCACCGCGACAAACTCGCCGCGGTGGGTAAGTAGAACCAGGGCATAACGCAATGCGGCGCCGTTGAGGGGTTCCAGTGGGTGCCAATTCAAGCGGTCGGCAATCACATCGGCTTGTTCCATTTCTCCTTTGAAACCGAATTCCCCCCAAAGAGCCCCGAAGGCCATTTCAAAAAAAGGATCCGTGGCGTTGGCGATGCGATGGAGTTCGATCTCCGACCAATCGCCCTCGAGGCTTTTCGTATCCCCGGGCGCGAGGTGGCCTGGAATCATCCATGGTTGCAGGCGGCTCACACGAGATCCCCGTGGTGGAACTGCAATTCGTAAAGGCTGCGATATAGCTCGGATTTCTCCAGCAACTCGGCGTGACTTCCCGTGTCGACAATCCGACCGTGGTCCATCACCACGATGCAATCCGATTTAAGAATGGTGGATAGGCGATGGGCGATGGCAACCACCGTGCGGCCCGCCGAAAGCCTCTCGATCGCATCTTGGATCATGCGCTCGGATTCCGAGTCGAGCGCGGAAGTCGCCTCGTCAAGCAGAAGAATCGGCGCGCCTTTAAGAATGGCCCGGGCAATGGCGAGGCGCTGTTGCTGTCCACCTGAGAGCATGCACCCTTTGTCGCCAATGACCGTCTCATAACCATTCGGCTGGGCGAGGATGAAATCATGAGCATAGGCGAACTTAGCAGCCATCTCGATTTGCTCGCGGGTGGCGTCGAGATTTCCGTAACGGATGTTCTCGGCAATCGTGTCGTGAAAAAGGAAGGTCTCCTGCGACACGGTGCCGATATGGCGGCGCAGGGAGTGTTGGGAAATACCCCGCACATCGTGCCCTTCAATTTTCACAACGCCCGTTTGTGGATCGTAGAAACGCAGGATCAGGGAAAGGATCGTGCTCTTGCCCGCACCGCTGGCACCCACGAGCGCATATTTTTTTCCGGGCTCGATGCGAAGCGTGGCGTTACGAAGGGCGAGTTTTTCGGAGCCGTAGCCAAAACTCACATTTTCAAATTCGATCAAACCCTCGCAGCGCTCCAGCGGCTTGGCGGAGGGTAGGTCGAGGATGGTTGGCTTCATTTTCATCAAATCGAAAATGTTATTTGCCGAAACCATACACCTTTGCATGAGCATCGGAATCCTGCTCAAGTTTTTCACCGGATTGTAGAGGAGAAAGATCCCCGCGCAGAGGGCGGCAAATTTCGCGAAGCTGATCCCATAATAGAAAACATAGGCCATCGCGAGCACAACCCCGAGGGCGGACACGGATTCGATCAGCGGTTGCACGATGTCCGAACTCCGGCGCACACGCATACTATTCCGGCATTGCGTGTCGCTGGACTTCGAGAATTGGGCGGTCTGGTAATCCTCCCTCGCGAAACTTTTGATTACGCGGACGCCCGCGAAGGTTTCCTGCAAAATCACCGACATCTGCGCAGACTCGCGTTCCTCGGCCTTACCAGCCTCCCTCACCTTCCGACCGAAGACGACTACCGGGATGATGCAGATTGGAAAAAGAACGAGCGTTGTGAGGCTAAATTTCCAATCGATCATAACAAGGACCGCGACGCCGGTAAGGACAGCGATTGGGTCTTTAATGAGATTCCCGGAAACTGTTGTTAATGCCGTTTGAGCAACACGGGTATCGCTCATGACTCGGGACATCAAAATGCCGGCTTTCTTGCGGCTAAAGAAATCCAGCGATTGGGACATGAGATGTGCAAAAAGCTGGGTCCTTACATCCGTTAGAACTCTCTGACTGACCCATGCAAGATAGTAGCCGTTCAAATAAGAGAAAATACCTCGAGCTACCATCACGAGCGGAATCAGCAAACTAATCCAAATAACGCTTTCAATGCCGGGGCCATCATTGGATATCCCGCCATTCAAAAGAGCTGATTGATTTGGAAGCTTTAAGCCTCCCCCCATTAGTGATTGCCCCGCTTTTTGAATAACAAGAGGAATTACCCCACTTAGCATCCCGCCAACCACGCCACAAACGATGCCAATAATAAAACGCTTCTTGTAAGGAAGCATGTAAGAAAGCAATTTCTGATAGGGTTTCCAAAATAAACGGACCATCTGGAAAAACGGGAGTTTCGGCGGTTTGGGCATATGTGGAAATTACACGGAGAAGGGAATTGTGGGACTCTAAAAAAACGAACCCGTCAGCCCTCCGATAAGCCGTAAATACCAATCAAAAACCAGCGCGCCTCCAAAGAGCCAAATCAGGGCCCCTATCGCCAAGAACGGCCCGAAGGGTAAGCGCACACCAGCCCGGTCCTTCGCGAGAAACAGCCCGGCCACCCCGGCGAGGGAACCGACGATCGATCCAGCAAAGAGAGCGAAAATGGCCCCCTGCCAGCCGAGGAACGCCCCGATACACGCCATGAATTTCACATCCCCGAAACCCATCGCCTCTCGCGGAATGACAACGGAGGACATTTGCCCCTCAATGTGGGAGATGGATTCCAAGCTTTGTGGCAGGCCATCCAACAGCACGCGGTCATAAAAAAAATCCAGCCGACGCGGGGAAATCGTCTCTCCGTCGAGCAACACAGGGCCTTCAAGAGCCACAACCAGTTTGTCCTTCTTGCGAGAAAAAACATCCCTCCAATCCAGTGATTCTCCAGCGATCGAAATCGTTACGGACTCGCCATCACTCACCCAGCGAAAGGGCTTGGGTTCGGTAAACCGGTGGCGGATGCGACCGAAGGCGATCTTACCCAATTCCACGATCAGAAAAACGGCGGCAAAACCTGCCAGCGCCCCGAAAATCGACCAGCCCATGGCCACCAATCGAGACTCAGTGCCCATCAACTCAGGAATCACCGCGCACAGAAAAACTCCCAGCGCCGCACCTCCGAGGGTGATTTCATCGGGAATAATGAAATGCTCGAAGTCGATGAAAGTCGCCGCCATCAGAAGTGCGGCGAAAGCAAAATAGACCAATCCCAAGGGAAAACCGAATTTCAGCCACAGAGCCAGAAAGAGGCCCGCTGTGAGCAACTCCACCAGCGGGTATCGGAAGGAAATCGGCGCGCCACACCCCGAGCATTTGCCACGAAGAAAAACCCAGCTCAGAACAGGGAGGTTTTCATGCCACGGGATGGTTTTTTCACAGGAGGGACAGAACGATCTTTTCGGATTCAGCAAGCTCACCCCGCGTGGCATCCGATGGATGCAGGCATTCAGAAACGATCCCGTCACCGCGCCCAGCACGGCGGCGAAAACCGCGAGTAGAATGGTCATGCCTTTTCGAGGCCGGGCTCGACCAGTTCACAAATCGCGTGAAGGAGGAATTTGTGAGCTTCCTGAATTCTCGCCGTTACGGTGCCTTGAACGAGAAGTTCGATATCGCCGGCGCCTTTAGTGAATCCCCCACCCTTGCCAAGAAGGACGATACTTTTAACCCCGAACCGTTTCGCCTCCTCAATCGCTGAAAGCACATTTCGCGATTTGCCACTCGTTGAGAGCGCGATGAGAACATCGCCGGCTTTTCCGAAAGCCTGGACCTGCCGCGCGAAGATGTCCTGAAAAACATAGTCGTTTCCAATCGCTGTGAGCAGTCCACCGTCAGACACCAGCGAGATGGCTGGATAGGGGCGGCGGTCATTTTGAAAACGGCAGGTAAATTCCGTGGCGATATGTGAACTATCCGCCGCGCTGCCGCCATTGCCGCAGAGGAGCAATTTCCGGCCCGATTTCAGGCAGGCGAGAACTAGCTCGGCGGCTTCCACGACTTTGGGTTCGAGCGGACGAAGAGATTCGAAAACCACCAAGGCATCGCGCAGGGATTCGGAAAACGGACTCATGAATCAGGCAGCGAGAGCTTCGGGAGCAAAGGCCGGATGAGTCATGAGAAGACCCTTGAGATGCGGCCACGGCGTATCCATTCCGGCGAAAAGATGGAGATAAATCCAGACATCCTCGGGCGAGTATTTGGCCAGGATGGCCTCAACAGCCGCCGAAACCATCTTTGCATCTGGCTCGGCGGGCAATTCGTCGATCAGCCCTTTCCCGTCGTGCTTGATCCCAAGCGCATCCAGAAAATCACAAACCAAGCGTTCGTTTTTTCCAAGAACCCAAATTTGCAGAGTCTCGAGAGCGAGATCGGCGTTGGATGACTTGGTCAGGGCCTCGCGGATCCAAAGATTCCGCTCATCGCGGGGTTTGCGCTCCACAAAGACCGGACGCAACTTGCGACGCGTGGCGAGCATGCCAGCGCAGCTCCGGTAAGCTTCTCGGTCGTTTTCGTAGAGCCAGTTTAAAATTCCCGTCGCACGAGGAACGGACAGGCGTCCAAAGATCTCAATTGCTGTCATGGACCCGCATTTATCCGAGTCGCACGAAACACAGTCAAGCCCAGCGACGGGGCTTGAGGCCGCGCCCGATGAGGGGAATAGTCCTCGAATGTTTGCGCGTGTGCTGCCTGATCAGGCGGCTGGAAAAATACTGGATTACCGAGTGCCGGAGGCGATGAGTTCAAAAATCGCCGTCGGCTCCCGTGTCAAAATCCCCGTCCGCACCCGCCTGCTCGCTGGAACCGTGATCGAATTGCTCAACGATTGCGAATTTCACAGTGTCAAAGACATCACGGACTTGTTGGACGAGCGCCCCATGATCCGCCCAGCCTTGCTGGAGTTGGCTTACTGGATGGCCGACTACTACTGCTGTCCGCTGGAAACGGCCGTCTGCAGCGTCCTGCCAGTGGCCGTGAGGGATGGACGCGTCACAGCCAAAAAACAAAACACCGTCCGCCTCGCCCGGGAATTCACCGAATCGGATCTCGAGAAAATCGCCATCCGCGCGCCGAGGCAAGCTGATGCCTTGCGCGTGTTGATCAATGCCGGGAAACCTCTCACCGTCACCAAGGCCGCGAATCTGTCAGGAGTCAGCGAGGCCGTTTTTCGAACACTGGAAAAACATGGTTTCGTCGCGATCGAAGCCTCAGTGGTGGCTCGGAATCCCCATGCAGAGCAATATGTGTCCGGCACCGAGTTGACGCTCAATGCGGAACAGGACGAGGCCATGAAAGTCGTCGTCGAGGAAATGACGAATCCCACACGGCCGATTTTGCTTTTTGGGGTGACCGGATCTGGAAAAACCGAAATCTACCTCCGCGCTATCCGCCACTCACTCGATGCAGGCAAAACCGCCTTGGTTCTCGTTCCTGAAATCGCCCTGACTCCTCAAACCGTGGAACGCTTCAAATCCCGCTTTGCCGACATCCAAGACCGAATCGCGGTTCTGCACAGCCACCTTTCCGAGGGGGAGCGCCATGACGAGTGGCACAAAATCCACACCGGCCATGCCCGAGTCGTGATCGGCGCGAGAAGTTCGATTTTCGCGCCAGTGGAAAATCCCGGCGTGATCATCATCGATGAAGAGCACGAGTCGTCCTACAAGCAGGACGAGGCCCCCCGCTACAATGCCCGAGACATGGCCGTCCTGCGCGCCAGTCGGGAAAAAGCCGCCGTCATCCTCGGCAGCGCCACCCCCTCGCTCGAGAGTTGGCACAATGCCCAATCCGGAAAATACCGACTCGTGCGACTCAACCAGAGAGTGGACGACAAAAGCATGCCCGTCGTGCGTGTGGTCGATCTTCGGCGTCCCGCCCGCAACGATCCAGGAGGCGGAATTTTGTCCAAACCTCTGCGCGAAGCGATCGAGGGGAGAATCCAAAAGGGTGAGCAAACCATCCTTTTTCTGAACCGCCGGGGATTTTCCACCTCGATGATTTGCGAAGCCTGCGGCCATGTCTGCGAATGCAACAATTGCAGTGTCTCGCTCACTTACCACCGCGCGGCGGAACGACTCGTCTGCCACATCTGCGGCCACAACCAGCGCGCCCCCAAGTCCTGCCCCAAATGCTCGGATCCCCGAATTCGCCATGCCGGCACGGGAACTCAAAAAGTCGAGGAGGCGCTCCAGCGCATTTTCCCAAAAGCTCGAATCGCCCGCATGGATGCCGATTCGATGACTCGCAAAGAGGCTTATCGCGAAACACTCGGGGCCTTCAAAGAAGGTCGCATCGACATTCTCGTTGGCACCCAAATGATCGCCAAGGGCCTGCATTTTCCAAATGTCACACTCGTGGGAATCGTCAACGCCGACCTCGGCCTGCACATCCCCGACTTTCGGGCAGGCGAGCGAACATTCCAACTCCTCACCCAAGTCGCCGGACGCGCCGGGCGAGGTGAGATGGAAGGCGAGGTGTATGTTCAAACCTTCACGCCGTTCAGCCCCTCGATTCAATTCGCTCGTCACCATGACTTCGAGGGTTTCATGGAGCAGGAAATGGAATTTCGCCGGAGCTTCGGCTACCCGCCCTTCGGAAAAATGGCCATGATCACACTCCGGGGAACGATGCTCGAACGGGTCGAGTTTTCCGCCATCACGCTCTCGAGAAAACTCAAAGCCGCCGCCCCAGAGGGAATTCTCGTTGGCGAGGGAGTTCCCGCACCGCTCGAAAAAGCCAAGACCTACTATCGTTTCCAAGTCTCGCTTCGTGGCTCCTCCTCGATGCGACTCGCTCGATTGGCACGCGGCGTTTTGGATGCCTTGCCGATGCCCGAGGATGTTTTTGTCGCCGTGGATATCGATCCCCTGCATCTTATGTGACCTTGCCGATGAGGGTTCATCCAGCCATCTACCATCTTTTCAAATCGACGATCCGGCTCCTGCTGGTGCTGGTTATTGCCGGTATTCCCCTCGCCCTTTATGTTCTTCGCACGATCGGCATCGGCTTCGGGGCGCGGGAGGCCCTCGAACAGGCGTTGAGCAACCCCGCGCTGGAAGTCCGGATTGGCAAGCTCCTCCTCGATCCTTTCAACGGACTCGTCGCGAAGAATGTCTCGGTCCTTGAACGGGAAAATTCAGAACACCTTCTCGCAAAGGTCAACCGATTGGAAATCTCTCTAAACCTAAGCGAACTCATGAACCGCCGGGTTGCTGTGGACACACTCACTCTCGTCCGCGCTGAGGCCTCGATTCCCCTGACCCAGGAAGAAAACGCGCCCCGCCTCGAACTCCGCGACATCAACTCCAGCATTATCGTCCTTGGTGATCGCCTGCGTGTCAGCCAACTCGATGCCATCGTCGAGTGCCTGCAAATCCGCCTCACCGGCGAAATCCTCCATCCCCTCGATTTCAAACCGCCCGCCGCCGACAAATCCTCGCCGCCGATTTTTCCCAAGGAAACCATCGAAAAAATCCTGAGCGCCTTGCGGAAGCCGACCTTTCCCTCCGGACTTCCGATTTTGAGCGCGAGCTTTGAAGTCGATGCCGCCAATCTCTCCTCGCTGAGTGTTTCGGAATTCGAGTTGAAATCGCCCCCCCTCCGTATCGACTCGCTTCAGCTGAATGGCATCGAGGTTCGAGGCGAATTCACCAACAATCGTCTGCGGATTCCGACCTTCCGAATCGACGATCCGAAGGGCGATTTGCAGCTCTCTATCGAATGGGACAAAGGCAACGGCAATCTCAATGCCTCCCTACTTTCCGGCCTGCACCTTTCGCCAATATTTCAGCTCATCACAAAGGATGCGGCGGCTTTGTCGAAATTGGACTTCCCCGTGCCGCCCCGCTTGAGCATCGATCTGAAAGGAAACACGCTCACAGACCCGCAAGGCATCACAGCCACCGGCGAATTTTTCGCTCCCAGGATCAAATCTGGAAAACTGGAACTCTCGGATGTCGGGCTGAACTTTTCTTGGAGAAATGGAACCTTCTACGCACGCGACATCAAGGCCACTGCCAAGCGAGGCGAACTCTCCGCAATGCTGTGGGCCGGACCTGGCGACTACCGACTGAATGTTCAAACAACGATCCCTCCCAGCGACATTGCAGACCTCGTGGACAAAAACACCCGGGCGTTTCTGGAGAATATGGAATTCGCCGATCTCCCGCAGATTTCTGCCTCCCTGCGCGCCACGAGTCTGAATTTTCCATCGATCTCCGGGAACGCCCATCTCCAGCTCGGCCGAACTGCGAACCGGGGCTCGTGGATTGATTCCGGCGTGGCTGATGTCGTCATCGCCAACGAGTGTGTGACCTACCAAAACCTTGTAATCAACACCGGCAATGGACGCGGCACGGGAGCTTTCGACTACGATGTCGGCCGCAAAGAGGTTCGATTAAAAGACATCGTTTCGACCTTGGTGCCGGTGGATGTGATGATGTGGATCGACCCGCGCATCGCTGAAACCATCCGACCCTATCGTTTCCGCGCCGCTCCCAAGTTGAAAGTGCAAGGCAAGGTCCACATGAAGGACCCGCTGAAAAACGATCTCGCCATCAACATCTCGGCGCCAAGTGGAATGGACTATGAACTCCTCGGAAAGACACTCCCGTTCAGCAACACGAGCGGAACGGTCGATGTGGTCGGAAACAAACTCAACGCCAACATCAAGAGCGCCGAACTCTTCGGAGGCAATGTCGGCGTGAAAGCCATCGTCTCGCTCGATCCCGCCAACCGAGTCTTCAGCACGAACGCCACGCTCTCCCGCGTGAACTTTGCCAAACTCACGAGCCTCTATTTCAACTACGACGACTCAAAAGGCGTCATCAGTGGTCAATATGGCTTTGAGGCGCGCATGGGCGACGAGGAGAACATGGTCGGAAGCGGCAACCTGCGGATCGAGGATGGAAATGTCTTTGCCATTCCTGTTTTCGGCCCCTTCTCGGCGATCCTCGGAAGCATTATTCCGGGCGTCGTCTACAACACCGCTCGCACCGCCACGTCAGACTTCACAGTCGCAAACAAAAAAATCCATACGAAGAATATCGATATCGCCGGAACCGGGTTTTCCATGCTGGGCTACGGGGACATTTATTTCTTAACCGGCGGACTCGACATGAGCATGCGGATCAACGCGCAGGGACTTCCCGGCCTCTTCTTTTTCCCAGTCAGCAAACTTTTGGAATATCACTCCGACGGGACGATTTCAGAACCGCACTGGCGGCCGAAAATCATCCCGAAAATCCTACTCCCCGGCAGCAAACCTTAGAAGACTCCTCCCTACTAAGTCTTCATCAACCACGGGTGCGGATTTTTTCGAGAATTTCCGTCACGACTTCAGAAGCCAACTTGGCTCCGACATTTCCCTGACCGTGAAGTCGCACGCTGACCTGACCGCCCTCCACATCGCGATGACCGATGACGAGCATCGTGTGAACCCGGGCTTTTTCCGCTGCAGCAATTTTGGCTTTGACCGGCTCCGAGCCGAAATCCGCCTCGGCACGAACCATGCCAGCGCGAAGTTTGGAGATGATAGGATTCGCATAGTCGATTAAGGCAGGGTCGTCGTTGAGCGTGATCACACGGACTTGCTCCGGCGCGAGCCAGAGCGGGAAATTTCCAGCATAATGCTCGATGAGGAAGCCAATGAATCGCTCATGGGTTCCCAGCGGAGCCCGGTGGATGCACAGAGGAGTCTTCTCCGTATTGTCGCGGTCGCGGTAATGGAGGCCAAATTTGGCGGGCACAGCAAAGTCCACTTGATTCGTGGCGATGGTGAATTCCCGGCCGATGGCGCTCCAGACCTGGACATCGATCTTGGGGCCATAAAACGCCGCCTCGTTTGGGACCTCGATGAAATTGATGCCACTCTCGACCAGCACACGACGGACCATGTCTTCGGTTTTTTTCCATAGCTCCGGCTCGTCGACGAATTTTTGACCGAGCTTTTCGGGGTCATGGGTCGAGAATCGCATCTGGTATTTTTCGAGCCCGAAGACCTTGAAGTATTGGAGATACATCTCATTCACCGCACGGAATTCCTCCGCGAATTGCTCCTCGGTGCAATAGATGTGGGCGTCGTTCATGTTGAGCGAACGCACGCGCATGAGACCGAAAAGCTCCCCGGATTGCTCGTAGCGGTAGCAGCAACCGTATTCGGCCAAGCGAAGCGGGAGGTCTCGGTAGCTGCGCGGCTCAGCGGCGAAAATCCGATGGTGATGCGGGCAATTCATGGCCTTCAGGTAATAGCGCTCGGCCTCACTCCCCTCGCCTTCTCCGCTTTCCTTCAGTTCCATCGGCGGAAACATGCTCTCGGCGTAATAAGGAAGATGGCCGGAGGTTTTATACATTTTCTCTTTGGCGAGATGGGGGGTGCGAACCCGCACATAACCGCCGGCGAATTCAGTCTCCTTGGCGAGTTTCTCGAGTTCCTCCACAAGAACAGTGCCCTTCGGCAACCAGAGCGGCATTCCGGGCCCGACATATTCGGAATCGATGGCATAGAGGCCCATCTCGGCACCAATCTTGCGATGGTCCCGCTTTTTGGCCTCTTCGAGCATCGTGAAGTATTCCTCCATGGCAGTCTTGTTTTTAAAGGCCGTGCCGTAGATGCGCTGAAGTTGGGGATTCCGCTCGTCACCTTTGTAGTAGGCGCTGGCGACATGGGTGAGCTTGAACGCGCTGATGTTGCCGGTGCGCATCACATGAGGCCCGGCGCAGAGGTCGGTGAATTCGCCGTTGCGAAACAGGGTGATCGTTTCGCCCTCGGGGATATTTTGGACGATATCGAGTTTGAATTTCGAGGGGGTGCCTCGGGTGGCGAGGGCGGCGAGCTCCCCACGCACCGCCATGGCGACCGCGTCGGCGCGGGAGATTTCCACACGCTCAAAAACATGGTTCGCCTTGATCTCTTTTTTCATCTCCTCCTCGATCCGGGCGAAATCCTCGGGCGAGATGCGGTGGGGCAATTCGACATCGTAATAGAAGCCATTCTCGACCGGCGGACCGGCGGCAAATTGGGCCTCAGGCCAGATTTTCAGGATCGCCGTGGCGAGGACATGGGCGGCGGAGTGGCGGATGCGTTCGAGTTCGGTCATGGATTGGAAGAGTCTTTCGCCGGGGGCGATTTGCGAAGGGGAATGGCGTTGGCAGCAACCAAGAGCGGGATCCCTCGGATCACAGGATAGGCAACGGCCCGGTCTGCTCGAATCCATGCGGATTGGATTTTTTCGAGCCCCTCACGTTGATGCAGGGCCTCGATCTCGCGATCGGTGGCGAGTCGAAGTTTTTGCCGCGTGGTCGGGCAAACAAGGATTTCGCTGTATTCGTTGGCGTGCATCTTTTCTCAGTATCTCGGAACGGTCGGATCAATTCGATCGGACCAAGCATGAATTCCCCCCGCAAGATTGCAGACCTTCGAAAACCCGTGGCCCCGCAGGAATTCGACGGCATTCGCGCTGCGGCCTCCCGATTTGCATTGGACCACGATGTCATCCGAAGCGTTGAGCTCGCCGAGGCGGGCTGGCAAATCGCCAAGCGGAATCAAAATTGCACCGGGAATTTTGGCAATCTCCCACTCGAAATGTTCGCGCACATCCAAAAGCACGAAGCGGTCGTTTCGGTCAAAACGGGCCTTGAGATCTTCAACAGTGATTTCGGGAATGTTGGTGGACATGGTTTGAGAATTTATAGGGCGCGAACAGAACCCCTCGTAGTCGATGGGCTCTGTAATTTTCGGCGAAGCGGAGCATATAGGACAATCGGGGTCTCTTTGGAGCTGGAATTCGCGAAACTTCGCTTTGAGGGCATCAAAATGAATCAGGCGGCCGAGAAGAGGATCCCCGGTGCCGACGAGAAGTTTAATCGCTTCGATGGCTTGGAGCACCCCGATGATTCCAGGAAGCACGCCAAAAACCCCAGCCTCCGAGCAATTCGCGACCATTCCTGGCATGGGAGGTTCGGGATAGAGACACCGGTAGCAGGGAGCGCCAAGGTGTGGAGCGAAGACCGTGCACTGCCCCTCAAAACGCGAAATCGCGCCGTAAACGAGAGGTTTTTTAAAAAAAACACAGACATCATTGCTCAAGTAGCGGGTTGGAAAATTATCGGTTCCATCAATCACCAAATCGTAGGATTCGACGATCGACATCGCCGTGGAGGAATCGAAACGCGCATCGTGAAGTTCGACGCGGACATGGGGATTTGCTTCCTGCAGGCGGTCTCGGGCACTTTCGATTTTTTTTCGTCCAACATCGCCCGTTCCATGGAGGATTTGGCGTTGGAGGTTGGAGGGATCGACCACATCAAAGTCGACCACGCCCAGCGAGCCGACTCCGGCGGCGGCGAGATAAAGACTCGCGGGAGACCCCAGACCACCAGCACCAATGCAGAGAACGCGGGAGGCTTTAAGCCGTTTCTGACCATCCAATCCGACACCGGGAAGAGACAAGTGTCGGGCGTAGCGGGCAATTTCCGAGGAACTAAGATTCACCTCGGCCGCGTTTTGAGAATCAATGATGCCAATACTCATTTGGAAGAATCAAAAGGGAGGTTGGAAGTCACTTGGTGGGAGGTTTGAAAACCCCGTTCCAATCCAGATTCGGAGGGATCACCTCTAGGGAACGAATCCGCTGAAGCATGACACGCGAGGGAGGGTCGATCGCAACCAAAGCTTCAAATAGCGTGGCAGCCTTTGTGAATTCCCTGCGGAAATAGAAATCCAGAGCCTCCTGGTAATTTCTGGAGATCATTTGCTGATCAGCATTCGCCTCGGTGGCGAAGCCCATGAGTTCATAAATCTCCAAGGGCTCTTCGCGTCCTGCGACGGCAACGCGGTCGAGAAGTCTCCAGAGGAATCCTCCTCCCGAAGCGGCTTGTGCTATGGCGGAACTGGCAATGATCCAAGTCCCATAAACTTTATTCAGCCCTTCCAGTCGGCTACAAAGATTCACGCCGTCACCGATCGCGGTGTAGCTGAATCGCTCAGCCGTCCCGACATTTCCCACGAGCGCTTCGCAGGTGTGGATTCCCACTCGGACTCGTGGCACAAAGTCGCCATCCACTGGCATGTGCCCCGCCAAACCGCGTCTGGCTTGGAGAGCCGCCCGACAGGCCTCGGCAGGATGGTGATCGAGTGCCGACGGAGCGTTGAAGAGAGCCATCATTCCGTCACCTAGAAATTTATCAATTACCCCGCCGTGATTGTGAATCGCGCGACCGAAGATTTCGAAATACTCGGTGAGCGTTTTCACGGAAACCTCTGGCGAAACTTTTTCTGCGTAACCGGTGAAGCCTTCGACATCGCAAAACAAGACGCTCACCTGTTGACGGAGACCACCGGGGGTCGCAACCGAGCCGCTTTGCAAAAGGTCGCGCACAATATCGACAGGCACATAATGCGAGAAGGATTGGAGGCTATCTCGCATGCGAGTTACAGCCTCGGAAAGAATTTGAACCTCACGAATTGAGGAACGGGGCAATGCCACAGGAGCCAATTCGAAGCGCTCGATTCGGCGAAGTTCTTGCGTCACGAGGCGGAGGGGATTCGCGATCCGGCGCGCCAGCATGATGGCGACGACGAGAGAGAGAATGATCGCAAAGCCGGCCGCATAGGTGCTGATGCGGAGAGTTTGCTCAATCGCTCCGAAAGTTTTCTGGCGGTTCAACACAACCGCACTGATGCCATGAACGCCCCCGACAATTTTTGTGGCCTGCATTCCGACGATGTAGGCCTCGCCATCGCTTTGGATTTCCTTAACCACACTCGCTCCGCTTTCGACGAGCTCGCACGCATTCTCAACAGCGATTTTCTGGATTTCCCAGAGATAGGTCGCATCCGTCATTTCCTCGGAGGCGGCGAGCAACTTCCCGTCTTCCAGAAAAATGACAATCCCCGACTGGGTGACCTCCTGCATCCGAGTCAAATAGTCCGAAATATCGCTCAGCAAAAAATCGACGCTGAAAACTCCGATCAAATCTCCGAGCCAATTTCTCACCGCGAGTGAGGCCGCAACGCCACGACCACCGCCAAAGAACTCATAGGGCTCCGTCCAGCAGATCGTATTGGAATCCTCCGCGGCGATAAACCAAGGGCGGGTCCTCGCATCGAATCGCTCGTTGCGCACTGGCTTCGGAGGCTGGATGGGCAGGCTTTCGCGATTGAGTCGATACTCGACAAGCGGCCCGCCAAATTCGGTGGAGGAGACATGGATGGATTGGTGCTCCCGCCCATTATGCGCTCCGGCAAATCGGCCATCGGCATATCCGAAACTGATCCAGGAAATCCCGCGCTCAAATGGCAAAAGGCGAGCGATTTTGGTTGCCAGTGTCACGGGATCAGCGGTCCCGAGACCACCAAATTGGATGTTCTCGGAGAGCGTGGAAAGAATACGGCTCGCCGGATCGAAAAATTCCCTGACCTGATTGCTGGCGGAGTCCAGCGAGGCATTGATTTGGCCGATCGCCAACTCGCGAATCGCCAAGTTCGTTCCCGAGTGACTGAGCCAAGTCACCGATCCGGTGGAGACCAGAATCAGGCTGACAAATAAACCAATGAGAAGACTCCGAAATGAGAACATCAGGTGGGCTGAAAAATCAGGGCGTCACGGGCTCGGTTGGTGGAAAATCCGGCAAGGCCGGTTCGCCAATGGAGAAATCCGGCTCGGTCATCAGGCCGTCGATTTTTGTTTCCATGGGTTGACTCGCGCCCTCCTGAGGCCATGCAGGAGTGCCGAAGCGAAGATGGAGTTTTCGCCTTCGAGGAGGTGCCGCGCGGCGATAAACAGGGAGCCCTTTCGCCAGCCCGCCATGATGAGATTGCCGTTCCAATCCGTCACCAGCGAGGGGTCGTCGAGTTGGAATGCGGGGAAATTCACGGTGCCGAGATCATGCCCATTTACTGAAACTTCGATTTTCGCTTCGGGGTCCAAACCGAGGGATTCCAATCGCAACATCCCGGCCTCGGGTTTTCCCTCGATGGGAATGATGAACTCCAAAGGTTCCGAGAGTTCTTCAACACGGGCCGAGAGCTCGGCTTCGATGACAGAGCCGTTTCGGATATCGCCAGCCAGAGGAATCGGGCGGGGGCCATTGACTTCGCCATCCTCGAAAACTTGCAAATTCCCATCGATGAGGACTGGCGATTGACGCTCGCCGAGGACTGCGAGGGAATCCTCCCTTGCCGGCCGGATCGCCAAACTCAGAAGCGAATCAAATTTCCCAAAGTAGGAGAGGAGGAGTTTGCTGCCCTCGCAAGTGAGGGTTTGAGGGGGCAGAACCGTGCGCGAATTCAACCCGACGGCTTTTCCAATTTCTCCCAGGCCATAAGAAATTGTGGAGATCTTGGCATCGGCCGATTCCCAATCCAAGGCAGGCCCTCCGTCCCTATTGTCCGTGAAAACCACGGTCGCAACGAACATTTCCACGCCGGAACTAACCCAATCGGGATGAATCGTCACGGTCACCATCGCGGTGGCAGGATCGACTTTGGGAGCGGCGCTCACCCAAGGTGGCAGGGCACTCATTTGAACCGCAGGCTGAAGAGCCAACAGGAAGGGATCAAATGTCCCGCCTGCATGGAGAATCGGATTTTCTGCGCGAATCGAAGTGGTGCACAAAGCCGCAACCAGCAACCATAAACGCGCGACTTTTAGGCCAAGCATCGACGAATTTTAGCGATCCCACGGTGCAAAGCAAAGTCTTCGTTTACCAAGTCGTGCCCCGACGATTTGGCAATGCTCTTAACGGTCTTTCGCAACAGGGGGACTCTTCCGGCGGCGTTGGGAATCGGCAAGGAACTCCGCCTGCGCATCAAAGGATGGCTCGCCTTCAGCGCGTTTAAGGAAGGCATAGGACCCGTCGAGTTGCATGACTTGAGCTTTCACATTGTCGCGCCAGAACCACTCGAGAATCTCTTCGACATGCTTCACCATGCCCGGCGCAGTGATGGGAAATACCGTTTCCACGCGGCGAAAGAGATTTCGAGGCATCCAATCGGGACTGCCGAGATAGACTCGGGCGTTCCCGCCGTTTTCAAAACGGAAAATCCGGCTGTGCTCGAGGAAGCGCCCGACGATGCTGCGAACCTCGATATTTTCGCTCACTCCGGGGATGCCGGTCTTGAGCGCACACATGCCTCGCACGAGGAGTCGGATAGGAACCCCCGCCGCAGAGGCTCGGTAGAGCGACTCGATGATGCCAGGCTCCACGAGGGAGTTGAGCTTCGCGAAGATGCCGGAAGGGCGGCCCGCCCAAGCGTGGCCGATTTCGTTTTCGATCAATTCCTGGAATCCCTCATAGAGTGACCACGGCGCGACCATGAGTTCCTTCATCTCTGGGAAACGCGAGACGCCGGTGAGGCAGTTGAAGGTTTCCGCAAGCTCGGTCGTCAATTCCTCGCGGCAAGTGAGCAGGCTCAGGTCGGTATAAATTTTCGCCGTCGAGGGATGGTAATTTCCCGTTCCCATGTGCGCGTAGCGGCGAATTTTATCGCCCTCGCTCCGAATGATCAGCATCGCCTTCGCATGGGTTTTCAAGCCGGTGACGCCATAGACCACATCCACACCGGCCTCGCGCATGATGCGGGCCCAATGAATATTCGCGGCCTCGTCAAAGCGGGCCTTCAACTCGATGACCGCTGTCACTTGTTTTCCATTGCGCGCTGCGGTGATGAGGGCCTGAACGATCGGTGAGTCGGAACTCGTGCGATAGAGCGTTTGTTTGATCGCGAGCACCTGAGGGTCCTCGGCAGCCTGAGAGAGAAAATCCACCACCGTCTGGAAACTGTCGTAGGGATGGTGCAGGAGAATGTCTCCACGCCGAACATGGAAAAAGAGATCCGATTCGGTATCGAGGGACACAACTTGGCATGGCACAAAACGCTTGTAACGGAGGTCCGGGCGGTCGATCTGCAAGGCCACCGGCATGAGGCGGGAAAGATTCAGGGGACCGTCGATTCGGAAGACATCCTCCTCCTCGAGATTGAAGATATCGAGCAGGCGCTTGAGCACACGATCGGGGATGTCTTTTTTCACCTCGAGCCGCACAGCCGCCCCACGATTGACTTTACGAAGCTCCTCCTCGATCGCGTGAAGCAGATTACTGGACTCTTCCTCGTCCACATACAGGTTGCTGTTGCGGGTGACGCGAAAGAGGTGCGTCGCCTTCACATGCACTCCACGGAAAAGCAAACCGGCGTGTTCCTGAATAATATTTCCGAGAAAAACATAGTCGTTGCCGTCGGGACTTTTTGAGAACGGCACGACGCGCGGCAGGATTCGAGGGGCTTGGACGACGGCGATGTCGGTGCTGATCCCCTCCCCCTCCAGCTCCACGATCACATTCAGGCTTTTGTTGAGCAGTTGGGGAAACGGATGTGCTGGATCCACGGCCAGCGGCGTGAGGACTGGATAGATCGTCTCGCGGAAAAATTTCTCAAAATAGGCCCGCTCGTCCTCCGGCACATCCGGGTAGGTGTGAAAACGGATGCCCTGCTCGTGAAGCTGCGGATAAATTTGCTCAGTCCAACAGCGATATTGGTCGTCCACCATCCGACGCGTTCGCTTGCTGATCCGGGCCAAGGCCTCGGTCGCGGACATCCCGTCGGGAGCGACCTCTGAGGAGTTGTTTTGCTTCTGCTGTTTCAGACCAGCGACCCGAACTTCAAAAAACTCGTCGAGGTTCGAGCTCACAATCGCGAGGAACTTCAAGCGCTCCAGCAAAGGGTTGCTGGCATCGAAAGCCTGATCGAGCACGCGTTGGTTGAACTCCAGCCAACTCAGCTCCCGGTTGATAAAATGTTCGCGTTTCGAGAAGTCCACTTGGATTAAAATCGCGCATCCGCGCTTGACCCCATCAGTTAATGGCACGCACTCGGGCAGCGCAAGAAGGCGATTGTGAAAAACCCTACGCTCGGAGTTCGCGGCAGAACTCCGCCATGCGCTCCATGGCAATTTTGATCTGGTCGTAGGCGGTGGCGAAACTGCAGCGCACATGCCCCTCGCCACCACTGCCGAAGGCAGGGCCTGGGACAACGGCGACCTTCTTTTCTTGAAGCAACCGCAGCGAGAAATCGCGACTGGCCAAACCGGTCGAGGTGATCTCGGGAAACACATAGAACGCCCCGCGCGGGCTGCGGCATGGAAGGCCCATTTCATTCAGAGAGGAAACGATGAAATTCCGCCGCCGCTCGTATTCGCGACGCATGCGTTCGACGCTGTCTTGACCACGCTCGAGCGCTTCCACAGCCGCATCCTGGCCCATGATCGGGGCGCAGAGAATGGAGTATTGGTGGATTTTCATCATCGCCTCGATGAGAGCTGATGGAGCACAGGCGAAGCCGATCCGCCAACCGGTCATTGCAAACGCTTTTGACAACCCATGGAGAAATACCGTGCGCTCTTTCATGCCGGTAAATTTCACGATGCTTGTGTGGGTCGCTCCCTCATAGGTCAACTCGCTGTAAATCTCATCGGTCAAAACCACGAGGTTGTGGCGGACGCAAACAGCGGCGATTTTTTCCAATTCCTCCGGTTCCATCGTGGCTCCCGTGGGATTCGTTGGGAAATTCAGCATGAGCACTTTCGAGCGGGGCGTGATGTGTTTTTCCAAATCCTCGGCGCGAAGGGCGAACGCATCCTCGGCCCGTGTGGTAATGGCTTTCGGAACGCCGCGCGCCATGACGATTGTCGGCGAGTAGGAGACATAGCAGGGCTCGTGGTAGAGCACCTCGTCGCCGGGATTCAGCAGAGCACGCAGGGCTAGATCGATCGCCTCGGATACGCCGACCGAGACGAGAATTTCTGTGAGCGGCTCGTAGGAAATTTGAAAATGTCGACGCACATAGTCCGAGATCGTGCGGCGAAGTCGGGGCAAGCCGAGATTCGAGGTGTAGCCGGTGCGGCCGCGTTCGAGCGCAAAGATCGCGGCCTCGCGGATGTGCCAGGGCGTCGCGAAATCGGGCTCCCCGATGCCAAGCGAGATGACATCATCCATCGACTGGACGATTTCAAAAAAGTCGCGAATGCCCGAGCGAGGGATGTCACGAATGTGGTCGGCGATGGCGATGCTCACGGCGAGACAGCGAGGCGCTCCGAGTTTGGCTCGAAGAGATGGAAGGTGCCGTTTTCCTTGTAGGTCTTCAGGCGGAAATGCGTGGCGGTGGATTGCACCGCATCGATCGTGCTGAGCTTCTCGGCCACAAAGGCCGCAGCGGCTCGGAGATTCCGTCCCTCCACAACGATCAGCAGGTCGTAGCCACCGCTCATGAGATAGCAACTCTGCACCTCCTCAAAGCGGGCGATGCGCGAGGCGATCCGGTCGAATCCACCATCGCGCTCGGGTGTGATCTTCACCTCGATCACAGCGGTGACATTTTCGGTTTCCCACTTCTCGTGATTCACCACGGCCTGATAACCAAGAATCACCCCCTCGGCCTCGAGCCGCGAGATGGCGGAGTCGAGATCCGCGCGTGGCATACCAAGCAATTTGGACATCTCATCGCGAGGCATGAGGGCGTTCTTCTGCAACAAATCGATAATCGCTTCCATAAAAAGTGGCGGCATCATGGGAAGCCATCGCCACGATGGCAAGCGCAGGCTGGAACTCTTGATGGCCGTAAAACTCCTGCAAAATTCCGCGTTGACAATCTCTCCGCGACTCCCTTTATTAACGCCATTCCTGCGGCGCGCCTTGCAGAAACACCCCTCCGCACGCGCCGCTCCGATTGACTCTCTGTCTCAAGCGTTCGTCAAACAGGCCCCTGCTATTCAGGGAAACTGCGAATACCAGACAGGCGTTATTCAAAAGAAGATTTTTTACACCACCGGCCAGGGAAACCAGAGCGCCGGAGAAATCCTGAACGGATTATTTTTATCATGACCGAAGACCAACCCAACACGGGCACCGAGGCGGCACCAACCGTCGACGCTGCCGAGTCCACGGAAAAACCACGCCGCCGAACCCGCACCCCGCGTATCGGCCGCACCCGCCGCCAGGCCAAAATTGGCGATTCCGTGCAATCCGAACTTCCCATCGAAAACCAGGAGACACCTGCCGATCCCGCCCCTGCGGCGAAGACCGAGACTCCCGCCGCTCCGCCCGCACCTACAGTGCCCTCTGCTCCAGCGGCTCCCGCCACGCCTCCTCCCCCGCCGCCACCGCCCACCTACGCGGATGGCATCGTCGAGGTTTCTGGCAAAGGCTTCGGCTTTCTGCGCGAGGCTCGCCGCAATTACACCCAGTCGAACAACGATATTTTCGTCACGCCCGAACTCGTCCGCAAATACGGCCTCCGCGATGGCATGTGGATCAAAGGCGAAACCCGCCGTGGCAATCGCGGCCCGCAAATGTTCCGCCTTACCGAGATCGAGGGCGAGGATCCCGAGAATCTCCAAAACCTCCCCATCTTCGAGGAGTTGATGGTTGTGAACCCCAACAAGCGCATCAAGCTGGAGACCGTTCCGGAGCGCTTCACGACCCGCGTGATCGATCTGGTTTCTCCTGTCGGAAAAGGCCAGCGCGGTCTGATCGTCGCCCCGCCCCGCACAGGAAAAACGACGCTTCTTCAGCACATCGCCGACGCCGTGGTGAAAAACCACCCGGAGATGAAGCTCCTCATCCTGCTCGTGGACGAGCGCCCCGAAGAGGTCACCGAAATCCGCCGCACTGTTCCCACCGCCGAACTCATGGCCAGCTCGAACGATTCGGACATCAAAACCCACACCCGCATCGCCCAGCTCTGCATGGAGCGCGCCAAGCGCTTGGTGGAAATGGGTAAGGATGTCTTCGTGCTCATGGACTCCCTCACCCGCATCGGCCGTGCGTTCAACAATGCCCAAGGCGGCGGTGGACGCACCATGTCCGGCGGCGTCGACGCCCGCGCTTTGGAAATTCCCCGCAAACTCTTCGCCGCCGCTCGCAACACCGAGGAAGCCGGCTCGCTCACCATCATGGCGACCGCGCTCATCGAGACGAACAGCCGCATGGACGAACTCATCTTCCAAGAGTTCAAAGGCACGGGAAACATGGAAATCGTCCTCGACCGCAAGATCAGCGACCAGCGCATCTACCCGGCGAT
>CALFPA010000093.1 GCA_937919825.1 uncultured Spartobacteria bacterium | reverse complement strand
TCCGCCTCCTTCTCCGGTCTCCCGCAAACTGTTAGTTCCAACTCTGGCATCCCCGCGAAAGCATCCAAGGCCAAGTCCAATCCCTTGTGCACCATCCCGTAGCTCCCCACCCAAAGAAATCGCCGCTTTGCTTTCTCAAAATACCTGCCCAGCGGCCAATCGAATTCGTAAGCCGAGGAAATCGGAATCCGCATCACGGGTTTGCCGCCGAACAAAAAAGTTCCCCGCGTGAATTCATTTCCCAAGACCACGACCTCATCGGCTACTTCCACCCCGCGGGAGGGCCTCACTTGCCGTTGCGGCTGCAGTGCAATCCCATGCCTTTCCCGAACAGAAATCAAACGTGATAATTCCGCATGGTTCATAAACAGCCAATGGCACCCAGTGGCATGCAGAATTTTTTTACATCCATCAGCCAACTCCCAATTCTCCAAGTTCCCATGAATATCGATCGCCACCTTGCTATCTTGGGGCGGCACATACGACTCGTCATCATAGTCACACACCTCCACACGAAAGCCCAAATCCAAAAACATCTGAGCCATCACTTTAACTTCGTAAGCATTCGTATGGCCTCGCATCTTCGACGAATCGACTCCCTCGACGAAAGGCCAGGTGATGTAGGAAACCACCACACACCCCCGCGAAGCCCCATTCGGGTGCAAGCGGAGCACCGTTTTTTCTTTAGGGAACAGCAAGTCTGAGATTTTTTTTACTTTCTCAATCATTGAATTTGTTAAGCTGTTTGGAGCAAATGGCTCATAAATTACAAAAATTTACCCGCCAGCAGCTACTCGCAACCAGTAGAATGGCGATTAAAATTCAGCCTCCAAATAAATTATAACGCTTGCCAATATTGATTTAAGAGGAATACCATCTTATCTCTTGTGATTCATGTTTGAGCCTGGCTAAGCATCAAATTGCATCCTTCAAGTGGTTGCAGATATCCTTTTATTCAATATACATATTCCTAATAAACGATGCGTCGTCACTTATTTCCCAACCTATTAACCTCAGCAAGAACTTCCTCTTCCAGTTTTTGGAGTTCGATTGATGTAAACTTGCTCTGTTGTATCTGCTCCGAACCTTGGGTATTGGATTTTTCCCTCAGCAACCACATCAATGTGTAAATCTCCTTTAATCCAGGCTTCGGGAGATCCAACTCCCATATTAGACGCAGAATCCCCTTCCATTTTCCGAGTTCATTGATATCGATTCTGCAAACCTTTCCACCGCGTGATTTAACCCAACTTCCTAATGTCGCTTTGCGAGCTTCCACTTCCAAGGCATACCAATAACACAATTGGTAGTCACACCACTTTTTCCAGTCTTTCACTTTCAAAATAGCGTATGGCGCACTCGGCCCGATATACCATTCCCTTCAGCCATGGGTTCTTTCAGGGGTTGTCTCTAAGCGAAGAATACTCAAAGCCACGGAACGGAGACTACGATCCAGAATCACCACATCGGGCACAGGTAAATCTTCCCGCAAAAGCCATGCTTGAAGTAGCCCTTTGCACCACATATGGCTTATCTCTGCAAAAATCTTCTCTTTTGCCAAAGAGAGTTGCGGCAATTTTTTGTCATCGAGAAACCTTTGAGCAATTTCAAAATCTAATTGGGCGACTCGCATTTCCTGTAAAAAATTTGGGGCAGGTTCGTGGAGTGCCCCCACCTCCGGAAAGCTTCCCAATATTCTGGTCAAATGCTTTGTGCCGCTTCGGCCGCTGCTGATTGTGAAAATAAACCTATTCGGGAGAGGGTGTGTTTTCATTTCAAAAAAATATTTCTACCAATAACCTACCAATAACAACCTTCTTCGATTTTTTCCCATCCCGGGGGGCGCTCGGATTCGGAGGGCGAAATCCAAGCATCCCGCATGATTGCTCGAAATTCCGGCCTGTCACGCCATCTTTGTCCGGAAATTCCAAAAAGCAATTGAACAGCCCCGCCAAAGTGCACCGCCACTTTGCCCTTTTCCTTAATGTGTGCACCCAAGGGCAGCCCATAGGCCCCGCAGCCGATGATTGCGACATCATAATCCACGGCATCTACCCTCTTCTTTAAATCCCCAAGCGCTTCCGCCCAGCACGAAAAGCCCGCCGTTTCCGCAAGCATAGTTTGGGGTGCCCTTAAACACTGAAGTTCAAACTCCGGCAAAACCTGCGGGTCCTCAAACAACTTGGTTCTATTTTCTCGATACTGGTTCAAGATGGAATCTGCGAAGGAGTGAACCACCAGAACACGCAGCCCCGCAAGGCTCCTCGACCAAGGGGCAGCATTTAAATACGGCTCCAAACTCCCGAGCCCACAGGTTCGGACTCCAGAATTGTATTTACCGACAATGCGCTTCTCATATGGACTCTGCATCAAACCAAGCAGGTCCACTCTTTCCACAGCCTTTGAGTAAATGGTGCAAAAATCCACAAAGTTATTGCTTATTGGAGGAAAAACCCCAGCATGACGCCTTAGTTTTTCAATGAAGCTTTGCTCCACATGTTGCCCTGTGTCCCATAGCCCCAAGGCGTAACATTCCATCCAGCCCAACCTACTCGCCAAAAAATGTCGCCGATCTTGAATGGCTCCCTCAATAAGCCGCCCGGCAAAAAACGAATCCAACTGAGGTGGAAGAGCCTCAGCGTACGATGCCCCGCCCCCAGAAAACCACATTCTAATTTTTTTTATCATAAGGTTTAGCCGCAAAATGCTCAAAATCCACAAAAAAACGACCGATTAATTACCAGTTAAACTTTACTCGATACTTCATTCTTCCCTTTTTCGTGCTTTTGCGGCCTCTTTGCGGCAAGAATTTTTCGTAAGGCATCCCGGACGCCCCACACATGCCCGATCTTTGGAATCAAAAATGGCGGAGCTGGAATAGGTTCCAATCCATTCCGCCTAGCCCAGGCGTTGTAGGAGCGGAAGTTTTTCTGGTAATATGGATTGGCATGACTGCCCGCCGCCGCGGACTGGGGATGCGTCTCATGGTCAATGTAGCCAACCATATTTTCATACGCACCCACCTTTTGCATTGCCCGGGAAATCCACCAATCCACATACGAGGCCCCGAGGTAGAGCTTGGGAATATCCTTCGCAAGATATTCATCCCACCATTTGACCGGAATGTAATACATATCCACCCCGCCACAGATTTCGCCGGAAGGAACCTCGCGGCGGTAAAATCCATAAACTTGTTGCGGATCGGGAACCTCAAACGGGTTCTTGGTGAGAACCACATCCGAATTGCACCAGACAAATGCGGATCCCTTGGTTTGCCTGCGTGCTTCCGCTAGCACATCGCCAATAGGAACCAAGTCACGACCAGCCGGGTAACGCAGAGGCGTTAGACCATGGGAGGCGATGCTTTCCTCCAACCGCGCTTGGGCACCAGCCAACCGCGCACTTCGGGGATTTTCAATCCACTGAAAAACAAGGATATTACAACCACAAAAAAGCTCAAAATTCACAACTTGCTCAAAAACATTACACGGTTCGTCCAGTCTGCATCCACCTCACTACACGCCAGCTCCACAAGAGCACGCGCTAGACTGGAATGGTCATTTTGAGCAAAGGACT
>CALFPA010000092.1 GCA_937919825.1 uncultured Spartobacteria bacterium | reverse complement strand
ATGAAAAACAACATGATTGAAAAATTCAAAACTCCGTTAACCGGACACCAGTGATGCCAACTCAAAAAATACCCCCACCCGTTATCTCCTTAGAATGCAACGAAAAATCATAAGAAGTGGGAGCAACTTGATTCCATCAGCTACCGAGAAAAAGTGTTCGACTTTCTCATCATAGGCTCGGGTTTTTCCGGTCTCACCATGGCCGAGCGCTTGTCGACTCAACTGGGCATGCGTTGTCTGGTTGTGGACAAGCGCAACCATATCGGAGGGAATGCCTTTGACCACTATGATTCGCACGGCGTGCTCATTCACACCTACGGGCCGCATTATTTCCGAACGAATTCTCCAAGGATTCGCGAATACCTCTCGCAGTTCACAAAATGGCATGCGGTAGACTACAAAATTCTCTCGCACACCGATGGCCGATATTGGAATTTCCCCATTAATCTGAATACCTTCGAGCAACTTATCGGCCGCGTATCGACGACCGCAGAAATGGAGGCCTGGCTTGCGGAAAAGCGCGTTGCGATAGAAAATCCCACAAATTCCGAGGAGGTTATCATTTCGCAGGTGGGTTGGGAGCTTTATGAGAAGTTTTTCAAAGGCTACACGCTCAAGCAATGGCGGAGGCATCCGAGAGACCTGGATGCCAGCGTATGCGGGCGCATTCCGATTCGCACGAACCGCGATGATCGCTATTTGAGCGACAACTTCCAAGCTGTCCCGAAGCACGGCTATACCAAGCTCTTCGAAAATATGATTCGCGCCTGCGGCGACAACTTGGAGGTGCGATTGAACACCTCCTACCGCGACATCCTGCCGCATGTGAAATTTCAACATCTGGTCTTCACTGGTCCGATCGATGAGTTTTTCGACTTCCAGCTCGGCCGATTGCCTTACCGCTCGCTCCGCTTCGAGGCGGAATCATTCACGCCCGAAGCGTTGGCTTCCATGGCTCCTCAGCGAGCGCAGGCAACTTTTCCTGTTCCTCCGCAACATTATCAACCAGCGATGCAAGTCAATTATCCTGGAAAGGAACCATTTACTCGCATCGTGGAAATCAAGCACGCCACGGGGCAGAATTGCTCGAACACCACGATCGTTCGCGAATACCCAGATGACTTTGGCCCCGGCAAGGAACCCTACTATCCGATCCCAGCGCCGGATTCCTCGGCGCTTTATCAAAAATACAAGGCGCTTGCCGACGAAGTATCGCTTAAGTCGGCTAAATATCTGCCAAAAAACTGCGGATGCACCAGTATTTCTTTCATTGGTCGTTTGGCGACCTACCGCTACTACAACATGGACCAAGTCGTTGCAATGGCGTTAAAGGAGTTTGATAAGTTTTGCCTTTCCAAGTAATGCAATTCCAAGACCAAATATTATTAAAGCGGTGTCTATGATAAATAATAACACCGTTGCAGTAGTTACAGCGACCTATCGAAGGCCTTTTGAACTGCGGCGTTTCCTTGAATGCCTTAGGAACTGCCCAGATGTCAAATTGGTTTCCATATGCGATAATTTTGGTTGCCCGGAAACATTAAATATCATCAATACGGAAAATATTTCATCTACATATCCTATTCTTTATAAAAAAGCCGCATATAACGGCGGGTGCGGGGCAGGGCTCAATTTGGCGATTGAACAAGCGAAAGGCTTTTTGAGCGATATCACGCATTTTTGGATATGTGATGATGATGTTAATTTTGAAGGAGATCCTCTTTCACCGTTGCTCGCCGCAATTGAGGAGTCGGGAGCAGGTTCAGCCGCCCCCGCTATCACTGATCACTCGGGTTTGGTCGTTGCTGCTCCGATGTTAGACAGCCAGAATGGAAGATGGGTGAAATTGGGAACTCGGCCTGATGAATTTATAAAGCATTTTCCAGTTAAACAACCACTGCCATTTTTGGTCTGTATGGGCACTTGCCACCTCGTAACAGCTGCAGCCATTGATAAGGTGGGTAAGATTAGAGAGGATTTTTGGATGTTGGGGGAGGATTTAAATTTTGCGCATCGCATTGTTGCTCATGGTGGTGGAGGTGTTTTCGTCCCATGGGTATATGTGGAGCATCTTTATGGGTCACCTCTGGA
>CALFPA010000091.1 GCA_937919825.1 uncultured Spartobacteria bacterium | reverse complement strand
CGCAGAATCAGGCGTTCTCGGCGTTGTTGTTTTTCTTTGGCGAGGTGTTGAAGCGTCCGCTGGAAAAAGTGGATGCGCTGCGGGCGAAGAGAACGACGCGGCTGCCGGTGGTGTTGTCGCGCGAGGAGGTGCGAAGGTTGCTGGGTGGGTTGGAGGGCACGATGTCGCTCATAGGCCGGCTACTCTATGGGACGGGGATGCGGATGATGGAGGCGATCCGGCTGCGGGTGAAGGATGTGGATTTTGACCGGAGTCAGGTGATCGTGCACGAAGGTAAGGGCTCGAAGGACCGAGTGGTCATGTTGCCGGAGACGCTGCGAGAGCCGTTGCGGGAGCATTTGGAACGGGTGCGGATTCTTTTCAATGAGGATCGTGCGGCGGGCTTGCCTGGCGTGTGGCTTCCCGGTGCGTATGGGATGAAGGACCCGAAGGCGGGCGAGCGCTGGGAGTGGCAGTGGGTTTTTCCCTCGAAGAGCGTGGGCAAGGATCCGCGCAGCGAGGTGCGGCGGCGGCATCATGTGCATGACAACGGTGTGGGTAAGGCTCTGGGCGTGGCGGTGCGGCGAGCGGGGATCGCAAAAAAAATCACGGCGCATACGCTGCGGCATTCGTTTGCGACGCACTTGCTGGAGGGCGGGGCGGATATCCGGACGGTGCAGGAATTACTGGGGCATAGCGATGTGAGCACGACGATGATCTACACACATGTGCTGAGTCGGCCGGGTGTCGGGGTGCGGAGTCCGCTGGATGGGTAGCAGGGCCGATTTTTCATTGGCGCCGTGGAAAAAGCGGTGCGGCTCCTCCGCCGAACACCTAATTCTGCTCCATATCGGTGCCAACCGTTGCGCCCTCCGGGAAATCCCAGAAACCTGACGGGAAACTAGGATCCCCTACTAAACGGGGAGGTGTTTTTGGACCTCGGCGCTGAGGGTGCGACCATCGACGCGTCCGGCAGACTTGGCGTTGACCAATTTCATGACGGCGCCCATATCTTTTTTCGAGGTGGCACCGGCCTCGGCGATGGCGGCTTTGACCAAAGCCTCGACCTCGGCGGGGGAGAGTTGTTGGGGGAGGTAGGAGTTGAGGATGTCGATCTCGGCTTTCTCGGCGGCAGCCATTTCGGGTCGGCCGCCTTTATCAAAAGCTTCCACGGAGTCTTGGCGTTTCTTGACCTCCTTGCGCACGATGGAGAGAGCCTCGGCGTCCTCGAGCGTGCTGCCGGCGCCGCCTTTTTCGATGGCGGCGTTCATGAGGGAGGTTTTGAGCATGCGGAGAACGCCGAGCTTGGCGGCCTCGCGGGCCATCATGGCGGCTTTGATGTCTTGGTCGATGCGGGCTTGGAAGGTCATGGGAAATTTAAAGTTTTAAGTGGCTGGGGGTGGTGCGGGAGTCGGGGAGTTGCGTCATGGTAAGGATTCCCTGAAGCCCCTTGTTTGAGCTCTGTGCTCTCTGTGTCCTCGGTGGTTAATTTTTCTGGATGCGGTTTTAATCGCGGCGGAGGAGTTTTTGTTTGGCGTAGGAATTGTCGATGATGTCGTGGATGCGCTGGGCGGCGACGACGCGGTTGCTGACATAGTCGAGGTTACCATCCATGCCGATGATCGAGATGGAAAAGCCTTGCGCGGTGTCGAAAGCAGCGGCAGTCGCGCTGCCGTCGGGAACGGTGAGGAACGGGATGTTGGAGCGGATGACGCCGGATTCGCGCGAGAAGGCGGCGATGCAGACGAGGCCATCGGCAGCGAAGCGTTGGTAGATTTTTTGGAGTTGGCCAACTTGGGAGCGGAAGGCCCATTCTGTCGGGCTGTCGGCGATGAGGATGACGAGCGGGCGGCCGCGCAGGTCCTTCGAGGATTTGGTTTTTCCGGTGGAGTCAATCCACGAGAAGTCGGGCATGGCGCGGACGACTTCGGCATGGAGCATGGCTGTGGAGGCCAATGCGGCGAGCAGGATGGCGATGAGGCTTTTCATACTTTCATCAACTCCGCTTCCTTGGCGGTGGTTTGTTTGTCGATTTCGGCGACGACCTTGTCAGTGAGCTTTTGGACTTCGGACTCGGTGTCGCGGAGTTCGTCTTCGCTCATTTTACCGTCCTTCTGGAGTTTCTTCGCCGCGTCGATGGCTGCACGGCGGCAGGAGCGGACGCGGACGCGGGATTCCTCGGCGATGCCTTTGACGGTCTTCGTGAGGTCGCGGCGGCGCTCTTCGGAGAGTTCGGGTATCGGGAGGCGGATGATTTTGCCGTCCACGGCAGGATTGATGCCGAGACGGGATTCGTTGATGCCGCGCTCGATGTCGCGAACGGTCGAAGCATCGAAAGGCTGAATGACGAGCAGGCGGGGCTCAGGCGCGGTGATGAGAGCGAGTTGCTTGAGCTTCATCGAGGAGCCGTAAGCCTCGACATCGATATTTTCGACAAGGGCCGGAGAGGCTTTTCCGGTGCGGATCGCGGCGAATTCATGGGTCATGAAGCCCACGGCTTTTTCCATGCTCTCCTCGGCTTCAAAAAGGGTTTCTTCGATGCTCATTTGGCGGTATCGGGTTTGTCGGAAACAAGAGTGCCCACGGGCTCGCCCGCGATGGCAAGGCGAATGTTGTCCGGCTTGTTCATGTCAAAAACGATGATGGGCATTTTGTTGTCCATGCAGAGGCTGAACGCGGTGGAGTCCATCACTTGCAGGCGCTTCGAGAGCGCATCGGTGTAGGTGATGTGGTCGAAGCGTTTGGCGTCCGGGTTTTTCTTCGGATCGGAATCGTAGATGCCATCGACTTTCGTGGCCTTGAGGATGGCTTGGGCACCGATCTCGGCGGCGCGCAGGGCGGCAGTGGTGTCGGTGGAAAAAAATGGGTTGCCCGTGCCGGCGACGAAAATGACGACGCGTCCGAGTTCGAGGTGGCGGGTGGCCCGGCGCACGATGAATGGCTCGGCGAGGTTTTGCATTTCGATCGCGGTTTGCACGCGGACTTCGACGCCGAGTTCCTCGAGCGCGGACATGAGGGCGAGGCCATTGATGACGGTCGCGAGCATGCCCATGTAGTCGGCCGTGGTGCGGTTCATGCCCTTATGGCTGGCGGTGAGGCCGCGCCAGATATTCCCCCCGCCAATGACGAGGGCGAGCTCGACGCCGAGCTTGGTAGCATCGGCAATCTGGGCAGCAATTTTTTGGACGACTTCCGGGCTGATGCTTTCGTTGCTGCCTGGCTCGCGAAGCACCTCGCCGCTGAGTTTCAGGACAACTCGTTTGTAGCGGGCTTGGGATGATTGGGACATGCGCGAGGCCGGATCAAACCGCATCACGGGGCGGGAGGAAAGGACAAATCCAGACGAGTGCCGGGCGGCAGTGGGTGGCCTCGGAGAAATTCGGCGGCGGGAAGGCGCTTACGGCCTTGGAGCTGGAGGGATTCGAGGACAAGGCTGCCCGAGCCGCAACCCACGCGGATCACGCTGGGTTCGGAAGCGAGGATTTCGCCGGGCGAACCTGAGGCGGGGTCGGTTTTCGCGGCGTGGATTTTTAGGGTTTGGCCGTTGAGGTGCGAGAAGGCTCCGGGCCAGGGCGACATCGCGCGGATCCGCGTGGCAAGAGTCTCGGCGGGCTCCCGCCAATCGAGAAGGCCGTCGGTTTTTTTGAGTTTCGCCGCGTAGGTGGCGAGGGCGTTGTCCTGCGGAACGCGCGGGGCGTTTCCTTGCTCCAAAAGATCGAGGGCTTCGAGCAGGCAAGGCGCGGCAAGGTTGGCGAGGCGGTCGTGGAGTTGACCCGTGGTTTCGTCGGAGCCGATGGCGAGCTTTTGGGCGAGGAGGATGTCGCCGGTGTCGAGGCCCTCGTCCATATACATCACGGTGATGCCGGTCTCGTGGTCACCGGCAAGGATGGAGGCATGGATCGGTGAGGCGCCGCGGTGGCGAGGGAGGAGTGAGGCGTGGAGATTCAGGCAGCCGAGGCGCGGGGTTTCGAGGACGCTCTTAGGGAGGATTTGGCCGTAGGCGGCGACGAGCATGAGGTCGGGCGCGAGGGCGCGGAGATCCTCCAGCGCCGCGGCGGAGCGGAGTTTTTCGGGTTGCTGGACGGGGAGGTTTTGGGCGAGGGCGATTTGTTTGATCGCGGACATTCGCGGCTTCAAATCCCGGCCAGCTGGCTTGTCGGGTTGCGTGATCACGCCGACGACGGTGTGTTTTTTCGAGGCGAGAAGAGCCTGGAGAGCGGGCGCGCCGATTTCACCCGTGCCGCAAAAAACGATGTGCATGGGTTAAGTAGGGGAAAATTTAACCACGGAGGACACAGAGAACACAGAGGAGGATGGGAAGTTTGAGAACAGGAATGACGCTCCATGCATCGGCTTTTCTCTGTATTTTTCTCCGTGAGCTCCGTGTTCTCCGTGGTTCATTTTGTTAATACATCCCCCGGGAGGAGGCTTGGCGGGCCATCGTGGCGCGGCTCATCATCATTTCTCCCGACGTGACCTCGCGCTGGCCGAGCGAGGAGGCGCAGCCGGTGCAGAGGTAGTCGTAGATTTCCTTGTCGGGCAGGACGAGCAGGAGCTTTTCGCGGACCGGCATGGCGGTCTGGCATTTTTTACAATAGAGCGACGAGGCGCGGAGACTTTCGAATTGCTGCATGGCGGTTTGTGGAGTGGAGGATAGTTTCGGGGCGTGCGGGAATCAACCGCTCAAAGGGTTTGTTCTTGCCAGCACGGCGTCGGATTGGTTTTTGGAGGCCCTTCTTATGACCGACACAACCATTCTTTCCATCCGCGCACGCCAAATCCTCGACTCGCGCGGCAATCCAACTGTCGAAGCTGATGTCGAATTGGCCGGCGGAGCCATCGGCCGCGCAGCTGTTCCCAGCGGCGCCAGCACGGGTGAACACGAAGCGGTCGAGCTCCGTGACGGAAACAAAGCTAGCTACCTTGGCAAAGGCGTGACCAAGGCCGTCGCCAATGTCACCAAAATCCTTGCCCCTGCCATCATTGGTTACGACGCCGCCGACCAAGTTTCCGTGGACAAGGCAATGCTCGCTGCCGACGGCACCTCGACTAAGAAAAAAGTCGGCGCCAATGCCATCCTCGCTGTCTCCCTCGCTACCGCAAAAGCCGCTGCCGCACAGGTTGGCCAACCGCTTTACAAATACCTCGGCGGGCCAAACGCCAAGGTCCTTCCCGTGCCGATGATGAACATCCTCAACGGCGGTGCTCATAGCGATGCGCCGATCGACTTCCAAGAGTTCATGATCGTGCCAAAAAATTTCTCGAGCTTCTCCGAGGCCCTTCGCGCTGGCACCGAGATTTTCCACGCGCTCAAATCCGAACTCAAAGGCCGTAAACTCTCCACCGCCATCGGTGACGAAGGCGGTTTCGCCCCTGCCCTCTCCAGCGCCGAGGACGCCCTCGACTCCATCGCCAAGGCCGTGAAGGCCGCTGGCTACAAGTTCGGCAAGGATGTCTTCATCGCGCTCGATTGCGCCTCCAGCGAATTCTACGACGCGGCCAAAAAAGCCTATGTCTTCAAGAAATCCGACGGATCCAAGCGCACCGCCGACGAACTCGTCGCCTACTACCAAGGCCTCTGCAAAAAATACCCGATCATCTCGATCGAAGACGGCTTCGCCGAAAACGATTGGGCCGGCTGGAAAAAACTCACCGAGGCTCTTGGTGACAGCGTTCAGCTCGTCGGCGACGACCTCTTCGTTACGAATGTCGAATTTCTCCGCAAAGGCATCGAGCAAGGCGTGGCGAACTCAATCCTTGTCAAGGTCAACCAAATCGGCTCCCTCACCGAAACCCTCGACGCCATCGAGCTCGCTAAAGAGAATAAATACACCGCTGTCATCAGCCACCGTTCCGGCGAGACCGAGGATGTCACCATCGCCGACATCGCCGTCGCGACGAATGCTGGCCAAATCAAGACTGGCTCCCTCTGCCGCACCGACCGCGTCGCCAAATACAACCAACTCCTCCGCATCGAAGAGGAACTCGGCGACAACGCCATCTACGGCGGCAAAATGCGCTGAGTTTTCAGCCCTTCAACTAAAAGGCGGCGTCCGAAAAGGCCGCCGCCTTTTTTTACAATTTTTTCATCCGTCCGAACAAAGAAATCCGCAATATTCGTTCTTGAGTTTCGGGGATCGGGGAACGAAATTATCTGCTTTAAATCGGGCCGTGGCTCAGCTTGGTAGAGCGCTTGAATGGGGTTCAAGAGGTCGAGAGTTCGAATCTCTCCGGCCCGATTTTCCAACCCGGGGGTGCCCCGGTTTTTTTATGCCCCGAGGAGCAGGCGCGCGGGGTTCTCGATGCAGTCCTTCACGCGGATGAGGAAGGTCACGGCCTCCTTGCCATCGACCACGCGGTGGTCGTAGCTGAGCGCGAGATACATCATGGGGCGCGCGACGATCTGGCCGTTCACCACGACGGGGCGCTCTTGGATTTTGTGCATGCCGAGGATTCCGCTTTGGGGCGGGTTGAGGATCGGGGTGCTGAGGAGCGAACCGTAGACACCGCCATTGCTGATGGTGAAAACGCCGCCGCTGAGGTCATCGAGGGAGATTTTGCCTTCGCGGGCTTTGGCGGCGTAGGCGGCGAGGCGGGTTTCGATGTCGGCGAAGGAGAGTTTTTCGCAATCGCGCACGACGGGGACGAAGAGGCCTTTCTCGGTGCCGACGGCGACGCCGACATCGTAGGAATTATTCAAAATGAGGTCGTCGCCATCGATACGGGAGTTGATGGCGGGGACGGCTTGGAGGGCGTCCACGACGGCTTTCACAAAGAAGCTCATGAAGCCGAGTTTGACGCCGTGTTTTTTGCTGAAGTCTTCCTGGAGCGCTTTGCGGAGGCTCATGACGGCGCTCATGTCGCACTCGTTGAAAGTGGTGAGGATGGCGGCCGTGTGCTGGGCTTTGACGAGTTGCGCGGCGATCTTGCGGCGCAGGGGTGTCATTTTTTTGCGGACGGCGCGGGAGTCCGAGGAAACGGGCTGCGGCGCGGGTTCGATAACGACAGGCGCAGGAGCTGGTGCGGGGGAGGATTTGGCCGGCGCGGGAGCTGGGGTTGGCGCGGCGGCGGGCGCGGCTGCAGGAGCGGGAGGGGGCGTGGCGGGGGCGGCTCCGGTGGCGGCGGGGTCGATCTCGGCGACGAGTTGGCCGATTTTCACCTCGGTGCCTTCGGCGACTTTGGTGCTGACGACACCGGCGGCGGGGGCGTTGACCTCTTGGGAAACCTTGTCGGTTTCGAGCGTGAAGAGGAGTTCATCGGCGGCGACTTGCTCGCCGTCTTTTTTATGCCAGATGGAGAGGACGCCGGAGGTGATGGACTCGCCGACGGATGGAATTTTGACTTCGACTTTCATGCTCTTGGTGTGGTGGTTCAGATTTCGAACGCTTGTTTGAGTAAGCTGGCGAGTTGGTCCTTGTGTTTTCCGTAGGAGCCGACGGCGGGGCTGGCGCTCTCGGTGCGGCCTGCGTAGCCGATAAGCGAGCCGACGATGCCGGCGATGCGCGGGGCGAGGAAGAGCCATGCGCCTTGGTTTTCAGGTTCCTCCTGGCACCAGACGAAACGCTTCACGGATTTGTAGCGGGCGACGACTTCGCGGATGCGGTCGGCGTGGAGCGGGTAGAGTTGCTCGATGCGGATGATCGCGGTGGTGGCGTCCTGCTTGGCTTCGGCGCGGGCGCGGACGAGGTCGAAGTAGACCTTGCCCGAGCAAAACACGATGCGCGTGACTTTTTTCGGATCCTTGATGGCGGGATCATCGAGGATTTCCTCGAAGCGGGCATTGGTGAAATCCTCGACTCGTGAAACGGAATCCTCGGAGCGCAGGAGGCTCTTGGGCGTCATGATCACGAGCGGCTTGCGGTAGGCGCGGTGGATCTGGCGGCGTAGGGAGTGGAAATACTGGGCCGGCGTGGTGGGGTTGACGACCTGCATGTTTTCCTGCGCGCAGAGTTGGAGGAAACGCTCGAGGCGGGCGCTGGAGTGCTCGGGGCCTTGACCTTCGTAGCCGTGAGGCAGAAGCATCACGATGGAGGTCGGGCGACGCCACTTCGCTTCGGCGGAGGCGATGAATTGGTCGATGATGATCTGCGCGCCGTTCGAGAAATCGCCGAATTGGGCCTCCCAAATGCAGAGCATCGAGGGGTAGTCCATCGAGTAGCCATAGTCGAAACCGAGCACGGCGTATTCGGAGAGTGGGCTGTTGTAGATACAGAACGACTCCTGCTTTGGCGTGATGTGCTGAAGCGGGATGAATGGCTCGCGGGACTTTTCGTCGTAGAGGACGGCGTTGCGGTGGCTGAAGGTGCCGCGGCGGCTGTCCTGGCCGGAGACGCGGACGGGAGTTCCCTCGACGAGCAGCGAACCGAATGCCAGCGCCTCGGCGAATCCCCAATCGAAGGGGCCGCCTTCCTTCCACACCTGCAAGCGGCGGTCGAGGACCGTGCGCTGGATTTTTGGGACGACATTAAAGCCGGCGGGGACGGTGGTGATGGCTTTGATGATGCGGTCGAGCTTGTTTTTGCTGATGGCGGTGTTGACCGGGACGTGCGAGTAGGGGGCCTGGTGGATCGCGGTGGAGCCGCGGAAGGCGCTCTTCTTTTTCAGCGAGGCGATTTCTTTCGCGGCCTCGGCGTGTTCTTTCTCGAGGCGCTCGATGCAACCGGTGCGGATTTTCTCGGCTTCTTTCGAAGAGACGGTTCCCAGCGCGGCGAGTTCGGACGAAAATCTCGCTCCCGGGAGCGGGTGCTTTTTGATGATGTTGTAGATGTCCGGCTGGGTGAAGGAGGGTTCGTCGGTCTCGTTGTGGCCGTGGCGGCGGTAGCCGTAGATGTCGATGACGACATCGCGGCCGAATTTTTGGCGGAACTCGAGAGCGATCCGGGCGACCTCGACGACAGTGAGGGGATCCTCGCCATTCACATGGAAAATCGGGGCATCGACGATCTTGGCGATGTCGGTGCAATAGGAAGTCGAGCGGGCATCCATCGGCAGGGTGGTGAAGCCGATCTGGTTGTTGACGACGAGGTGAATGGTGCCGCCGGTTTTGTAGCCGGGTAGCTGGGACATGTTGAAGGTCTCGGCAACGATGCCTTGGCCGATGAACGCGGCGTCGCCGTGAATGAGGAGAGGGAGGACTTTTTTCCGCGTGGCGGTGTCCTCGAGCACGCGTTGACGGGCGCGGGCCTTGCCCTGAACAACCGGATCGACTGCCTCGAGGTGGCTGGGATTTGCGGCCATCCGAATCTCGACCGTGGCGCCGCCGGGCAGCTCGCGGGAGTTTTGGTAGCCGAGATGGTATTTCACATCGCCATTCTCACCGCCGCCGAATTTCTCTGGGTTAAAGAAGTCCTGGAACTCGCCAAAAATCACGCTCGCGGGTTTTTTAACGAAGTTCGAAAGGACATTGAGGCGGCCGCGGTGGGCCATGCCCATGACGATTTCCTGAACGCCCGAAGCGGGGCAGTTTTGGAGGATCGTGTCGAGAGCGACCATGAGCGACTCGCCGCCTTCAAGGGAGAAGCGTTTTTGGCCGACGAATTTCGCGTGGATGAATGACTCGAAAGTCTCGGCCTCGTAGAGCGTTTCCAGCACGCGGCGGTGGAGGGCGGGGTCATTGCGGTCGGCGGCGGCGCGGTTCTCAACGCGGCTCACCACCCATTCGCGAATCTCGCGGTCGTGGATGTGCTCGAACTCCGCACCGAGCGTGGCGCAGTAGGTTTTGCGGAGGGATTCGATCATTTCGCGGAGCGGAAGGGTGCGTCCGTTTTGGAAATAGCGGGAGGAGACCACCTCGTTCATCTCGGAGTCGCCGAGACCGAATGCCGAGGGTTCGAGCGCGGGATTCAAAGTCGGTGCGGGGGAGATCGGGTCCAAGTGCGTGCAAGTGTGACCGATCGAGCGGTAGGCGCGCACGAGTTCGTCTACCTTGGCCTGGAGAGGCGAAGCGGACAGGCCGAAACCCTCTTTTTGTTCCTCGACGACGCTTCGTTCGAGGCCGAGTTCGAAGCCTTCAAAAAAAGCGGACCAATCGGGGGAAACAGAGCGCCGGTCATGGAGCCAGCGTTGGTGGAGTTCGTCGATCATCGCCTCGTTGGCACGGGCGGGGACTGATGTATTCATTCGGTGGTGGATGATTTCGGCCCGGGATTAAGAGAAATTGGCCGTGGGGGGCGAAACTAAACATTCGGCTCTCAAGATCAAGACGGGAAAAATCGGCGAAAAGCACGGCTTGCCAAGCCTGTGACGAGTCTGTTGATAGGCGCATGCGCAAAACCAAAATCATTTGCACGCTCGGGCCTGCTTCGGATTCGGATGCCGTCATCGGCGACCTCATGCTCGCGGGCACGAATATTTTCCGCCTGAACATGAGCCACGCCCGGCACGATTGGGTGCGTGATGTGGTGAAGCGCATTCGCCGTATCGCCGCCGGGCTCCATGTGAATTGCGGCATTCTCCTCGATACGCAAGGCCCCGCGATCCGCACTGGCGATCTCTCGGCGAAGCTCAATCTCAAGCCCGGCGATGTTTTTGAATTCACCGTTCGTGGCGCGAAAAGCGAGGAGCACTACTCGGTGGATGTAAACTACGACGGACTCGTGGACGACATTCATGTGGGTGATGTCGTGCTGGTGGACAACGGCGTGATCCACATGAAGGTGCTGAAAAAAAACGCCAACCGCGTGAAATGCCAACTTCTCACCGAGGGCGACCTCGGCTCCCGCCGCCACATCAACCTCCCGGGCGTGAAGGTCAACCTCCCGCCGCTCACCGCCAAGGACCTCGAGGATATCGAACTGGGCGTCGAGGTCGGCGTGGATTTTGTAGCGCTGAGTTTTTGCCGCGAGGCCGCCGATATTTTGGAACTCAAGCGCGTGCTCCGCAACCTCGGCTCGAACGCGCGAACGGTCGCCAAGATCGAAGACCAGAATGCTGTCCGCTATATCAAGGACATCGTTCGCGCCGCCGACTCGATCATGGTCGCCCGTGGCGATCTCGGCATCGAATGCAAGATGGAGGAACTCCCGATCATTCAGCGGAGGATCATCAAGGAGTGCATCCAATTTGGCCGTCCCGTCATTGTCGCCACCCACATGCTCGAGAGCATGATCACGAACCCCATTCCGACCCGCGCGGAAATCACCGATGTGGCAAATGCCGTCTTCGAGCAGGCGGATGCCGTGATGCTGAGCGGCGAGACGGCGCAGGGAAAATATCCTGTTGATTGCGTGAAAGTCCTCGACCGCGTGGCGCGGCGTATCGCCCTAAGCGGCGGCGCGGGCTACGCGAACGATGCCATCCTCGCCACCCAGCGCCAAAAAACCATCCGCTCCGCCGTGATGCTCGCCAACTCGATCGAGGACTCGAAGCTCGTGGTTTTCACCCGCACCGGCGAGATGGCCGACCAAACCAGCCACCTGCGCCCTGAGCGTGCACCGATCTTTGTTTTCACTCCCACGCAAGAAGAGGTGCGCCACCAGACGCTGAATTGGAATTCCCACGCCTTCCAACTCGATTTCACCACCGACGCGGAAGAGACTTTCGCCGAAGCCGAAAAATTTCTGATCCAACAAAAACTCGTCGCGAGCGGCGACAAGCTCATCGTCCTCCGCGAACTCATCGAAGGCGAAGAGCGCTTCGAATCAATCCAGATCCGCACCGTGCCCTGAGGCTCGGAGTCAGCTTGCTTTTGCGGGTTCGGCGGTGAGGAGGCTTTGCAAAATCACGAGGCCGTCGGTGCTGCCTAGAGCCGGGTCGCAGGCGCGCTCGGGGTGGGGCATGAGGCCGAAAACATTTCGGGTCTCGTTGCAAATGCCGGCGATGTTTTCACGGGAGCCGTTCGGATTTGCAGCATCGGTCACGGCGCCGGTGGCATCGCAGTAGCGGACGAGGATTTGGTCGTTGGCGTTGAGCTTGGCCAGCGTGGCGTCATCGGCGAAGTAGCAGCCTTCGCCGTGCGCGATGGGGATGTTGAGGACTTGGCCTTTGGTCGCGGAGTTGGTGAAGCGCGAGTTCGTGGATTCCACACGAAGGTGTTGGTGTTTGCAGACGAAGTGGAGGCCCTTGTTTCGAACGAGCGCGCCGGGCAGGAGGCCGCTCTCGCAGAGGATTTGGAAGCCGTTGCAGATGCCGAGGACGGTGCCTCCGGCGGCGGCGAAATTTTTTACCGATTGCATGATGGGCGAAAACCTCGCGATCGCGCCGCAACGCAGGTAGTCGCCGTAGGAAAATCCGCCGGGAACGACGACGGCGTCGAAGCTGGCAAGCGAGGTGTCTTTGTGCCAGACGAAGTCGGCGGAAGCGCCTGGGAGGGCGTTGAGAGCGAGGACGCAGTCCTGGTCGCAGTTCGAACCAGGGAAGCGGAGGACGGCGAATTTCATGGGCGGGCGATCGAGTAGTCTTCGATGACGGGGTTTGAGAGAAGGTCGCGGGCGATGCGGTGGATTTCGGCCTCGGGCGTGGCGTCGGGGAGTTCGAGTTCGATCAACTTGCCGATGCGCACGCGGCCCACGCCTTGGAGACCGAGGTGGCGGATGGCTTCGGCGGCTGCGGCGCCTTGGGGATCGAGGACGGATGGTTTCGGCAGGACGGAGACATGGACTTTCATGGCGTGGAGATTTTCGGATTGGAATCGTTCGGGCGAGGGGAAATTTTTTGAAGTCTGGAGCGGATGAGGGAAATCCCTGCGAGGATGGCGGATAGAACGAGGCACGAAATCGAGAAAATTTCGCCGTAGCGTGAGTAGAAAGTGGGCGAGGGGTTTTGTGGGGCGGAGATTTTGCTGAAGAGGATGCCTGGCCCGAAGGTATTGCCGGTCGGGTCGCAGAGGATTTCGCGCACGGCGCCGTGGCGGTCGATCGCGCAGGTCACGCCGGTGTTGGCGACCCGGATCATCGGGATGTTGTTTTCCACGCAACGGAAGAGGGCGTTGCGAACATGCTGGAGCGAGCCGGAGCTTTCATTGAACCATCCGTCGTTCGTAACCACGACGAAGGCCTGCGCGCCGAGTTCGGCAAAGCGGCGGGCGAGGTCGCCGAGTGTGTCCTCGAAACACACGAGCGGTCCAAGTTTCACCGGCTTGGCCTCCATTTCGAGAAGGGTGAATTTTTTTCCCGGATCGAAATCATCAGGCACGAGTTCGCCAACGATGTGGGCGAGCAGGGGGAATGCCTCGCGGAGCGGGACATACTCGCCGAACGGGACGAGGTGGATCTTGTGGTGGAGCTGGGCCTCTGAGCCGCGCGAGGTGAGGAGCGCGATGGAGTTGAAGTCGCCCTCCTGCCCCCAATGCACGGTGCCGATGAGAAAATCGCCGGAGTGTTGCTCGGCGAGGCCGCGCACGAGGTCCCAGGTGTGCTGGTGCCCGAGAACGGGGTTTGGCGTGGCGGACTCGGGCCAGAGGATGAGGTCCGGCTGCATCGCGATGGCGGCGAGGCTTTGGTTTTGGTAGCTCTCGAGGATTTCCATTTCGAACTCGGGATTGTTGCGCTCCAGCTGCGGCACGCTCGCTTGCACGGCGGCGAAGGAGAGTTCGGTCGAGGCGGGCTCGGGGTCGAGGAGTTGGCGAACTCCGTAGGTCCAGGTAAGCGCAACGAGGGCGATGGTGAGTGCGAAATCGAGATGAGCGCGGCGGGCTCCTTTGCCGAGTTCGAGCGAAAGGCGCTTGATCGTGGCGGCGATCATGAGGTTCGCCATGGCGATCAAAAACGAAATGCCCCCGACTCCGGTGACATCGGCGATTTGGATGAGCGGAATGTTGGCGTGTTGCGCGATGCCCAAGCCGTTCCATCCGAAGGCGGGGAAAATCACACCGCGCAGCCATTCCATCGCAGTCCAACCCGCCGCGCCGAGCGCGCAGACTCGGAGGTTGTGGAGTGAGCCGAGCCAGGGGGAGGCATCTGCGGCATCTGGACTTTTGAGCATCCCGGCGAAAACCGCCCACCCCGCCGTGTAGAACGAGAAATAGAGAGCCAGCAGAATATAACCCGGCCAAGTCAGTTCGGTGAGCCAGAAGGCTCCCATGGGAAAAAAGAACAGCCCGCAAAAATACCCCAGCCCTGCGAGCCGGAGCCATTCGCGGCGCGGCGCGGGCTTGGTGAACCACACCGCCCACGCGAGCGGAACGAGTGCGATCCAGATGAGGTTGCCGAGATCGGCAGGCGGGTAGGACAAGCCGAGGAGCACCCCGCTCGAAGCGGCGAGAATCCAAGGCAGAAGGCGAGACATGGCGCGAAATAAAAGGCGGCATTTCCTAATTGCACGAACATTCTTGTCTGCGGGAGCGGGGCCACAAACTGGCTGGCGGACTTTTTAGTTTGCACCATATGGGGTCCTGCCCCACCTTGGGCTCTCTTACGGAAATGGCCATCCGCGTATTTCTCCTCAGTCTGGTTTTGGCGTCGTTGCAGACAGTGTTTGCTTCTGCAACAAGCGCGTCGGATTTTAAAAAACTCGCCATGGCCCTGCGCGAAAAAGCGATCCAAAAAATCGAGCCCCCGATTGTTGCCACCCAGACCGGAGTTTCCTCCAGCCGCTACCCGTGGAAACTCAACATCGTTACCACTGTTTTCTGGGTCGGCGAACAACCCACCCGCAACAACCCGGTCCCGAATTGCAAGAGCTCGTGGGACAAATACTGGCACAAAAACTTCGGCGGATACGACAACCCCAACCCCGCCGCGCGCCGCAATTTTCTCCCGAAGCATTTCATCCCGCGCCAGAACCCCTTCTATGTCGCCCTCCCTTACAACGATGTCACCAGGGGCTCGACCAAGCCCGAATCCCGCCGCGTGATTCCTTGGTTTCCCGAGGCTTTTGAGAAACCCGGAAAGTCGGTTTGCAAAGGCCGCTGGCTCGCCATCCGCCACGGCAACCGCATCGCTTATGCCCAATGGGAGGATTGCGGTCCTTTCCGCACAGACCACTGGCAATATGTCTTCGGCAAAGAGCGCCCCCGCCCGAACCTCAACCAAGGCGCGGGACTCGATGTCTCCCCGGCCGTGCGTGATTATCTCGGCATGGGCGGCAAGGATGTGTGCGACTGGAAATTCGTTGAAGCCCGTGATGTCCCCGCCGGCCCTTGGACCAAATACGGCGACAATAATACCTTTGTTCTCAAATCGCGCGGCGCGAATCTCTTCGTCGCCGACCGAAACAACGCAAAAGGCTTCCGCTAAGATCCCCCGGCCGCTACTCGGCGGCGCAGGCTTTCAAATCCTCGATATTCGCAAATTCCAGAGTCGAGGCATGAGTCGATTCGAGTCGGATTTTCGGGGCCATCCCGGCATCGAAAGCCTCTTTCCACCGACTTGCGCAAAGGCACCAGCGGTCACCCGGCTTGAGTCCAGGAAATTGCATGTCCGGCCTGGGCGTCGAGAGGTCGTTGCCCTGCTCGAAAGAGTATTTCAGAAATTCCTTCGTCATCACCGCGCAGACGGTGTGAACCCCCGAATCTCCCGGCCCGGTGTGGCAATAGCCATCACGGAAAAACCCCGTCATCGGTTCGTAGCAGCAAGGCTCCAGATCACCTCCCAAAATATTTCGCGCCATGGACCGGATCGTAAGCACCGGCATGGCCTCGTGCCAGCCCGAAAAATCCCGGTGCCTGATGGGAATCGTTCCCCGCCGGCCGGAGATTTTTAGGGGGGGCGGGATTTGGGGTTGACGCCCTGCGAAATCCTCCTAATCTCTCGCCTCCATTTGCCAATTTTATGAAACGCACATACCAGCCTTCCAAGCGCACGCGCAAACAGCAATTCGGCTTCCGCGCCCGCATGAAGACCAGGGCCGGCCGCGCCATCCTGAGCCGCCGCCGCCGTCACGGCCGCAAGCGGCTTCTCCCGAAAGGTGTCGAAGTCCACTTCGCCAGACACACCCAAGCCTGAGCGGGCTCGACTGCGTTTTCCAAAAACCGCTCGTCTCCTCAATAGCCGCGACTTTCGCAAGGTTCGGGATAAAGGAAAATCCTCGCAAGGTCGGCTGCTCCGTCTTGGTGTTCTCAAGGACTCCGCCGCACAGTCCAGCCGGATTGGTCTCGTGACTTCCAAACGCGTCGGTGGAGCAGTGGATCGTAATAAAACCCGACGCCGACTTCGTGAAATCATCCGCGCCGACCGTCCTCGACTCGCTCCGGGGTTTGACATCGTGGTTGTCGCCAAGTCCACGGCCGCGAGTGCCACTTTCGACGAATTGAGAGCGGAATGGTTGCTTCTCGCCCGCCGACTTTCTATTTTGCCCGACTCTCAATGAAATACCTGCTTATCGCTCTCGTGCGCTGTTACCAGCTCACGCTCTCGCCATTCCTACAGGTGATCGGCGGCCCTGGCTGTGGCTGCCGGTTCGAGCCCTCGTGTTCGAGCTATTGTATAGAAGCCCTCCGCGCCCATGGAGCCTGGCGCGGTTGCCTCCTGGGACTCCGCCGCCTCGCTAGATGCCAACCCTGGGGCGGATGTGGACACGACCCGGTTCCCACGCAACTCAAGACCCTTTCTCACTAAATGGACCGCACATCCTGGATCGCCATCATCATCTCCGTCATCGGACTCTTCGCCTGGCAGTGGTATGTCTCTGAATACATGGCGCCGCCGCCGGCACCAGTCGCTCAAGCCCCGGCCACCCCGCCATCAGCCACTCCAGTTCCAGAACCTGTGGTGGCCGCGACACCGGCGCCAGCGGTTATGACCGCTCTCAAGGAAACTCTCAAAGGCGAAGGCGCCGAGTTTGTTTTCAATAATGACACCGGCGGCATCGAGCAAGTCGTGCTGGGAATGCATATGGGCGAGAACAAATCCCATGTCTCTCTGAACCGCAGCCGCACGCTGCCCATCGGCGCGATTGGGTTCCAGCCCGGCGAGGTGCTTGGGGGATTCAACATGACCACCGATCCCGCGAAGGGCGCGGCGGTTTTCAACCTCGTGCGTGAGGGCGGCCTCGAAATCACCAAGCGCTTTCAGCTTCCGCCGCCGGGTGACAAAACTAAATCCTACATCGTTACGCTCGATGTCTCGTTTCGAAATACGGGCGCGACACATCAGCAGGTGCCTGACTTTTTTGTCGCTGCCGGCGGCGCGGCGCCAATCCACATCTACGACATGCCGATGTATACGCGCTTCGATTGGGGGCACGGGAACTCGATGTCGAACATCGATGTGAATTGGTTCTCGGCCAGTTCGGTTCCGCTCATCGGCATCGAGATTCACGGGGAGCGCGAGCTTTACCAAGAGAGCGAGCCTGAGATCCGCTGGGCCGCCGTCGCGAGCCAGTATTTTTGCACGATTGTGACCCCGCAAGGCACGGTGCCAACGAAATCGGTTTGGGCCAAACGCTTCGAGGCTCCCAAGCTCAACGGCAGTGACATTTTTGGCGTCCAAGGCGGGCTTGTCCAAGGCGGGCCTTCGCTTGCGCCGGGCGCCACGGAGACGCGGTCTTTCCAGATTTACGCCGGGCCCAAAGAACTCGAGCGCCTCCGCCAACTCGGCTCCACGCAAGAGCAAGTCATGAGCTTCGGGGTTTTCGGATTTGTGAGCGAATTTCTCCTCTGGGCGATGAACAGCCTCCACGCCCTCATCGGCAATTACGCGTGGTCGATCATTGTCCTCACCATCCTCATCAAGCTCGCCCTCTGGCCGGTTCAGAACAAAGCCACGAACGAGATGCGCAAGATGGCGCTCCTCTCGCCGAAAATGACCGAGATGCGGGAGAAGTTCAAAGACGACCCGCAAAAGATGAACCAGGAGGTGATGAAGCTCTACAAGGAGTATGGCGTGAATCCCTTCAGCGGTTGCCTGCCGCTCCTCGTTCAGATCCCGATTTTCTTCGGCTTCTATTCCATGCTTGGCACCGCCATCGAGCTGCGCAACAGCTCGTTCTTCTGGGTCGCCGACCTTTCCCAGCCTGACACCATCGGCTACATCCTCGGGCTTCCGATCAATGTCCTCCCGATCGTTATGGCCGGCACGATGGTCTGGCAAATGGTCATCACACCGAAGACCGGCGATGCCATGCAGCAGCGGATTTTTTACTTCATGCCGATCATCTTCCTGGTGTTCTGCTACAACTACGCCAGCGGCCTCGCCCTCTATTGGACAACCCAAAACCTCTTCTCGATTGTGCAGCTCTACCTCACTCGGAACAAACCCCTGCCGACGCTTGAAAAGAAAAGCATTGTTGCCAAGCGCGCGGCGGTTGAGGCAAAGAAGAACAAGAAAAACCGCCACTCGCCATGAACCCACAACCCGCTGAAATCCTCGACACCATTCTCGGGTATCTCGGCTTTGTGGCGTCCATCGAGCTGGAGGAGCACGAGGGCACACCCGTCCTCCAAATCCTCACCCACGAACCCCAGCGATTGATCGGCCGCCGCGAGGAGGTGATGGAGGACCTCCAGCATCTCGTGAACAGGCTCCTTCTCGCCCAAAATCCCCCCGCCCCGCGCGTGATCGTGGATGTGCAGCACCACCGTGCCATGCGCGACGACGCCCTGGTTTCGAAGGTCAAACAACTCGCCAATGTCGTGCGCGCCACGGGCCGTCCGATGCAGACCGCGCCGCTGAATTCCTACGACCGACGCATCGTTCACAATCTCTTTAAAGACGACGCCGAGATTCAGACTTGGAGCCCGCCTGAAGAGGACCGCCTCAAGCGGATCACGATTCGCAAGCGCCCCGCCGGGAAGTAAAGCCGGCGGCACCTTTTTCACGATTCTCCGCATCGGCACTGCGCCCCCGCTCGTAACTTTGCGAGACATGCGTGGCGTGAAAAAAGAACATTTGCCCTCAAAGATCTGCGTCACTTGCGGGCGGCCATTTTCTTGGCGAAAAAAATGGGAACGCGTCTGGGCGGAAGTGCGCTACTGCAGTGACAAGTGCCGCCGCGTCCGACCCTCCATGCGATGAAGGGGCCAACGCAACTCGTGTGGTTCAAGCGCGACCTGCGCGTGGAAGATCACCGTCCGTTGGTTGAGGCGGCGAAGCGCGGCCCGGTCGCGTGCCTGTATGTCTACGAGCCGGAACTGCACGGCAGCGCGGAGTTCACCTCGGCGCATCTGGTTTTTCTGAACGAATCCCTGAGGTCCCTGGATCACTTATTGCGGGAGATAGGCGGGAATCTCGTCTTGAGGTGGGGGGCGGTCACGGAAGTGCTGCAAACCTTGTGGCGGGAAATTTCCTTTGCCGAACTTTGGTCGCACGAGGAGACGGGTAGCGGGTTGACCTACCGGCGGGATCGCGAGGTGGGCGAGTGGTGCTGCGAGCGGGGAATTCCATGGAATGAATTTCGGCAGGACGGCGTTGTGCGCCGACTGCGATCCCGCAATGGATGGTCGAAAAATTGGGAGGAATTCATGCGGGGGCCAGCGAGTTCGGTGCCGGGGATTCGCGGAGTGGAGGGGTTGAGAAGCGAGGGGATTCTCGGTCTCGAGGAATTGGGTTTGCCTCCCTCCGACAAGCCGGACGCGCAAAAGGGCGGTGAAGAGGCGGCTCGCCGAACGATCCACTCGTTTCTGACGGAGCGGGGGGTGAATTACCGCGCGGCGATGTCGAGCCCCCTCGAGGGTTGGACCGCCTGCTCGCGCATCAGCCCGTATCTTTCCTTTGGCTGCATCTCAATGCGCACGGTGGTCGCAAAACTCGGGGAGCGCCGTTTAGCTCTCCGCGCCGCTCGGGAGGTTGGTGCGGCGGTGGATCGGCGATGGTTCGGGTCGCTACAGAGTTTTGGGTCCCGTTTGCGCTGGCACTGCCACTTCATGCAAAAACTCGAGGACGAGCCGCGCATCGAGTTTGGAAATTTCGTTCGGACCTACGATGGGCTGAGGGAGGAATTCACAGATGGCCCTGAAGGCCGCCGGCGGTTCGATGCTTGGAAGGAGGGGCTCACCGGTTACCCGATGGTGGATGCGTGCATTCGCTGCGTGAAGGCGACGGGCTGGCTCAACTTCCGCATGCGGGCGATGCTCGCGAGTTTTTCCGCGTATCATCTCTGGCTCCACTGGCGCGAACCGGCGGTCTGGCTGGGGTCCCACTTCCTCGACTTCGAGGCGGGCATTCATTTCAGCCAATTCCAAATGCAGAGTGGCACGAGCGGGATCAACACGCTGCGGATTTATTCCCCGGCCAAACAAGCCCTCGAGCAAGACCCCGACGGCGTATTCATTCGCTACTGGCTGCCAGAACTCCGCGAGGTTCCCGTTTCCTGGCTGTCACGGCCGGAGCAAATGCCCTCCGAAATTCAGAGCCGCTGCGGATGCGTCATCGGGAAAAACTATCCTGCTCCGATTGTGGAACACACAGCAGCGGTGAAAGAGGCTCGGGATAAAATCTCGGCCGTGCGTCGTCAAACGGAAACGCGAGTTGAGGCCAAGGCGGTTTTTGTCCGTCACGGAAGCCGCAAACGAGCCCCCGCTCGCCGCAGTGCAAAAAATCTCCAGCCGACCCTGCCGGGTCTGGAGCTCGGTTGAGACCAGTTTTAGGATTCCTTCTTCGCAGGGATCAAAAACGAGGCGGCAATCGATGAGCCGATGAGCACCGAGATGATCATGAGCGACCAACCGATCGGGAAATGGCCGCCGAAAAGTTGGTTCAGCCAGACCATTTTCAGACCCACGAAAACGAGCACGAGACCGAGGCCGTATTTGAGGAAACGGAATTTGTGCACGACGCCGGCGAGGAGGAAGAACATCGCGCGCAGGCCGAGGATGGCGAAGATGTTTGAGGTGAAAACAATCATCGGCTCCTTGGTGATCGCATAGATCGCCGGCACGGAATCGACAGCGAAAACGACATCAGAGATCTCAATGAAAATAAGCGCCACAAAGAGCGGGGTCGCCATCAGCGTCCCCTTTTGACGCAGGAAAAACCGCTGGCCCTCGAGTTGCGGCGTGATGGGCAGGACGCGCTTCAAGAATTTCAGAATCGGATTTTTCTCGGGATCGAGCGGCTTTTCCGGGGCGAGTATAACTTTGATGCCGGTGAGGATGAGGAAGACGCCGAAAAGAACGACGACCCAGTAATATTGGATGAGAGCCGCCCCGACCGCGATGAAGATGCAGCGGAAAATGAGCGCTCCGATGATGCCGTAGAAAAGGACGCGGTGCTGGTATTTGTCCGGGATGTTGAAGTAGGTGAAAATGACAACGAACACGAAGATGTTGTCCACCGAGAGGGCCTTCTCGACGATATAGCCGGTGAAGTATTGAAGCATCGCGCGGTGGGCCTCCACCGACGGATCGAAGCCAGAAATGGCGAGTAGTCGGGCATCATTGAAAAAACGGAACTCCGCAAATTTTCCGAATAGCCAGCCGAACAGAACCGCCATCGCAACCCACACGACGCTCCACGCGAGGGCCTCGCGAAATTTGACCTCATGCGCGTTGCGGTGGAACACCCCGAGATCGAGTGCCAACACGATCAAAACAAAAACTGTGAAGCCGCAGTAAAACCACCAGTAATCGGCGAAAGGAAACAAGTTCATCGCCGCATCATGGGGGATGGGGATGGTTTTGACCATTCCACGATTCCGAACGAATTCTTAGGAAAACACGAACACAGGCGGGCGGACGGATGGCGTCATTTTGGAGTCGCGGGGGATTTATCGTTGCCAGAGGCGTTTCGCACCTTGATAAGGACAGCCCATGACATTCGCCGACTTCATCGATTTTTTTCTCCATGCCGAGCGCCACTTGGAGTGGTTCATCAAGAATTACGACTTCTGGATTTACGCCCTGCTCTTCGCGATCATCTTTTGCGAAACAGGTCTCATCGTGACTCCGTTCCTGCCCGGTGACTCGCTGCTCTTTGCCGTCGGAGCCCTCGCTGGAAAACAGCTCATTCAAGTCGAGATCGTCACCCCGCTCCTTCTCGTCGCGGCCATCCTCGGCGACGCCGTCAACTACTCGATTGGAAAGTGGATGGGGCCAAAAGTTTTTCAATACGAGTCAAGCCGCTTCTTGAACAAGGCCCACCTCATGAAGGCCCATGCGTTCTATGAAAGGTATGGTGGCCGCGCGATCATCCTGGCGCGCTTCGTTCCGATCGTCCGGACCTTCGCGCCATTCGTCGCCGGCGTGGGATCGATGACCTATTCCAAATTCGCGCTCTACAATGTCTCCGGCGCATTCCTGTGGGTGGGGATTTTTCTCGGCGGCGGATATTACTTCGGCGGCTTAGAGATCGTTCAAAAAAACATGAAGCTCGTCATCCTGGGCATCATCGTTGTTTCGGTCCTGCCGATCGTTTGGGAATTCGCGAAAGCCTGGTTGGAAAAACGCAAAAGCGCCAACTAGGCAAAGGCTGCTTCTGCTCGCCTTTAGCGGAGTATTGCTAGGAGGCGGTCCGCCGCATCGCGGCCCGCCATCCACGCGCCTTCGATCCGACCACCATGGCACCAATCGCCGGCTACGACGAGAGGCGCGGGGAAAGTGTGGGCGATCGGGCTGCATGGCGTTTTGCTAGAAGTCGGCAGCGCATAGCGCCACCTCTGCAAAAAGATTTCGAGCGGCGAATGCAAATCGAGCGAGGTCATCTCCGAGGCGCGGCGGAGCAAGGCGGCGGCAATTTCTCCCTCCGAAGCGTCGGCGTTGGTTGTGCTGAAACCTGGTGCGGCATGGAGCATGAGAATCGTGTGCTCGGGGTGAAGTTCCGGGCGCTTGCTGGTGTCGTGGCCGATCCAGGTCAGCACCTCGTCATCGGGAGCTTGGATGCCTTGCCAAGGAAGTTCCATTCGCGAAAAACAAGCTGCCACCGCGTGACAAGGCCACGAGGGGTGGAGGTTGAGTTCTTGAGCCGCCATCGGCGCTGATTCGGCGAGGAGGGCTCTGCTTTGCGCGGGCGGAGGAGTGAGCAAAACGCTCCGCGATCGCACGAGGCGTCCATCCTCCAGGGTGGCTTGCCATTGTCCTTCGACCACGGCGAGGCGCGAGACTTTGGACTCGCGCTGCACGATCTCACCGAGTGGACCACCCAAGGTGCGGCCAAGCGCGGCCATTCCGGACCGGCAGGCGTAGCGGGGGTGGGAGTGATCGGTGGGTTCGTGAAGTTGGCCGCCAGAGAAGTGGTGCAAACCACGCGTCCATTCGTGACAGACGCCGGATTCCAGCCAGCGCGCGACCTGCGCGACGAACTGCGGATTTTTGGCGGTGAAAAATTGGGCGCCGTGATCGACAGGCCGATTGTTCCAGCGCCTTGTCGCGGCGCGTCCGCCCAGGCCGCGGCTTTTCTCCAGCACCAGCACGGAGCGGCCTGCGGCCTGCAACTGGGTGGCGGCGTGGAGCCCGCAAAGCCCCGCTCCCACGATCAGGATTTCGGTGTCCATCTTTCAAAAAAAACAGCCGCAAGGGGAGTTGCGGCTGTGTTTTGTTTGGAACTTTCGCGCCGGGTGATCAGGCGATGGTGACCTCTTTGGCGAGGTAGACATCCTGAATGGCGTGGAGAAGCTTGGCTCCTTCGGCCATCGGGCGTTGGAAGGCCTTGCGGCCGGAGATGAGTCCGGTGCCGCCCGCGCGCTTGTTGACGACCGCAGTGAAGACGGCTTCGTTGAAGTCGTTCTTGCCGCTCGCGCCGCCGCTGTTGATGAGGCCGGCGCGGCCCATGTAGCAGTTCACGACCTGATAACGACAGAGGTCGATCGGATGGTCGGTGGTGAGTTCGGTGTAAATGCGCTCGTCGAGTTTGCCGTAGCTGGAGCCGCCGGTGTTGAGGGCTTTGAAGCCGCCGTTATTCTCGGGGAGCTTTTGTTTAATGATGTCGGCTTGGATCGTGCAACCGAGGTGGTTGGCCTGGCCGGTGAGATCGGCGGCGAGATGATAATCCTTGTCGCCTTTGATGCTAAAGGCGGAGTTGCGGAGGTAGCACCAGAGGACAGTTGCCATTCCAAGCTCATGGGCGTAGGCGAAAGCCTCGGCGACCTCGACGATCTCGCGATGGGCGTCGTCGGAGCCGAAGTAAATCGTGGCGCCGATAGCGGCTGCGCCCATGTCGTGGGCGGTCTTGATTTTTCCAAAGAGAATCTCCTTGAAGGCGTTCGGGTAGGTGAGGAGTTCGTTGTGGTTGATTTTAACAAGGAATGGAATCTTGTGCGCGTAATTGCGCGAGACTGAGCCGAGGACGCCGAAGGTCGAGCAGACGGCGTTGCAACCGCCCTCGATGGCGAGTTTCACAATATTCTCGGGATCAAAATACGCGGGGTTTTTGGCGAAGCTGGCTCCGGCGGAGTGCTCGATACCTTGATCGACAGGCAGGATCGAAACATAGCCGGTGCCTGCGAGGCGGCCGGAATTGTAGATCCACTGGAGATTATTCAGGACGCGCTGGTTCCGGTCGGTGTGGGCGAAAATGCGGTCCACAAAATCGGGGCCGGGAAGATGGAGTTGGTCCTTCGAAACGGTCTTCGAAGTGTGCTTGAGAAGGTAGTCGGCCTTGTCGCCGAGCGCTGAGACGATGTTGTCGATCATGGTGTGGAATTTTTAGTTGAACCGCGACTTCTAGGAAAGGGATGTGCCATTGTCGAGCAATTCGGTGTTTTTCCCGTTCGCTCCGGGAATTTCATTGACCGACGGAGAGGGTTCTGAAAAACCACAAAGCTGTTCATGTTTTCATTTTCTGCATTTGGAATGGTCTGCGCCGTTTTTCTGGGGTGCGTATGGTGGGTCAGCCGCAATGATCAGGGGGTTTCCTGACCTGTGTAGTCGGAAGGGATTTAACCTGAATTACTGAATGCAACCTTGGCTTTGCTTTGAATGGGACACGGTGTCTGCAGATTACTCGGTGCCCGCGCCAGCTTCTCTGGCGATCCGACCTGCTAACCGCGAGGACGAAGAGGTCGTCGGCAAGGTCCTCCGCACCGCGTTTTCCATGGATTCTTCCTGGGGCGATATCAGTCGGCGCTTGGATGAAAGCATGGAGCGCTTTGTGGAAGAGGCCTTCGAGAAAAAACAGGCCACACCCTCGTGCGTTGTGGCCCAGCATGGTTCGCGAATTATCGGTGTCTCGGTGATGGATACGGATCCCGACTCAATGAACCACCTCTCCAGCGGACCGATGATCCTTCATGAATACCGCAACCGCGGCCTAGGCAGTGCCCTGCTGGCGTCGTCGCTGAATTTTCTCCGCACGGAGGGTCTCGACAAAGTTCGCGGCGTGACGCGAGCGAACTCCACATCGGCGCGATTTATTTATACGAAGTTCGGCAGCCATCAGATTTCCTGCGCGCTGGATCCTCTACAAGTTGCTGCTCGCTGAAGCGGCACGAGATTTTTCTCTTTTCACGGCGCGGCCGTTGGGCAAAACATCGGGCAAATGCAGGGCCTTTTCGATCAATACGAAACGGAGGGATTTTTCGATGAGATGTTCGAGGCGGATGGCAAGGTCCGCCCACACTACGAGCGACTTCTCGGGCGTTTCTCCGATATGGACACCGCCACTTTCGAGCGCAAGCGCGCGATGGCGGAGAGCGCTTATCTCAACCAAGGAATCACCTTCACGGTTTATCGCGGCGACGAGGGCACCGAACGCATCATGCCGTTCGACCTCGTGCCTCGCATCATCCCGGCGGACGAGTGGCGACACCTCGAACGCGGGTTGGAGCAACGCCTGCGCGCACTGAATCTTTTCCTTCACGATGTCTACCACGATCAGCGCATCGTGAAGGAAGGAGTGATTCCGCTCGAAATCATCCGCACCGCGAAACATTACCGCCCCGAACTCGTCGGTCTGGATGTCCCTCATGGAATCTACATTCATGTCTGCGGAACCGATCTCGTGCGCGGGGCGGACGGTCAGTATTTTGTGCTCGAGGATAACGGCCGGTGTCCTTCAGGTGTTTCGTATGTGCTGGAAAACCGCCAAGCGATGAAGCGGGTTTTCCCGAAACTTTTCAGCCGCTATGGTGTTCGGCCGGTAGACCGCTATCCGCAGGAACTCCTCGCCGCATTGCGCTATGTCGCGCCGGGTGGAAATCCCGATCCGACCGTCGTTGTGCTCACGCCGGGCATCTACAACTCCGCGTATTTCGAGCACTCGTTCCTCGCCCGCGCGATGGGCATCGAGATCGTCACTAGCCAAGACCTGGTTGTGCAGAATTCGCGGGTTTTCATGAAGACCACCAAAGGCCTCAAGCAGGTCGATGTGATCTATCGCCGGATCGATGACGACTTCCTTGACCCGACGGTCTTCCGGAAGGACTCCGTCCTCGGCGTCCCCGGCATCGTCAACGCCTACCGTGAGGGAAATGTGAACCTCGCCAATGCCCTTGGAACGGGCGTCGCCGACGACAAGGTCACCTATTACTATGTGCCCGCGATGATCCGATTCTACCTCGGCGAGGAACCGATTCTCCCGAATGTGGACACCTACCTTTCCGCCGTAGAATCCGACCGGAAATACATTCTCGAAAATCTCGAAAATCTCGTTGTCAAAGCGGCAAACGAAAGCGGCGGCTACGGCATGATGATCGGGCCTCACGCGACGAAGGAGGAGATCGAAAAATTCCGCGCAGCGATCATCGCCGACCCGCGCGGCTACATTGCGCAGCCCGTGGTGAGTCTTTCCCGCTCTCCCTCCCGCGTGGATGGGAAATTCGAAGGCCGCCATATCGACCTCCGGCCCTACATTCTCATGGGCGAAAAAACGACGATCATCCCGGGTGGCCTCACCCGTGTGGCCATGCGAAAAGGCTCGCTCGTTGTGAATTCCTCGCAGGGCGGCGGCACGAAGGATACTTGGGTTCTCGATGAAGGGGAGGAGCAGCCATGCTAAGCCGCGTCGCTGATTCCTGCTTCTGGCTCAGCCGTTACATCGAGCGCGCGGAGTCGAGTTCCCGAATCTTGGATGTGAATATGCAGCTCGTGCTGGATTTCGAGGCGCTGAATTACTCGGACTCGAACCAGCAATGGCTGCCGATCCTCGCGACTCTCGAGGACCAAGAGCTTTTCCTCCAACTCCACGACAAAATCAGCGGCGATGCCGTGATGGAGTTCATCACCTTCGAAAAAACCAACCCGAACTCGATCCTGGCCTCCGTGACCCACGCCCGCGAAAATGCCCGCACCGTCCGTGAGCAGATTTCGAGCGAGATGTGGGAGCGCATCAACCGCCTCTACCTCTACCTCCAAAGCCCCTCCGCTCGCGCCGCCCACCGCGAGAGCCCGATCGGTTTCCATCGCACCCTTGTCGAAAACCTCCACTCGTTCCAAGGCATCACGGATGCCACGATGACGCACGGCGAGGGCTGGCAATTTCTCCAAGCGGGCAAATTCCTCGAGCGCGCCGACTCCACCTCGCGCGTGCTGGATTTCAAATACCATGTCCTCCTGCCCCAAGGCGAAAAGGTCGGCGGCAACATCGATGTCACTCAATGGATGGCAGTCCTCCGCTCCTGCAGTGCCATGGAGGCTTATTTCAAAATCTCCAACGGCCGCGTATCGAGCTGGGAGGTCGCTGAATTTCTCATCCTCCACGATTCTTTTCCCCGCTCGATCCGCTTTTGCGTGGACTCGCTCGACTCAGCCCTTCACCGCATCTCGGGCACCGACCGCGGACATTTCGAGAACGAGGCCGAGCGCCTTTCCGGCTTGCTCCGCTCGAACCTCGACTTCGCCAACATCGGGTCGATTTTCAAAACCGGACTCCACCAATATTTGGAGGAAACGCAAATCCGTTTGAACGGTATTTCCAACGCGCTCGCCGAGACCTATTGTCGGTGGCTGTGAGTTCTACCAAACCTCCGGCCCTCGCCCTCACGGTCCTTGATACCGCAGGCTACGAGCGCTTGCTGAAAAAACTCGCGCGCACCTTCGCGCTGTCACTCCGCATTCTTCCAGCCTCGATCCGTCCGGCCTTGTCGCTGGCCTACATGCTTGCTCGCGCTTCCGACTCGATCGCAGATGCCTCGACTGCGCCAACCTTCCAACGACTCGCCCTCCTCCGCGCCCTGCCTGATTCCTATCCGGAAAAAAGCCCCGACCTCGGCCTCGCAGGCGACGAACGCGATTTGCTCATCCGCTTGCCCGATCTCCTCAAAGCCCTCGAAGCCCTACCCGACGCCGCAAAAATCAAGGCCGCCTGGCGTGTCATCCTGCGCGGGCAAATCTTCGACCTCGAGCGCTTCGAACCATCCACGGATGGTGCCCCCCAAAAACCTCTCTCGCCCGAGGAACTCGTCGAATACACCCAACTCGTCGCCGGCAGCGTGGGCGAATTTTGGACGAGCATGTGCTTCCGCCACATCCCCGACTACGCCTCCAAACCCGTCGACGAAATGCTCCCGCTTGCGAAAATCTTCGGCCAAGGCCTGCAAATGGTGAACATCCTCCGCGACCGCCGCCGCGATGCCGACTCGGGCCGCGTTTACATCCCCGACGAGCGGTTTTATCCCGAGTTGCAACGCGCCTCCGAACTCCTCGAAGCCGGCACTCAGTATGCCTCTGCCGTGAAGCCTCGCGCCCTCCGCGCCGCCTGCAAACTCCCGCTCGACCTCGCCCGCCAAACCCTCGCTCTCGTTGCCGAACACCCCCTCGGCCTGCGCGTCAAAGTCCCCCGCCACAAAGTCTGGCTGGCCTTCGCCAAATCATTCCTCAATTCACCCTAAAAATACCCACGCTTTCGCATGGAAATTTTCCCGAAGAGTCCTAGTGTGCCCGCCACTTTCATGTTTCAGCGGCGAAGCTTTCCATTTCTTATCGCTCTTTTGATCTTGGGCACTCTGCATGCTCAAGACTCCGCTCCCTCCGCTGCCGATGTTAACTCCGCGTTGGGTGTGAAACTTTTTGATGACGACAACCTCTGGGACGACGATGCAAGTGCCACGGCGCAGAGACTTGATTGGCCACTCGAATCCGAGACTTCAACAGATTCAAGCTTTCGAAAATACCCCGGAACCGATGAACGAATTCTGGATTGCCGCCCGTATTCCACTGTTCTTCTGGCGGAACAGGGCTCGCCCTCGAGCTTGTCACTGGTATTCGCGAACAAAGGCGATGCCGTTGTTTACTCAACTTCAGAATCCGATCGGGCAACGATCCGCACAAAGAATAAGCAAGTTCGTGATCTTCCTAAGTTGATACGCGAAGATAAAAATAAGATTCAAAGCGCCTTGACCGAACTTTTCGGGGAACCAGTTGTTGATCGCTATGGTCAAGGGCGTGAAACCAGAGAAAATGTGAAGCGCTGGGACTGGAATGGGCATGCTTTTCTTTTGGCATCTCCCCGCGATGAATATGTCGCAATACGAATCATGCCCACGGAATCAGCTGATGCCGGCGGTAAATCCCGGATACTCGATAGTGAAATCCGCGCTCGGGTATCTGCGCGAGTTGAGAACCGTCCGAATGGGGATGTGATTCTGAAAGACATGCCGATGGTTAACCAAGGCCCCAAGGGCTACTGCGTGCCTGCGACATGGGAACGCGTGATGCGCTACATGGGGATTCCAGCCGACATGTATGTCCTCGCAATGGCTGGAGAAACAAAAGAGGGGGGAGGCACAAATTTAACCGACATTGCTGAAGGAGCCCGCGAATCCGTGATTCGTTCTGGTCGAAAAATTGAACGAGTTAAAATCAAGCCAAACCCCATCAATGTTTCGAAATATATCGACCGTGGCCTTCCGTTGATTTGGGCCATGTTTTCAACAAATGAATTCAACGAAGCCGCCAACTCACGGAAGAAAATGCGCTTGGAGACTTCAATAGACTCCAAAGAATGGAAAAAAACGCTCTCCGAGGCCCGAAAGTCTGGCAGAAGATTCAAAAAATTCACAGACACGGCCCATGTCTGTATGATTATCGGCTACAACAAAGAAACAGACGAAATTGCAGTTTCAGACTCGTGGGGACCTGAATTTTCCGAGCGCTGGGTCACGCCTGAGGAGGCACAGGCTGTTAGCCAGAACGATTTTCAGATTATCACATTTTAATTAAACAATGACTCAGCCTTCGTTTTCCATTCAGGACGCCGCCAATCTTTACAGCATCGACCGCTGGGGCGGGGGATATTTCGGAATCAACGACGCAGGCCATGTCGTCGTCCATCCCAAGCGCAACGGCGAGACGATCGATCTTATGGAAGTCGTCGCCGAGGCCCGCGCCCACAAGCTCGCTTTTCCGCTGGTGGTGCGTTTCCACGACCTCCTGCGCGACCGTGTCGAGACGATCAATAAAGCCTTTGCCAGAGCCATCGCGGAGGCAAATTACACCGCGCCCTATCGCGGCGTATTCCCGATCAAGGTCAATCAACTCCGCGAGGTCGTGGAGGAAATCCTCGACGCCGGCGCGCCTTGGCATTTCGGCATAGAGGCGGGCAGCAAGCCCGAACTCCTCGCCGCACTTTCGGTCCACACCGACCCCGAAAGCCTTGTGATCTGCAACGGCTACAAGGACACCAGCTTCATCCGCAGCGCGCTCCTCGGCCGGAAGCTCGGAAAAAAAGTCATCCTCGTCGTGGAAAAACTCGAGGAACTCGCCCACATCCTCCGCGTGTCGCAGGACATGAAAATCGAGCCGATGATTGGCCTGCGCGTCCGCCTTCTTTCGAAGGGCGCTGGCAAGTGGGCCACCAGCGGCGGTGAGAATGCCAAGTTTGGTCTCTCGACCGCCGATCTCGTCGAGGCCAGCGACATGCTCCACGCCGCCGGGCTCGCTCATTGCCTCAAGCTCGTCCACTTCCATGTCGGCTCGCAGGTTCCCGACATCGGAACCATCAAGCGCGCCGTCCGAGAGGCCGCCCGCTTCTATGCAAAGCTTTTCAAGATGGGCCACGAACTCGGCTACCTCGATGTCGGCGGCGGCCTCGGTGTGGACTACGACGGCTCGCGCACCACATTCGATAGCTCGATGAACTATTCGATGGACGAATATGTGCGCGACATCGTCTACACCGTGAAGGAGGTCTGCGACTCCGAGTCCGTTCAGCACCCCGTTCTTGTCAGCGAAAGCGGCCGCGCCATCGTCGCCCAGCACTCCGTGTTGATTGTCGAGGCCTTCGGCGCGATCGAAAAAGCCAGCCACATAGAGATTCCTCCCACGCCCGCCCCTGACGGCCAGCCGAACCTCCTCGCCGACATTCTGGAAATCCAATCGGGACTCTCGATGGATCGCCGCCTCGAGAATTTCCACGACGCCCAGGAAATCCGCGAACGCGCGCAGTCGATGTTCGATCTCGGCCTGCTCGACCTCCGCACGAAGGCAGGCATCGAGACCGTCTATTGGCAGATCGCCACGCGCACCGTGGAGCTTTTCGACAAATCTGAGCCCCTGCCGGAGGAGGTGCAGGAAATCCAAAACGCCCTTGGCGACCAATACCTCTGCAACTTCTCCGTTTTCCAATCCCTCCTCGACCACTGGGCGCTCGGCCAACTTTTCCCCGTCATGCCGATCCAGCGCCTGAATGAAGCACCCGATCGCAACGCCACGCTCGTGGACATCACCTGCGACTCCGACGGTAAGGTCGCGAAGTTCATCGACATCCAGGATGTGAAGGAAACCCTCCCGCTTCACCGCTGGAAATCCGGTGAGCCCTATTACATCGGCTTCTTCCTTGCCGGGGCCTATCAGGACATCATGGGCGATCTCCACAATCTCTTCGGACGCGTCAACGAAATGCACATCTACCTCGATGAAGACGAGGACAGCGGTTACTACATCGAAGAAATCCTCCCCGGCAGCACGATCGGCCAAGTTCTCAGCCTCACTCAGTGGGATGTCAACGAACTCGCGCGCCGCATGAAGGCCCAGACCGACGCCGCTATCAAATCCGACCGCCTCAAGCCCAACGAGGCCATGCGACTCCTTGACGACTACGAGAAAAGTCTCACGCTCTACACTTACTTGAACTTCGACGACCAACACGCCAAGCCGCCCACCGCCTGATGCGCACCCCACTTCACGACCAACACCTCGCCGCCGGCGGCCGCATTGTCGAATTCGCCGGTTGGGAAATGCCGGTCCAATACACCGGAATCCTCCAAGAGCACAAAGCCGTGCGCGAATCCTGCGGCGTGTTCGACATCTCGCACATGGGCGAGTTTTTCGTCGAAGGCCCCGGCGCCACCGCTTGGCTTGACTCCCTCCTCACAAACAACCTCGCATCTGTCCCCGTCGGCCAAGCCCAATACACGCTGCTCCTCAACGAGCGTGCTGGCGTGATCGACGACCTCCTCGCCTACCGCCTCGCGGAGGAAAAATACCTCCTCATCGTCAACGCCGCGAAGATCGATGAAGACGCCGCCTGGCTCCGTAAACACGCCGTGCCCGGTGTCGTATTCACTGACCGCAGTCCCGAATTTGCCGCCCTCGCCATCCAAGGCCCCAAAGCCGCTGCCGTTTTCGAAAAACTCTTCCAAAAGCCAATGCCTACCGAGCGCAACCGTGTGCTGGAAATCCAGCCCGGCTCGTTCATCGCCACCACTGGCTACACAGGTGAATCTGGCTTCGAATGGGTCATTCCTGCCACGGAAGCCGTTTCAGCCTGGCAAGCCGCCCTCGCTGCCGGCGCGACTCCTTGCGGACTCGGTGCCCGCGACACGCTCCGCCTCGAGATGTGTTACCCGCTGAACGGCTCCGACCTTTCGCCCGACCGCACCCCGCTCGAAGCCGGACTTGGTTTTTTCTGCGATCTGAAAAAGCCCGCCTTCCTCGGCCGCGACGCCCTTCTTGCCCAAAAGCAACACTCCGTCCTCCCGCACAAACTCTGCGCCCTGCGCGTCACCGACAAATCCCCGCCGATCCGCTCACACTACCGTGTTTTTGTAAACGGCGAGCCCGTCACCGAGACCACCAGCGGTGCCCTCTCGCCGAGCCTGGGCTACGGCATCGCCCTCGCCTACCTGCCGCCCGCGTATTGCGACCTCGGCCAGGAAGTCCAAATCGAAGTCCGCGACCGCCGCTTCCGCGCCGAGGTCGTCAAAAAACCTTTCCTTAAAAAACCATGAATGTTCCCGAAAACCTCCGCTACGCCACCAGCCACGAATGGATCCTCGTCGAAGGAGACACCGGCACGGTCGGCATCACCGACCACGCCCAAGCCGAACTCACCGACATCGTCTTTGCCGAGCCTCCCGCTATCGGAAAAACCGTGAAAGCCGGAGACATCGCTGCCGTCGTCGAATCCGTCAAAGCCGCCAGCGATATCTACTCCCCCGTCAGCGGCGAGGTCGTCGAACGCAACGACGCCATCGAAGCCGACCCCTCGCTCCTCAACACCGACCCCTTCGGCACCGGCTGGATTTTCAAAATCCGCCTCACCAACCCCGCCGACCTCGACTCCCTCAAAGACGCCACCGCCTACCGAGCCCAGATCGGAGGATAACGCCCTTCGCACCATGGATTCACTGCCCTCCGAACTCGAACGCTTCTGGCGCACCGACGACGGTCTGACCGACATCCAGCGCGCGGAACTTTTCGGGATGGATCTCTCGCTTCTGGACGAAAATCTTCGCCTCACCCCGCTGGAACGCCTCCGCCAAAATGACCGCTTGCTGAATGAGGCTGAGGCCCTGCAGGCTGCTCTCGCCGGATTAAATGAAAACTCTGGAGAGAATCACTGAAAGGCTTGCCCGCTCGAATGTGGATTTCATTATCTGCGGAGGACTCGCTGCGCTCCTGCATGGAGGATCTCTTCTTACGCGAGATGTGGATATAGTTTGCCCGATGGATTCGGAAAATCTGCGACGAATTTTCGAGGCCTTGAGTGAACTGAATCCCTGTCACCGAATGACACCCCAAAGGCTCCCATTCACACCTGAGCAAGCACAAGCAGCCGGATTAAAAAACCTTTATCTTGGAACGGATTGGGGGCAGCTCGACTGTCTTGGCAAAATCAAGGGGCTGGGCGGCTACCAAGAGTGCCTGCCGCTGAGTCAAACGATCCGGATTTCCGGGTTGGAAATTCGGACGCTTACGCTCGATGCCCTGATAGATGCCAAGCGGGCAATGGGCCGACCGCGTGACCTCCAGGCCGTTCTCGAGCTTCAAGCCCTGCGCCAAAAGCTCGCCTGATTTTCTCGCAATTTTCTTCTCCATTCGCGGTCGGTTTCGCATACTCCCGCATCTCGACATGACCGCATTTGCCCACCGCCATATCGGCCCCGACTCCAAGGAAATTGAAACCATGTGCGCCGCTGTTGGCGTGCCCTCGCTCGACGCCTTGATCGACGAAACCGTTCCCGCCTTGATCCGGCTTAAAAACGACCTGAAGCTCCCCGCTGCGCGCTCTGAGGAAAAGGCCCTTGCCGACCTCCGCGCCATCATGTCGGAGAACAAAATCGCCGCGAACCATCTCGGGATGGGCATCCACGGCACCCACACACCTGCCGTCATTCGCCGCAACATTCTTGAAAATCCCGGTTGGTATACCGCCTACACCCCCTATCAAGCCGAGATCGCACAAGGCCGTCTCGAGGCGCTTTTGAATTTCCAGACGATGGTTTGCGACCTCACCGGGATGCAGATTTCCAACGCCTCCCTTCTCGACGAGGCCACCGCTGCCGCCGAGGCGATGACGCTTTGCCACGACATTAAAGGCGGCGATGCGATTTTCGTCGCCGACCATGTCCATCCCCAAACCCGCGCCGTTCTCCAAACCCGCGCCGAGCCACTTGGAATCAAGGTCCTCACTGGCCCTGCCGAAAATCCTCCCACCGAACCCTTCTTTGCCGCCCTCTTTCAATACCCTGCCACCGACGGCTCGATTGGCGACTTGGAAAAACTCATCGCCCGCGTCCACAGCTCGGGAGCGCTTGCGATCGTTTCTGCCGATCTTCTCGCTCTCACGCTCCTGAAGCCCCCCGGCGAATGTGGGGCCGATGTCGTGATCGGTTCGAGCCAGCGCTTCGGAGTTCCTCCCGCCTACGGCGGCCCGCACGCCGCTTTTCTCGCCACGCGCGATGAACACAAGCGCCGCCTCCCCGGCCGCCTTGTGGGGGTTTCCAAAGACGCGGCCGGCAATCCCGCCCTGCGCCTCACGCTCCAGACCCGCGAGCAACACATCCGCCGCGACAAGGCGACCAGCAACATCTGCACCGCCCAAGTTCTTCTCGCCGTCATGGCCTCGATGTATGCCGTCTATCATGGTGCCGAGGGGCTCCGCTCCATCGCCGAGCGCATCCACCGACACGCCGCCAATCTCGCCGAGTCCTTGAAAAACGCTGGCCACACCGTCCACCACGCCGCGTTTTTCGACACGATCAGCGTGACTCCGAAAAATGATTCCGCCCCCGCCTTGGTCGCCCGCGCCGCAAAGACCGGCATCAACCTCCGTCTCCTCGACCCGACGACGATCACAATCTCGCTCGACGAAACCACCGAAGATCTTTCGCCACTACTCGATCTCTTCGGCGCGACGCTCGCCGAATCCCCCGCAAAAACTCCCCGTCGCACCTCGCCCTTCCTCACCCACCCTGTCTTCAACACGCACCACACCGAGACCGAGATGCTCCGATACATCCGCCGGTTGCAGGCGAAGGACCTCTCGCTCACGACCTCCATGATCCCGCTGGGTTCGTGCACGATGAAGCTCAACGCCACCTCCGAGATGCTCCCGGTGACTTGGGATTCCGTCTCCTCGCTCCACCCCGCCGCGCCCGCTGACCAATCCCTCGGCTATCAAAAAATGGCGCGCCAGCTCGAGGAATGGCTTGCCGAAATCACGGGATTCGCCGCCGTGTCGCTCCAGCCGAATGCCGGCTCGCAAGGCGAATACGCCGGTCTCCTTGCCATCCGTGCCTGGCACCGCTCTCGCGGCGAAACCCAGCGCACCGATTGCCTCATCCCCGTTTCCGCTCACGGCACGAACCCCGCGAGCGCCGTCATGGCCGGCATGAAAGTCGTCCCCGTTGCCTGCGACCAATCCGGCAACATCGACCTCGCCGACCTCCGCGCCAAAGCCGACGCGCATCGCGACACGCTGGCCTGCGTGATGGTGACCTATCCCTCCACGCACGGCGTTTTCGAGGAAGGCATCCGCGAGATTTGCGAGATCGTTCACGCAGCGGGCGGTCAGGTTTACATGGATGGCGCGAACATGAACGCCCAGGTTGGCCTCTGCCGTCCCGGCGATTTTGGAGCCGATGTCTGCCATCTCAATCTCCACAAAACCTTCTGCATTCCCCACGGTGGCGGCGGTCCAGGCGTCGGCCCGATCGGCGTCGCCAAACACCTCGCGCCCTTCTTGCCTGGCGACCCGCTCGGCAAAAACCACGCCGTTGGTCCCGTATCGCAATCAAATCTCGGCAGCGCGAGTATCCTCGTCATTTCCTGGATGTATATCGCCATGATGGGCCCCCGCGCCCTGCGTGACGCCACAGCCGTCTCGATCCTCAGCGCGAACTACATCGCCGCCCGTCTCGAAAAATGTTTCCCCATCCTCTACCGGGGAAAATCCAACCGCGTCGCCCACGAATGCATCCTCGATTTGCGCGAGTGGAAACAACGCGCCGGCATCGAGGTCGAGGATGTTGCGAAGCGCCTGATGGATTTTGGATTCCACGCCCCGACGATGAGTTGGCCGGTTGCGGGAACGCTCATGGTCGAACCGACCGAGAGCGAATCCCTCGCCGAGATCGACCGCTTCTGCGACGCCATGATTACGATCCACGCCGAGCTCCTCGCCATCGAATCCGGCGCGTTGGACAAAACCAACAACCCGCTCAAAAACGCCCCACACACTGCCGCGTGTGTGACGAGCGACGAGTGGACGCGCCCCTACTCACGCACCCAAGCCGCCTGGCCCGCCCCGTGGCTACGCCAGCACAAGTTCTGGCCCAGCGTCGCCCGCATCGACAATGTCCACGGCGACCGCCACATCTTCTGCTCCTGCCCGCCGATGGCGGCGGCGTGATAAGCGGAAGCCTTATGGCTGCTTCTTTGCCGTGCTTTGGATGTAAAGCTCGCGGAGTTGCTTGAAGTCGGCTTCGGCGGGGGACTGGGTCATCATTTCGACGCCGCGGTTGTTTTTCGGGAAGGCGATGACATCGCGGATGCTTTCCTCGCCGGCGATGAGCATGACGAGGCGATCCAAACCAAGCGCGATGCCGCCGTGGGGTGGGGCGCCGAATTGGAAGGCTTTCAGGATGTGCCCGAAGAGGAGTTGTTGCTTCTCCGCGTCAACGCCAAGGATGCTGAACATCTTCGATTGGAGGTCGGACTCGTGGATTCGAAGGCTCCCGCCGCCGATTTCCACGCCGTTGAGAACGACATCGTAAGCGACGGCGCGGATCTTTCCGTATTCGCCGGCCTCGAGCAGTGGAAGATCCTCGGCGCAGGGGCGGGTGAACGGGTGGTGGACGGCGTTCCACTTTTGCTCCTCTTCGTTCCAAGCAAGGAGCGGAAAATCGACGACCCAGAGGAAATTGAGCGCGGTGGAATCTTTCAGCGTTCCGAGCATTTCGGCGACGCGCAGGCGGACGCGGCCCAGGGTTTCGCAGGCTGTTTCCCACTTGTCGGCACCGAACAAAATGAGGTCGCCTTCCTTGATGGCGAGGCGTTCGGTGAGCGCGGCTTTTTCGGCGTCGGTGAAGAATTTGACGATCGGGGATTTCCACTCGCCGTTCTCGACCTTAATGAAGGCGAGGCCTTTCGCTCCGGCTTGCTTGGCGAGTTCGGTGAGGTTTTCGATCTGGCCGGTGGTGATGCAGGCGAGGCCTTTGGCGTTGATCGCCTTCACGACGCCGCCGCTATCGAGCGCGCCGCGGAAGACCTTGAACTGAGTATCGCGGAAGACATCGCCGAGGTCGGTGATCTCCATGCCGAAGCGGGTGTCGGGCTTGTCACTGCCGTAACGGTTCATCGCATCCTTGTAGGTCAGGCGCGGAAAGGGGGTCGGGATTTCGATGCCTTTCGACTCGCGGAAAACAGCGGCGATGACTTTTTCCATCAGCGCGAGGATTTCGTCCTGAGTGGTGAACGAAGCTTCGACATCGAGCTGGGTGAATTCGGGCTGGCGGTCAGCGCGCAGATCCTCGTCGCGGAAGCAGCGGGCGATTTGGAAATACTTTTCTACCCCGGCGACCATGAGGAGTTGCTTGTATTGCTGCGGGGCCTGAGGGAGCGCGTAGAACGCTCCGGGCGTGAGACGCGAGGGAACGAGGAAGTCGCGTGCGCCCTCCGGCGTGCTCTTCGAAAGGATCGGAGTCTCGATTTCAAGGAAACCCTCGGAGTCCATCACATCGCGCATGGTCTTCACGACGCGGTGGCGCAGGCGGAGGTTGCGAGCCATGTTTTCACGCCGCAGATCGAGGTAGCGGTAGGTGAGACGGAGGTCTTCGTTGGAAACCTTGTCGTCGAGCTGGAAAGGGAGGACTTCGGCGGCGTTGAGGATGTCGAGCGCGCTGGCGACAAGTTCGATCGCGCCGGTGGCCAATTTCGAGTTTTCGGTTCCAGCCAAGCGGGGGGCGACTTTTCCGGTGACGCGGATGACATCCTCGCTGCGAAGTTCGTGGGATTTCTTCGCGGCGTCGGGATTTTCCTCGGGGCGGAAAACAACCTGCGTGATGCCTTCGCGGTCGCGGAGGTCGATGAAGATGAGTCCGCCGTGGTCACGTCGGGAGGCGACCCAGCCGCAGAGGGTGGCTTCGGTGCCAGAATGTTCGGAGCGGAGGGCGTTGCAGTGGTGAGTGCGGTAGGTCATCGGAGTTTTAAGAATGAAGTTTGTAAGTTTTAAGAGTCGGAGCGAGCGCGGCGTGGTCGAGGGATTCCTCGGCGCGGGTGGCAAGGTGTTTGAGTTTGATTTGCGGCCATTCCTGGCCAATCACGACGGCATGGGTGGCGCCGAGGTGTTCGGCCTCCTGGAATTGCTTGCCGACCTTGGCGGGCTTAAGCGGGAAGTCGGTGGAGAGGCCGAGTTCACGACAAGTTTGGACGATCTGGAGGGCTTCCGGGCGGCGGGATTCGTCGGCGATGACGACGAAAACATCGGTCGATGCGGCGAGAGCGGCGCGGAGTTTTTCAGCTGCGGCTGGGGTTTCGTCGATGAGGTGGCCGAGGACGACATCGCCCATGCCAAAGCCGATGGCGGGTAGGTCGGCGGATCCATCGCTGAGGCCCTTCACGAGGCCGTCGTAGCGACCTCCGCCAGCAAGGGCGCGGAGGTTTTTCGAGCGGTCGAAAATCTCGAAGACGACGCCGGTATAGTAGGCGAGGCCGCGCACGATTGAGAGATCGGGTTGGACAAATCCGGAAAGCCCCCGCGCGGCGAGGGCCTCGAGAACGGGTGCAAACGCCTCGGGGCTTCCGGCCGCGATGAACGCTTTGAGATCGGCAACGGTGAGGCCCGTCGCCGCGAGCTTGGCGTTGAGTTTTTCCTCGGGCTCGCGCTCGAGTTTGTCGGCGCAGGCGAGGGTGGTGCGGCAGGCGGCCTCGTCGCAGCCACGCGATTGGAGAAAATCCATCCACGCCTTGCGGTCACTGAGACGAACGACGAAATGCTCGGCGGTGAATCCGAAGGACCTCATTAAGTCGATCGCCAGCGCGAGAATCTCGGCGTCGGCCTGAGGCGACGTTTCGCCGAGGATGTCGGCGTTGAACTGCAAAAACTCGCGCAAGCGGCCCTTTTGCTGGCGCTCGTGACGGAAGAAATTCGACACGCAAAACCACTTCATCGGTTTGCGGTAGTGCTTCTCGCGGGCGGCGACCATCCGCGCGAGGGTCGGAGTCATTTCCGGGCGGAGCGCCACCTCGCGGCCCCCGCGGTCGGTGAAGGAGTAGAGTTGCTCGAGAATCTCCGCGCCGGCTTCGTTTTTCTTTCGATAGAGATCCGTGCTTTCCAAGGCTGGCCCATCAAACTCCACAAAGCCGTATCGGCGCGAAATCTCCCGCCAGGTGGCAACCACATGATTCCGCCTCGCGCAGTCCTCTGGAAAAAAATCCCGAAACCCGGGCAAGCCCTGAATCATTGAGTGAGCCTCCGCGAGAGCTCGTTTTTTCTACCAAAAATCATCGCGGGAGAATGCGTGGTTCCAGCCGTCCTGCCCAAGCTAAAATTCGCGGGTCAGCGAGGTTAGTGCCCGAGGGCGTAGGCAAGGTGCGGTGTGTAGAGCTTGGGCTCGAGCAGGAAGCTGTCGTGGCCTTTTTCGGAATGCACGGTGAGGCGCAGGTGCGGGACATCGGCTTTTTTCAGCTCGGCGCAAATTTCCGATTGGTAGTCGGGGTAGAAGCAGCAATCACTATCGATCGAGAAGACAAGGTATTGCTGGTCGCGGCAGCGGGAGAAAAGCGGATGCGCACCCGAGGATTTGGCGTCCTTGAAGAGGTCGAACTGCTGCCAGGCGTCGATGATTCGCAGGTAGCTATTCGCATCAAAGCGGCGGACGAATTTTTGTCCCTGATAAAGCATGTAGCTCTCGAGAACGCTGGAGATTCGATACCAGGGGATGTCGGTCTCGGGTTGGACGATCGCGACCTTCGCGCGCTCCTCAATCGCATCGGCGTAGAAGAATGTCTTGTGGCTGATCATGCGGGCGAGCGCAAGGCCGTGGACCGGGCCGGTGGTGCCGTAGTAGTCGCCGCTGCCGAACGCTGGATCGCGCGTGATGGCGATGATCTGCTCCAGGTTGTGCATCTGCTGGAGGCCGTGGGAGCGGAGGCCGGTAGCGATCGGGATGACATTCGTGACGCGCTCGGGAAAGTGGAAAGCGAAGTCGAGCGCGCACATGCCGCCGAGTGAGGCTCCGACAACGGCGTGGAGTTTTTCGATGCCGTGCGTCTCGAGGATGGGGAGTTGCGAGCGGACGATGTCGTGGACCGTGACGCGCGGGAAGCTGGAGCCGTAGGGCTTGCCGGTGGCGGGGTTGGTCGAGGCCGGGCCGGTGGAGCCGTAGCAACTGCCGAGGTAGTTCGCGCAGATGATGAAAAACTTGTCGGTGTCGAGCGCGCGGCCGTGGCCGATGAAGCTGTCCCACCAACCGGTGTGCATTTCTTCGGTCCAGCGGTCGTCGGTGCCGGGCACGGATTTGTTGGTGCCGGCGGCGTGCTGGGCGCCGCTCAGGGCGTGAAAAAGCACGATCGCGTTGCTGCGGTCGGCATTGAGTTTGCCATAGGTCTCGTAGGCGATCGTGACCGATGGCAACACGCCGCCGTCCGCGGTGACGAAGGGCTCGCCCACGCTGCCAAAAGTTAAAAATTTCGTTTCGACTGTTCCGACGCCTTGGGACATTTGAAAAATTATTGAGCCGCGGTGGCGAGGGCCTGGTCGAGATCGGCGAGGATGTCGTCGATGTGCTCGATGCCGACGGAGAGGCGAACGAGTTCGGGTGTGATACCGCCGGCGGCCTGCTGGTCGGGGGTGAGTTGCGAGTGCGTGGTGGTGGCGGGGTGGATGGCGAGGCTCTTGGCGTCGCCGACATTCGCGAGGTGGGAGAACAGCTTCAGACTCTCGATGAATTTCGTGCCTGCCGCGTTGCCGCCTTTGATGCCAAAGACGACCATCGATCCGCCCTTGCCGCGGAGGTATTTTTTGTTGAGTTCGAAATTCGGATCGTCCGGCAGGCCGGGAAAGCGCACCCACTCGACCTTCGGATGGTTTTTGAGGTGCTTGGCAACGGCGAGCGCGTTCTCGCAATGGCGCTCCATGCGCAGCGGGAGGGTTTCGATGCCTTGCAGAAACATCCAGGCATTGTCGGGCGAGATGCATGCGCCGAGGTTGCGGAGTGGGATGACGCGCATGCGGATCGCAAAAGCCACCGGGCAAAGCGGCCCGATGTCTGTGGCCCATCGGACACCGTGGTAGCTGGCGTCGGGTTGGGTCATAAGCGGGAATTTCTCGGAGTTCCAGTTGAACTTGCCGGAATCAACAACAATGCCGCCGATGGCGGTGCCATGGCCGCCCATCCATTTCGTGAGCGAGTGGACGACGATGTCCGCGCCATGGTCGAGCGGGCGGGTGAGGTAGGGTGTGCTGAAGGTCGCGTCGACCACGAGCGGGAGGCCGTTTTTATGGGCGATGGCAGCGATCGCTTCGAGGTCGGCAACATCCAGGCCGGGGTTGCTAACCGTTTCGCAGAAGAGGAGCTTGGTTTTTGGCGTGATCGCCTTGGCGAAATTCTCGGGGTTTTTGGGATCGACGAAATGAACCTTGATGCCGAACTGCGGGAGGATGTCGTGGAACTGCGTGAAAGTGCCGCCGTAAAGATTGTTTGCCGATACAATCTCATCGCCCGCCGCGCAGAGGTTGATGACAGTGTAGAAAATCGCACTCGTCCCGGAAGCCAGTGCCAGAGCGGCGGCGCCACCCTCGAGTTCGGCGACGCGTTTCTCAAGCACATCGTGGGTGGGATTCATCAGGCGCGTGTAGATGTTCCCGAGTTCACGCAGGCCGAAGAGATTCGCCGCGTGCTCGGTGTCGCGGAAAACAAACGAACTCGTGCGGTGGAGCGGCACAGCGCGCGAGAGGGTTATGGGATCAGGAGCGGCGCCTCCGTGAAGGCAGATGGTTTCGAGTTTCATGGGATTCCGTTGTAAGAGCGCCAAAGCTAGAAAAGCGCGGCGGCGGGCGCAAGCATCCCGCAATCAGGGAAGAATGTTTTCAGGTCAACTCTAGCGGCCTTTCACAAGCGTCTATTTGTTGTCCAAGGCAACCGCCTCGCGAAGTTCATCCAAAAAATCGGGCAAGGCGGACTCGACGCGGTTCCAGTTCGGGATGAGTGAACCGCTGAGCGGATCTTCCATATATTCGCGGGCGGCGGTTCGGATTCCCTTAACAAAGGTTGATACGGCCAACTCCTCCTGGTGACGGTCGAACGATAGCCCATTGATGGCCGAGTCGGCGTTATAGAAGCGGATGGTGTCCTCGGCCTTTCGTTGATAGGCGCTCAAGAGGGCATCGAAAAGGCCTGAGTCCAGTCGGATGCCCTCTGCCGCCATGGTCCGGAATATGCAGCGCGCGATATCTGTCGCCATTTTGTTAAGACCTTTCGAGGGATCCCGGGCGGAGAGTTCCTGGTGCTTGTGGTCGAAACGGTCGCCGATTTCCACCTGGCAGATCGCTTTCGGGGAGGTTACCCGAAAGACCTCGGCAAGCATTCCTACCTCCACGCCCCAATCGGAGGGCATGCGAGCGCGGCGGACAACATCCAGATCGACGCAAATTTCGCCCGAAAGGGGATAGCGGAAAGTATCCATATAGTTCAGGAAGGGATGAGGGCCTATGATGCTCTCCAGCGAGCGAATCAGCGGAGTGAACATCAATCGCATCACGCGCCCATTGAGCCGGGTGGTGAATCGGGCAGCATAGCCCTTGCAGAAGTCAAACCCCAGGCGGTCGTTGGCCACAGGGAAGCAGAGTCGCGCAAGAAGCTCCCGGTCATAGGTGAGGATATCGCAATCATGCGACGCGATAACTTTTGCCTCCTCGGTCGCTAGAACATAGCCAAAGCAAAGCCACATGTTCCTTCCCTTTCCTCGCTTGCCGGGATCCAGGTCTGCATCAGAAATCTTGTCCAGCAGACGCCGCATATTTGGACCATCGTTCCACAGGAGTGTCGGGCTGTGGCGGGATTTCGAGAAAAAAGCCCGGGCTTTGCGCCATTGCGCGGCGGATGCCCCGTCGATCCCGACAATGATCTGCTTGAGATAATCCACTCCGTCTAGTTCGCGTAAAATATTGCGCAATGCGGGGGTGCCAAGTTCATCGATGTGACAGGGAAGCACCAGAGCGATCGGCATGTCCTGAACAAAGAAGCGCAATTGCTCCTCGAGGCGTTCCACCCCAGAATTTCCGAGCCGATGGAGGGTCGCCATTGCACCTGTTTGAAAGAAATCAGCCATAGGTTTTGATTGTCTAGCCAATCATTGCGAGGATCAACCCTTATGAACCGGACACTCGTTGTTTCGCACTATCATCTCAGACCCGGAGGTGTTCGCCGCGTCATCGAAACCGCGATGCCGCTGCTTGCTGGAGGTGGCCGGATGGCGCGCGTCATTCTGGCCGTGGGTGAGTCGGCAGAATCCACCTGGATCGAGCGTTTGCGGGTCTCGCTTGATGGAACCCCTCTGGAGATCCGCGTTCACCCCGAGTTTCTCTATTGGTCCGAACTGGGGGATGACGCCCGTGAGAGGACAAAAAATCTTCCTGATATCTGCAAGCGTCTTCTTGCGGATTGCAGTGGGACCGATGCGATCCTGTGGGCCCACAATCTCGGACTGGGGAGAAATATTGCTCTGGCTTCCGCTTGGGCAGAAGCCGTCGATGCAACCGGGGCTGTTTTTGTTTCCCACCACCACGACTTTTTTTTCGACAACCGCTGGAACCGTTGGCCCGAAATGCGTTCCGGTGGAACCGCCACGCTCGACGCTGCCGCTGCCGCCGTTTTTCCAGTCGGAAGTCGGATCGTCCATGTCGCGATTAATCGTGCCGACCACGAGTGCCTGGCAGCAGGATTCGGGTCGGGGGCCCTTTGGATTCCCAATGCGGTGACTCCCGCCGCGCATGGCTCCGCTGAGGCTCAATCGGCCTTGCAGTGGGTTGCTTCCCGAACCGGCTTCGCCGGCCCCTATTGGCTTCTTCCCTGCCGACTTCTTCGAAGAAAAAACATGGCAGAGGCGGTTTTACTAGCTCGCTGGCTGCGTCCCGAGGCCCATATCATGACTACGGGTGCCCCGACATCTGCTGAAGAATCGAACTACGCCGAGGGGCTCGCCTTAGCTGCTGCCAAGCATGGATGGAGACTCGACCTCGGGATTCTGGTTGATGTAAAAAACCCCCCACCGGTTTCCGCTTTGATTGCTGGGGCGGAGACGGTTCTTCTGACCTCCCTGCAGGAGGGCTTCGGGCTTCCTTATTTGGAGGCTGCTTCTGGGGAAAGACCACTGCTAGCGCGTTCTCTGCCAAATGTGATGCCGGATCTAGTTTCCGCTGGCCTGCTAGCTCCAACCACCTATGAGGAGGTTGTCGTGCCACTCGATCTCTTCGATTCGAATGCCGAGGTGGAGCGACAGCGCCAACGGTGGAATACCTGGCGCGCGGGACTTCCTTCCGAGGCAGCAGCTTTCTGCGAAGAACCCGGCTTTCTTAGCCAGGCTACAGAGCCGGTGGCATTCAGCCGGCTTACATTCATGGCGCAGGAAGAAGTCCTGTCCTCAAGCTCAGAGGACCTTCATGCGGCCCTAGCGCCGCTAAATCCAAAACTTGCAGCCATCCAAGGTAATGCCGTCAACCTGCCGCCGGCTGGCTTTAACGATTCCGGAGCCGACTCACTCTCGCCGGAACGATTCCGGGAAAATTTTTGCACCGCTGTGAAGATGGCTGAATGCGCGCCCAAGGTCTCTCTGGATGCCCCCTCGCATACCCTTCGTGCCTTTCTGCGAGACCGTCTCAGCACCCGAAACCTCTACCCTTTGCTTTTTTCCACCGAACTGTGAAATACCAAGCCATCATTTGTGATATCTACCGAACAGTCCTTCATGTGGAAACTCCACTGGGAGATTTAGATGCGCGATGGGAGGAGCTTTTTAAACAATTTTTTAGAAAGCCCCCCTCTTTTGGCTTAAGGGAATTCGAAATGGCCTGCCGGTCGGAAATCACTAATCTCCATGAGAAATCCAAAAATCGCGGCATCCGGTTTCCGGAGGTGCAGTGGCATAGGGTGCTCGGCAGGGTGTTGCCTGAATTCGAAGAATTACCCCCAGGCGCGGCTATGGATTTCCAAGTCGCCCAACAGAGTCTCTTTAGAAGCACCTCGCTCTCTCAAGGCGCGGCCACTTGCCTCATGGATTGGACTGCTGCTGATATTCCACTCGGCATCGCCTCAAATGCACAGGCATACACCCTTCAAGAGCTGAGCTCTGCGCTTTTACCCTTAGGGTTGACGGTTGGAATTTTCTCTCAAGACCTTTCCATCTGGTCGTGGAGATTGGGCTTCTCAAAGCCGGATCCCTATTTTTTTCAGACTCTTGCATCCCGCCTGCTCGCTCGCGGGTTGGAACCATGCCACTGCTTGATGATTGGAGATCGCATGGACAACGACATCTTGCCCGCCCGAGCAATGGAATTCCAAACCTGGCATCTGCATCGGGATGGCGACGGAGATTGGGCTGAGCTTCGCCAGGCGGTCAAGAAACACGGCTGAGCCAAGCGATTCCCAGGCGGGGCAGTTTCACGGAGTCGGTGTGGATGCACCCGGAGATGGCATCCCTCCAGCTACCATCCAAGGGAAATTCTACTGGGACGCCGGAGATTTCATGAAAGCATATAACCGGGTTGGATTCGCTCCCCCGGCGGATCGCAACAACACTGTTGCCGAAATCCTCAATCCACTGTGGAGACGCCGGAGCGAGAGCGGAGAGGCTTTTTCTGGCACGCAGCAGGCTAGCAAGCCCTTGAAAAATCTGACTACGCAGCGAGTCGGGGCGCCCAAGTTCCTCTTCGAGATTGTGGAGTTCAAATTTCTCGCGATTGATCCGACGCGGGATTCCAGAGATTTGTGCACCCTTCACATCGCCGCGCGATCCGAAGAGAGAGTGGAAATAGATTCCGGGAATTCCTGCCAGTGCAAAGGCGATGGCATGGGCGCAGAGGAATCGTGCGACGGCCGTATCAAAATCTGTTCCGACGGCCAGTGCATCGAGAAAATTCATATTAAGTTCGTAGGGGGCTTCGCCTCCTCCAGGTAGGGCTTTCATCGAAACAAAGCCTCCTCCTTCCCGCACGGCAGCAACCAGAGCATTGATTTCGGATTCGGAAAGGATTCCCCGGGCCGGGTTGAGGCCGATCCCGTCGTGGGAGGCTAGGAAATTGAAAAAGGCGGTTTCCTGAGATGGGGTTTCCAGATTACTAGCCCATCGATTGATTGCCACAGCAGAGCCGGAGCGGAGCGTGTGAAGAACCAATGGTGGCAAGGCGAAATTATAAACCATGTGGGCCTCGTTACTGCCGTCTCCGAAATATGAGACATTGTCGGCATGCGGGACATTTGTTTCCGTCACCAGCCTCGCTCCCGGCGCTGCGCCGTCCACAATCGCCCTCCAAGCGCGGACCAGCGCATGGGCTTGGGGAAGGTGGATGCAGCTTGTGCCAGTTTCCTTCCAAATAAAGCCGATCGCATCCAGGCGCACCAGGCGCGCGCCTTGGCGCAGGTAAAACAGCAGGGCTTCGCACAAGGAATGCATGACGAAGGGATCGCGGAAGTTCAGGTCGGCTTGGTCGGCGCTAAATGTGGTCCAAACCCGCCGGAGACCCTCTTTGGTTTGGAATTCCGTAAGAAGAGGCAGCGCGCGGGGGCGCACTACCTTTGAAAGATCGGGGGAGCCCTCGACAGTGGTAAAAAAATCGCGGTAACCAAGCTCCGCGTTCAAAAATTTGGCAAACCACACTCCTTTCGCTGAGGCGTGGTTGAAAACCCCATCAAACATTAACCTAAAATCGCTACCCAAAGCGCGGATATCCTCCCAAGTTCCAAGCGAGGGATCGACGGCGAAAAAATCCATTACGGAAAATCCGTCATCCGAGGACCACGGATAGAATGGGAGAAGATGAACTCCATCCACGAGGTCTTTAATATGGTTCCTCAAAAAATATCGCAAGGTGGCGAGGGGAGGTTCGCCATCACGCTGAACCTGGTCTCCATAGGTAATCAGAATCACCTCGCTGGGATTGTTGAAATCTTGATGGAAGTTTTCTACCCGCTCGGATTCGGCGAGTTTGATCAAGGCCTCTGCAAGTTTGGGACCCTCAACCGCCCCATAAACGAATTCCAATTCGCGCCGTAATCTGTCCTTCCAATTCATAGCTGATGATTGACTGACCAGTCCTCATGTGCAACCTGCGACTTGCTTCATGAGCCCTCGACTTACTTGCACACGATTACCTAGGCGCGTTGGATTTGTTTCCACAAGATTTCACGGCACCGATGGGGTGACTCTCGAGGCCCGTAAATGGGCGGAGGAGTTGACTGCGGCCGGGGCGGAGTGTTGTTGGATGGGAGGACTTCTCGATACGCCTCCCGAGAGAAGTCGGCTTGTGCCGCTGGCATTTTTCAATCACCCTGAAGTGCTCGAGTCCCAGGCGGAGCTTTTTGGCCAGATCACCCGCTCCCGTCGAACAACCGCCCTGATCAACGGAATCAAAGACCGGCTCAAGGATGAGCTTTATGCTTTTGTCGATCGTTTTGAAATCGGCCTGCTTATTCCCCAGAATACACTGGCCATTCCGATGCATGTTGCGCTGGGCCTCGCCATTACGGAATTCATCGCGGAGACGGGGATCCCGACCATCGCCCACCACCACGATTTCACTTGGGAGCGCGAGCGTTTTACAACCACCTCGGCATCGGACTACCTGATGGCGGCCTTTCCCCCTTCGCTCTTTCATATTGAGCATGTGGTCATCAATTCGATGGCTCAAAAGGAACTCGCGCGCCGCTACGGCCTTTCATCCACCTTCATTCCAAATGTGCTCGATTTCGAAACCCCGCCGCCTGGAATCGACGCCTACAACGCCGATCTTCGCAGGGAAATCGGCCTCTCGGACGACGACATTCTTGTTCTCCAGCCCACCCGGGTGGTGGCTCGCAAGGGGATCGAGCACGCGATCGACCTCCTCCGGCAGTTGGGTGATCCCCGGATGAAGTTGGTCCTTTCACACCCGGCTGGCGATGAGGGCAACGACTACATGCAACTCATCAACGAGCGGATAGCCGATGCGGGCATTGAGGCTGTATTCATCGCAGACCGCGTTGGCGAGAGCCGTGGAATCACCCCGGACGGGCGTAAAATTTACACCCTCTTTGATGTCTACCCCCATGCCGACCTGGTGACCTACCCGAGCCACTACGAGGGCTTTGGCAATGCATTCCTCGAGGCGGTTTATTTCGGCAAACCGGTTTTTGTGAACAATTACGCTGTATACGTCCGGGATATCGCCCCGTTGGGATTCGAGACGATCGGTATGTCCCAGATTGTCACCCGCGCGGCGGTGGAGAAAACCCGGCTGATTCTATCCGATGAAAAAATTCGGGCTGATTGGGCGGTAAAAAATTATGAGCTCGGGTTGAAATATTTTTCCCGCGCCGTTCTTCGCCGAAAGCTTGAGGCGAGATTGGCATCCCTCTTCGGCGAGTAGTCAACAAAAACGCCGGGCCCTGTTTCCAAGGTCCGGCGTTTGTTGAGAGGTTTGGGTTTTAGGATTTCTGCTCGAGGATGGCGGCCTTGACCTGAGCAGGGACTTCTTCGAAGTGCGAAGGTTCCATCGAGTAGGAGGAACGGCCTTTCGAGAGGGATCGGATGGCTGTGGCATAACCGAACATTTCCGCGAGCGGAACTTCGGCGTTGATGGTGCAAAGGTTGCCTTTGGTTTCCATGCCTTGGATGCGGGCGCGGCGGCGGTTGAGGTCGCCCATGATGTCGCCTTGGAACTCGTCTGGAGTCACATTTTCCACCTTCATGATTGGCTCCAAAAGGATCGGCTTGGCTTTTTTCATACCGTCCTTGAGTGCGAAAATAGCGGCCATTTTGAAGGCCATTTCGTTCGAGTCCACATCGTGGTAGGAGCCATCGGTGATGTCCACATGGACATCGATGACGGGGTAGCCCGCGACGACGCCGTTGAGGACGGCCTCTTTGAAGCCTTTTTCGACGGCTGGGATGAATTCCTTGGGAATGGTTCCGCCGACGACTTTGTTTTCGATCGTGAGGCCTTTGCCGCGTTCGTTGGGACGGACTTTGCAAACGACATGGCCGTATTGACCACGACCGCCGGATTGCTTGACGAGTTTTCCTTCGCCTTCGGCTGGATTGAGGATGGTTTCCTTGTAAGCGATTTGGGGTTTGCCGGAGTTGGCCTCGACCTTGAACTCGCGCATCATGCGGTCGCGAATGATCTCGAGGTGGAGCTCGCCCATGCCGGCGATGATGGTCTGACCGGTTTCCTCGTTGGTGAAGACGCGGAAGGTCGGATCCTCTTCAGCGAGGCGCTGGAGCGCATTGCCCATCTTTTCTTGGTCGATCTTGGTCTTTGGTTCGACAGCCATCGAGATGACGGGGTCGGGGAAGGATGGTGGCTCGAGGAGGATGGTGTGATCTTCGTCGCAGAGCGTGTCACCGGTCGTGATGTTTTTGATGCCGACGATGGCGGCGATGTCGCCGGAGTAGCAGGTATCGATATCTTCGCGCTTGTCGGCTTGGATTTGGATGAGGCGGCTGATGCGTTCGCGCTTGTTGGTTCGGGGATTGTAAACGGTATCGCCCTTGGAGAGCTTGCCGGAGTAAACGCGGAAGAAAACGAGTTTTCCGACGAAGGGATCGCTCCAGAGCTTGAAGGCAAGGGAGCAGAATTTCCCATTGTCATTCGAAACGACTTCGATGGGCTCGGCGGTGTCGGGGTTTTGTCCTTTCGCTGGAGCGATGTCGAGCGGGCCGGGGAGGTAGTCGATGACGGCATCGACAAGGTATTGGACGCCTTTATTTTTGAAGGCGGATCCGCCGGCGACGGGGACGAATTTGTTCGCGATGGTCTGGCGACGGATGGCGGCCTTGAGTTGCTCGATGGAGATGGGTTTTTCCTCCAGGTAGAGCATGCCGATTTCCTCATCGAGGTCGCACATTTGGGAAACGAGGTCGTCGTAGGCGGCTTTGGCCGTGTCCTTCATTTCCTCGGGAATCTCTTCGATGGTGTAGGTGGAGCCCATCGCGTCGTTGTCATGATAGATGACGGCCTTCTGGTTGATGACATCGATCTGGCCCTTGAGGTAGTCCTCGCGGCCGAGAGGGATGAGGATTGGCCAGGCATTGGCGCCGAGTTTTTGGCGCATGGAGTTGACGGCATTGTCGAAATCCGCACCGGTGCGATCCATTTTATTGACGAACGCGATGCGGGGAACTCCGTATTTGGTGGCTTGGCGCCAGACGGTTTCGGATTGGGGTTGGACGCCAGCGACGCCGCAGAACACGGCGATTGCGCCATCGAGAACGCGCAATGAGCGCTCGACCTCGGCCGTGAAGTCCACATGGCCTGGAGTGTCGATGATGTTCACTCGCATTTTGATTCCCGAGTAGGCTTTGTAGATGCCTTCCTCCAGGCGTTGCATCCACGAGCAAGTGGTGGCCGCGGAGGTGATCGTGATGCCGCGCTCGCGCTCTTGCTCCATCCAGTCGGTGACGGTCGTGCCCTCGTGCACCTCACCGATCTTGTGGATCATGCCGGTGTAGAAAAGGATTCGCTCGGTGAGAGTGGTTTTGCCGGCATCGATGTGCGCGGCGATGCCGATGTTGCGTGTGCGCTCGAGAGGGAAAGCGCGGTTGGGGGAGTTTGGGTTCGAGGTGTCGGTCGTGGCTGCCATGGTGTTTTGTGTTTCTTTTAAAAAATCGGGACTCGTGGATAAAAAAGAGGGCGGTTTTTCCTGTGGGGAAAAAACCGCCCGCTTGGGAAAATCATGCTACCAGCGGAAGTGCGCGAAAGCCCGATTGGCCTGAGCCATCTTGTGCATGTCGTCGCGCTTCTTGATCGCATTGCCTTGGCCGGCGGCTGCGTCTTTGAGCTCGTAGGCGAGGGCGTTCTCCATCGGAACTCCCTTGCGGTTGTTCGCGAAAGTCACGAGCCAACGCATGGCGAGGGAAACTTGGCGGGCGGCGGGAACTTCCATCGGCACTTGATAAGTGGCTCCACCGACGCGGCGGGACTTCACCTCGAGCCGGGGCTTCACATTCTCGAGGGCCTTGTTAAGGGTCTCAAGAGGATCGATGGTGTCGGTGCCCTCGCGGGTTTTTTCGATGGCGGTGTAAACAATACGCTCAGCTGTCGATTTTTTGCCCTCGCGCATGACGGTGCTGATGAGGCTGGCGACAACGGGGCTCGCGTAGCGGGCGTCCTTTTTGACTTCTTTATGAATAACTCTGCGGCGGCGTGACATAATGAATAAGAATTCTGTTGATTATTTCTTTTTGCCCTTGGCTGCCTTGTCTTCCTGGCCGGGCTTCGGACGCTTGGCTCCGTATTTCGAACGACCGCGGCGGCGACCGTCAACCCCGAGGCTGTCGAGTGTTCCTCGCACGATGTGGTAGCGCACGCCGGGAAGGTCTTTCACCTTGCCGCCGCGAACGAGGACGATCGAGTGCTCTTGGAGATTGTGGCCTTCGCCGGGAATGTAGGCGATGACTTCTTGGCCATTTGTGAGTCGAACCTTGGCAACCTTGCGGAGAGCGGAGTTGGGCTTCTTGGGTGTGCGGGTCATGACCTGCACACAGACGCCGCGACGCTGAGGGCAATTCACCAGCGCTGGCGACTTCGATTTGATTTTGGTTTTCTGGCGTCCTTTGCGGACGAGTTGATTGATGGTTGGCATTCTCGAATCGTTTTCTAACACGCGTGACGCGGCGGGAATGCGGCTTCGGCATTCCCCCAACACCTTGCGGGAGGGTGGAGACTAGGGATCACTCTTTGTCTTGCAAGCGAAAAAACCGAAATTTTCCCGCTCGCGAAGATCGGGTGTTTTAGGCTTTGAGTTCCTCTCCGGTTTGGGCGTTGGCGATGACGAATTTTTCCTGATGGAAGGTCGGGTCGGCGCGGAAAATCAAGCGGCCCGCGTAGCGGCGCTCGATGTCGATGAGGTGGTCTTCATCGTCCGTCCGGAGTCGGGCGAGCAGGTCGGGATGAACGGTGACGCGAATCTCGTGAATGCTCTCCTGATGTTTGCGCATGACGGAGTGGAGGGAGCGCTGGAGTTCCACGCTCATGGTCATGGGGCTCTTGATGACGCCTTTGCCGGAGCAGTGCGGGCAGGGCATGAAGAGCGTGCTGGCGAGGGATTCGTTGGCGCGCTGGCGGGTCATTTCCATGAGGCCGAGTTGGGAGATCGGCAGCACATGAGTGCGGGCTTTGTCGCGCTTGAGGCGGTCCTTGACGCGCTGGTAGACGGCTTGCTGGTCCCTGCGGTTCTTCATGTCGATGAAGTCGGCAACGATGAGTCCGCCGATATTGCGGAGGCGGAGTTGGCGGGCGATTTCCTCGGCGGCTTCGAGGTTGGTTTGAAGGATGGTTTTTTCCATGTCCTTCGCGCCTTTGTTCCGGCCGGTGTTCACATCCACGGCGATCATCGCCTCGGTTTCATCGATGACGATGTAGCCGCCGCACGGGAGCCAGACTTGGCGGTGGAAAGCGGCCTCGATCTGGGCCTTCACGCCGAAGCACTCGAAGATCGGCTGGGCGCCGGTGTAGTGCTGGATGGATTTTTTCGCGCGCTTCGAAATATGGCCGACGATGTCCTGCATGCGCTCCACGGACTTGGCATCATCGACGATGATGGCATCCACTTCGTCGGTGAGAAAATCGCGCACGGTGCGCTCGACGAGGTCGGGTTCTTCAAAGAGGCAGGCCGGTGCCTGTTTTTGATCCATGCCGCTTTGGACTTGCGCCCACTGCTCGAGCAGCAGGCTGAGATCGCGCACGAAATAGCGGGCGCGCTGGCCGGCCCCGACAGTTCGCATGATGATGCCCATTCCCTCGGGGACATCGAGTTCGCGGAGAATGGTGCGGAGGCGGTCGCGCTCTTTCGGATCCTCGATTTTGCGGGAGATACCAAACTGGTCATTGAACGGCATCAAAACGAGGTAGCGGCCGGCGAGACTGATATCGGTTGTGATGCGCGGGCCCTTGTTGCTGATCGGGCCTTTTTTCACCTGCACCAAAACATCGGAGCCGACTGGATAGATATTCGGCACATCCTTGTGAGTGATGCGAGGGGCTTTCTTTTTGTTGCCGCCTGCGCGGTTGATCGTTTCGATTCCGCTGTCGAGTGCGGCGGGGATGGCATCCCAGAATTGGAGAAACGCATTTTTCTCGAATCCGATGTCGACGAACATCGCCTTGATGCCTGGCTCGATGTTGCGGACTTTGCCTTTGTAAATGCTGCCGACGATGTTCCGGTCGGTCTCGCGTTCGATGGTATATTCCTCGAGGCGGTTGTTCTCGAGAAGCGCGACGCGTTTCTCGAGTTTCTCGCAACTAACGATGAGTTTGATGCCTGTTTTTTTCTTCAGGCCTAAAAGTCTTTTTACGGCTTCTACTAGCATGGGTTTTTCGGGTTTGGGTGTTGAAGTTTTGGTCAGAGCCGGAGCGGCGACCGCTTGGTTGGAAGTGGATGTGTCCTGAGGCGGGGTTTGAGAGTGACGGCGTCCGCGACCCCGGCGTCCTCGGCGATTTCGGCGGCGGGGTTGTTCCCCGGATTGGGGCGCAGCGTCGGAAGAAGTGGGGGCGTCCGGCGGGGGAGGGGCTGGGATTTCCTGAGGGATTGCAGGAGCTGGGGTGTTGGACTCGGCGGCGGGAAGATCATCGGTTTTCTTTCTTCTCGGGCTTCGTCTCCTTGGACTTTTCTTTTTTTCCTCCGAGGAAATTGAAGAAGTTTCCGATGGGATTGGATTTGGGTTTGGCGGCGCCTGGCTGGGCTCCGGCGGTGGCTGGTTGGGCTTTTTCGACACGGGGTTGGGTTTTGTTTTGCACGCGGCCGGCTTCGTCTGCATCGGCGCGCACGGTTGGTTCGGCGGCGGGGCGGTTTTCCTGGCCAGTGGCCGAGGGGCTCTCGGCGGTCTCGCCGTCGTCGAAGAGTTTATTGGTGGCGGCGACATCGCGGCCGAAGTCGACGCTCTCGGTGAAAAGGAAATTGCCCTTGGCGGGTTCCAGTGCGGCGAGTTGGATGTCCTCCTTGCCGGTTTTGTATTTCTGGATTCCATCGAGAATTTTCGCGGCGATCGGGGCGGAGACGCCGCCTCCGGACTTCGCGCCTTGGACAAACACCACGACGACATACTCCGGGTTTTCGAAAGGGGCGAAAGAGATGAACCAAGTGTGGTTGTCTTTCACTCCGGACCGCCAGAACTGGGCTGTGCCGGTTTTTCCAGCGGTGGGAATGTCCGAGTTTTTGGCGCGGCCTGCGGTGCCGCCGCCCTCATTGACGACATTCCACATGCCTCGACGGACATGTTCGATTTGCTCGGCGGTGAGTCCGGCATCGGTGAGAAGATTTGAGCGCACGCGGGGAGGGTCTTGTTGAACGACTTTGCCGTCCTGCGAAACGATGCGGTCGATGAGTCGAGGGTAGTAAACGGTGCCGCCATTAGCCAGAGCGGCGGTGACGACGGCCATTTGAAGCGGGGAGGCAAGGACATCGCCTTGTCCGATGGCGGTGTTCGCGGTGAGGCCATTCGACCAGCGCGCGCGGGGATTAATATTGTTCAACCACTCGGGGCCGGGAAGGACGCCCGGGGATTCGCCAGAGATGGGAATGCCGGATTTTTGGCCGAGGCCGAGCATGTTGCCGATGGCGACGATTTGCTCGATGCCGGCGGCGTTGCCGAATTGGTAGAAGTAGGCATTGCAGGAAACCTTGATGGCGTCCTCGAGAGAGAGTTGGCCGTGGGTGCGTTTTTTTTCCGCGATCCAGCAGCGCATGTATTTGTCGCCGTATTGAACGCCTCCGTAGCAGGAGAAGGATTTGTCCTCGAGGCCCGCACGCATGCCGGCGAGGGCGATGGGAATTTTATAGGTGGAGCCTGGCGCGTAGGCACTGATGGCGCGGTTGACCATGGGATTGGTTTCTTCCTTGTTAATATTTTTCCAATCCGTTGCGGAGATCGAAGGGATGAAAACATTCGGATCGTAGGACGGCACGGAGGCCATCGCGAGGATGTCGCCATTGCGCGGATCGAGCACCACGGCGGCTCCGCGACCGACGACGCGCAGGGCTTCTTCGGCGATCGCTTGGATTTTTGCATCAAGAGTCAGGTGAACATTATTTCCTTGGACTGGTTCGCGTCGGCTGCTTTCGCCTTCGATCACGCCTTTGGCGTTGCGACGAAGGATTCGGGCGCCGGGCTTGCCCTTGAGGTGTTCGTTCATCGAAAGCTCGATCTGGGCCTTTCCTTCGACATCGGGCTCGTAAAAGTTGAAAGAGCGCAGGTCGGGGAGTTTATCGAGGTCGCGCGGGGACCCGACATATCCGAGGATGTGGGCGGCCACGGAGCCGTAAACATACCAACGCACGGGCTTGACGCTGACACTCACTCCGGCGAGGCCGAGGTTTTTTTCCGAAAAGAGAGCCATCTCATCGAAGTTCAGGTCTTGGCGGTAATTGTAGGGAACTTCCCGATTGGTGCGGTAGTGGATCTGAAGAGCATTGGCGCTGTAATCCTTGGCGACGCCAATTTCCTCGAGTCTGGGGATGACGGTTTCGGAAACAATTTTGACGACATCGGCCTCTTTGAGATCGCGGGGCATGTTGTGGACCTTGCCACGGTAGCTGACCATCGGAACGGCCCCCTTGGCTTCCTTATAGGCGCGGACCATGTCGGGGAGGTAGAAATCCACTTCGAAGCTGGCGCGGTTTTCGACGAGTTTGATCCCGTTGCGATCGAGGATTTCGCCGCGGACGGCGGGGAGTCGGACAGTCACTTGCGAGCCGCTGCTGACGCGTGAGGCGTATTCGGACCCTTTGAGGACTTGAACTTCCCAAAGCCGCCATGTGATGGCGCCCATCGCGACCAACACCAGCAAAGCAAGAAAAAGGATGCGTGATCCGGAGCGGGTTCGCTTCATCTCTTGATGGTCCTCGCTTTGCGGGAGCCATCGGGAAGCAAACGATCCATGTGAGAAAGGGTCCAGTAGAACAATGGCGCGATGAGCGCCGCCATGACTCCGGGCGCTAAAATGCGCCAAGCGATGGCATTTTCCCAAATGAAGTCTCCCCGTTGCCAGGTGATCACCGCGAATTGGATGAAAAGATAGAGCGATGTGCCGAGGGCGCTCGTGAGAACGAAAGGCAAGACATTACCTTCCCTCATGGCGGGTTTGAACCCATTGGCGACACAGCCGGTGGACATGAAGTAGAGAATAGAGAAGCCGATCGGGATTTCAACCTTTCCACCCACGACATGCAGATACATGAGGTCGCTCAAAAACCCGGTGTAGACCGCGGCGACAAGCATCGCCGGGAAGGGCAAGACCATCGCCGAGTAGAAAAAAACCAGCGGCACCAACAAAATATGAGCCCCGTGCATGCCATCCATCGGCGGCATCGCGTGCTGGATGATAAAAGCCAACACGACCCCGATGAAGAGAGCCGCCAGGTCGATCAGCGTCTTCATTTTTTCCCAACCAGCACGAACACATCCTCGGTCGAGGCAAGATGCACGGCGGGTTCCACAATGGCTTGGCCGTCGAGAGGACGGCGGATGAATTCTTTCACTTTGCCGATCACGACTCCGGGCGGGAAGGAGCCGTGGGCGACACCCACCGTCATGACTTCCTGGCCCGGGGTGATCTCGGCGTTCTTGGACAAAAAGTTCATTTGAAGGAGTCCCATGGCGTCGTCTTCCTGAACGCGAAATCCCGAGACGATGCCCTGCTCGCGGGTGCCCTCGATCTTCGCGCCAATGCGGCAGGTTTCATCGGTGATCAACACCACGATCGCCTCGTTTTTCGAGACCGTGGTGATTTTTCCAACGAGTCCGGCGTCGGTGAGGACGGGTTGATCGGCCTCGACGCCATCTTCGAAGCCGCGGTTGATCCGGATCGTATTCCACCAAGTCGAGGCGTCGCGCGAGATGACTTGTGCGGGCAGGAGCTTGAAGGAAGCGCGCTCGCGGAAATCCAAGGCGAGTCGGAGGCGGCTGTTCTCGGCCTGAAGCTCGCGAAGCAGGCTATTGGCGGCGCGGAGCTGGTTGTTTTCCGTAAGGAGTTGGCGATTTTCCACCTCGAGTTCGTCGAGAGTTTTGAGCCGTTGCCCGACCGAGCCAATGTTTTCTTGAACCGCGGAGCTCGTGCGAAGAAACGGCGAGAAAATCGACATGAACCCGGCTTGCAGGGATTGCATGGCCGCCGTGGACAAAGTCGAAAGATAAAGCACCACCGCGAGAACGGCGACGACCAGAGCGATGTGAAGTTTGTTCATCCAGGTTCAGGAAGCGGAATTTCCACTCCGATCCTCGGAATCAACGCCCGTGCGGGCGCTCGGCAGATACGGCCCGGAGGAATTTAATCTCCGAAAGAGCGCGTCCGGTGCCTTCCGCCACGGCGCTCAAAGGATCCTCGGCGACATGCACGGGAAGGCCGGTGGCCTCCGAGAGCAGGCGGTCGAGGCCGCGAAGGAGTGCCCCACCGCCGGCCAGCACGAGACCGCGATCGACCAAGTCGGCGGAGAGTTCGGGCGGGCAGCGCTCGAGCGTGATTCGCACGGAGTCGACAATTGTCGAGAGCGGCTCCATGAGCGCCTCGCGGATTTCCTGCGAGGTAATGGAAATGGTTTTGGGAAGGCCTGCCACGAGATCACGGCCTTTCACCTCGAGGGCGACCTCCTTCTCGAGTTTGTAGGCGGAGCCGATTTTGATTTTGATTTCTTCAGCGGTGCGCTCGCCAATCATGAGATTGTAGGCCCGCTTCATGTAGTTCGTGATTGCTTCGTCGAGTTCGTCACCAGCCACGCGCACGCTGCGGCTGAAGACAATTCCGGAAAGGGAAATCAAGGCGACCTCGGTCGTGCCTCCGCCGATATCCACGATCATATTTCCTGCCGCATCCTGCACGGGGAGGCCGACACCGATCGCGGCTGCCATGGGCTCCTCGATCAAGTAAACCTCCCGCGCTCCGGCGTGCGTGGCCGAGTCCTTGACGGCGCGTTTTTCCACTTCGGTAATCCCGCTGGGAACGGCCACCACCACGCGTGGGCGAACCATGCGGCGGCGGTTGTGAACCTTGCTGATGAAGTGGCGAAGCATGGCCTCGGTGATCTCGAAATCGGCGATCACGCCGTCCTTCAAAGGGCGGATGGCGACGATGTTGCCGGGCGTGCGGCCGAGCATGCGCTTGGCTTCGTTGCCCACGGCGAGGACGCGGTTAGTGCCCTGTTGAACGGCAACGACCGAGGGTTCGCGAAGCACGATTCCCTGGTCTTTGACATAAACAAGTGTGTTTGCGGTGCCGAGATCGATGCCTATGTCGCTCGAGAAAAGTCCAAGAAGATTGTCAAACATCTAATGTGATGAGGAATTGTAGCGGCTCGGTTTGTTCAAATGGGGCGGGTTTCAAAGCACCTAAGAGCATGAGCCTTTTCTTTGTAATTTGAGCCGCGAACATTCGGATTCAGCCCGAATTCCGTCAAGGTTTTGTTTTACTTTCCTGCAACTTGCTCAAATCGCCTCGGCGATTGCATCGCCCATGGCCACGGTGCCAACAAGGGTGGTTCCCGGAGTGTGGATGTCTCCGGTGCGCAGACCTTTGGAAATCACGGAGTGGACGGCGTTTTCGATCGCTGTCGCGGCATCTTCCCGACCGAGCGAGAAGCGCAAAAGCATTGCGGCGGAGAGGATTTGGGCGATCGGGTTGGCAATACCCTTGCCCGCGATGTCCGGCGCGGTGCCGCCACTGGGTTCATACATGCCGAACCGAGTGTCTCCGCCGGTCGATTCCCCGAGGCTGGCGCTGGGCAACATGCCGAGCGATCCGGCGATCATAGCCATTTCATCGCTCAGGATGTCTCCGAAAAGATTCTCAGCGAGAATGACATCAAACGACTTCGGGTTTTTGATCAACTGCATCGCGGCGTTGTCCACATAGAGATGCTTGAGGGTCACATCCGGGTAGTTGCGGGCGGTTTCGTTCACCACGCGGCGCCATAGGACGCCATTTTGGAGCACATTCGCCTTGTCGATCGAGGTGACTTCGCCGCGGCGCTTGCGGGCGGCTTCGAAGGCGACCTTCGCGATGCGGCGGATTTCCGATTCCCAGTAAACCATCGTATCGACCGCGAAATCCTCGCCGTTCTCGTGCTTGATGTATTTGGGTTCGCCAAAATAAAGGCCGCCGGTGAGTTCGCGCACGCAGAGGACATTGAATCCTCCCTCGACGGTTTTCGGGTTTAGCGGCGAGGCGTGGGTTAGCTCCGGCAGGCAAATGGCGGGGCGGAGATTGGCAAAAAGCCCGAAATGTTTGCGGAGCGGCAGGAGGGCGGCGCGCTCGGGTTGCTCGGTGGCGGGGAGGGATTCCCACTTCGGCCCGCCGACGGAACCGAAAAGAATGGCGTCCGCTTTTTCGCAAGCGGCGAGGGTGTCGGCGGGAAGCGCGCTGCCAGCCGCGTCGATGGCCGCTCCGCCAACGAGCTTGTGGTCAAATTCGAGGCGAATGGAAAATTTCTTGGCGGCGGTTTCGAGCACCTTGAGGCCCTCGGCCATCACTTCGGGGCCGATGCCGTCGCCGGCCAGAACGGCGATGCGGAATGTCTTGTCTTGATTCATGGGCGGGCATTCAAGCGCGGCGGGCGGGACGAGGCAAGTTCGGCTTCCGGCTTGCTCCGGCGGGCAAAAACTTGTTTCTTTGCAGGTGATGCCAATCACTCAATCGAAAATTTTTGCCGCGCTGGCGGTGCTAGCGCTCACCTCCTGCTCCTCGGTAAGTGTGGAAAAAATGAGGCATGCGATCCCTCCTCAGGAAGGGCCTAAAAAATCGCCGGACGAGATTTTAATCCGGCCATTCAAGGTCACCAACGAGGTTCTGCGCGTGGACCGCGAGTCGAAGGAATTGGAGGAATTCAAAAAAGAATTGAGCGATCGCTTGGCGCGGCAGATGGCCGAACGGTTGCAGAAACATGTGGCTCCCGCGCGGGTGGTGGCGGAGGGCGAGACTTTGCCTCGGGGAAATGTCTGGCTCGTCACCGGCGAGTTCCAGCGGGTGAACCAAGGGAGTCGCGCGCTTCGTAGCATCGTCGGCTTCGGCGCGGGTGGAACGAAGATGGATACGGTCGTTCGCGTTTATGAACTTTCGCAAGGCGAGCCTCGCGAATTTCTGAATTTCGAAACCACCGGCGGATCGAATTTTTCGCAGGGAGTTGCGGGCGTTCTGACATTTCCTGTCGGCGGCCCGATGGCGTTTATGTCGCTCGCCAACGCGGTGGACGGCGTGCGAAGCGGCGTGACCTTTGATACGAAACGCACGGCGCGCGAGACGACGGCGGTGCTTTCCGAATATCTCCAAAAACGCCGCGCGTTGTTGGGCAAAAAACCGATCAAGCCGAAGCGGCTCGGGCAAATGCCGGAGTTGCTACCCGAGTAAACACTCGACGACGCGCTCGGTCTCGGAAAAATCCCGAAACAAAAAGTCCGGCGTGTGCTCAGCGAGTTCCTCGAACGAGTAATGTCCGGTAGCGATGGCGACCGTCTTGGCGCTGATCGCGCGGCCGCACTCGATGTCGCGCGGCGTGTCGCCGATCACATAAATTTTCTCGGGCGGGAATTCGATCCCGTGGCGGTCTAGCGCGCGCGCACGGGCAAATTTTCCAAGCTCGTTGCGGTCGTGGTGGTCGTCAGCGAATGCGCCAAACTCGAAGTGGTGCCAGACGCCATAGTGCGTGAGTTTGATTTCCGCACCGCGCACGACATTGCCAGTGAGAAGCGCGAGAACCGCTTCCTCGCGCTTGGCGAGGACTTCGAGCAACTCGATCATGCCGGGAAGAACGCGGCCGTTGTGTTTGGGCATTCGGGTTTCCAGGTGAGAGAGATATTCGTCGAGCAACGCGGTGATGTTTTCCAGGCTCGGAGACAGGCCGTTTTTTTCCAACATGGCGACGGCGATTTTCTTGTCCGTGGCACCCGCCAGAAGAATTCCACCCAAATCCTCCTCAACCCCGAAGTGGGTCTTCATCGCATCGCGCAAGGCCCATTCGCCCGCGCCACCCGATGCGATCAGCGTGCCGTCGATGTCGAACAGTAGAAGTCGGCGGTCACTCATCCCCTGCATCCTCGTCGTCCCCGTGGTCGTGATCGACCGGCTCGGGTTCGAGGATTTCACCATGCTTGGAGAATTTGCGGTGGCGCTTGTTCGCCGGGAGCGGGCTGAGCGTCATGCCGATCGCACGGCCGACGAGCTTCGGATCCATATCCACATGCGCCATGCCGGAGAGATCGGTGCGAACGCGCTGGACGACATCCATGCCGAGTTCCTTGTGCGCCATTTCGCGGCCGCGGAACTGGAGTTGGATTTTCACCTTGTTTCCCTTGTCGAGGAAATCCTCAGCGTGCCGGATTTTGGTGAGGTAGTCGTGCTCGTCGATGTTCACGCGGAATTTGACTTCCTTCACCTTGCTGACGGCATGTTTTTTATCTTTCTCCTGCTTCGAAAGGTCGTAGCGGAATTTGCCGAAGTCCACGATGCGGCAGACAGGTGGCTGTGCGTTTGGAGCGATCTCCACGAGATCAAGCCCCAGACTGCGTGCGCGGCGGATGGCTTCGTCGAGGCGCAAGACGCCGAGTTGTTCATTGGTCGAGGCAAGAATTACGCGCACTTCGCGGGCGCGAATCCGCTCATTGATGCGAATATCCCGAATATTAATAGCTGGTCCCCTTTGGCTGGATGGTGAAAACGGAGCACCTTGGAATCAAGGCGTCCCGAAGATGGATGACTGCGCGCGATGTGCGCGTGAAGAAGTAACTCAAGCGCCGCATGCCGACGATTTAGAAATCTGTGTGAAGCAAAAACCTTTGCGATCCATCATTTGAACGGTGACTAAAGACAGGAATTGCCAAGGCACTGCAAGGGGTTTTTTTGGGAAAAATGCAAACGCCGGCGTGTCACTCGGGCGAGTAGTTCCAAAATTTCTCAAATGCCTCAGACCAGTCGCGGTCCTCGACACGGCGCCTGCCAGCATGACCCATCGAGGCGCGCAGGGCGGGGTTGTCGGCGAGTTGGCGGATGGCATTGGCGAGGTCTGCGGCGTCGTTGGCCTTGGTGACGAATCCATCCTTGCCGTTCGCCACGAGGTCACGCGGGCCGCCGACATCGGAGACGACCACGGGAATTCCGCTGGCCTGGGCCTCGAGAATCACATTACCGAAAGTGTCGGTCGTGCTGGGGAACGCGAAGAGGTCGGCCGAGGCGTAGGCCTTCGCCAAATCCTCCCCGCCGAGGTAGCCGGTGAAAATCGCATCGCCGAGGACTCGCTTCATCTCGGCCATGTAGGGCCCATCGCCGACGATGATCGGCCGCACCGGCGTGCGCCATTCGGCAAGCCGCCGCGTTGCCGATACGATCAGGTCGAGGTTTTTCTCCTTAGAAACCCGGCCGACAAAAAGCATCCCGACCTCGCCCTCGCGCAGGCCCCTCGCGGTCCAAAAGCCTCGGTCGCGCTTGGTTGGATGGAACAACTTGGTGTCGAGCCCGCGCGGCAGGATTCGGAGCCGCTCGCTTGGGATGCCCCGCTCGATCCAGCATTTGCGGTAGTCCTCGGAATTCACATAGACGATGTCGAGCTGGCTGTAGAACCAGTGCATGTAATTCCAGGTGAGCGTCTCCATGAACGAATCGTCCGTGAGGATGCGAACATATTGGGGGAAGTCGGTGTGGTAGATGCCGACGGCGGGCAGGCCGAGCGACTTCGCGGCGGCGAGCGCGCACAGCCCGATCGGCCCAGGCGTGCTGATGATCAGCTCGGAAATTTTCTCTCGCTCGAGCCAATCGAAAATCTGGAGCACCGGAGGAAAACTCAGGCGCTGGAGTTCGTATTCGGGCAATTCGAACTCGCCGATGGGCGCGAAGTTTTTCAAGGGAACTCCGTGGTCGGCGACCTCGGAGCGGCAAGTGACGATCGTGAGATCCCGTCCGGCAGCGACTCCGGCGGCGGTCATTTTGCGGATCGTGGTGGCGACGCCATTCACATCTTCGAGCGTGTCGGTAAACCACGCGCGCCGCTTGTTTTTCAGGAAATCCGGAATGCTGCCGGAGAGTTCTTGGGCGTTGGCTCGCAGCCAATCGCGCTTCGGCAGACGGAAGCCGTGGATGTATGGGCTGAGCAGCGCGGCGATTGGCGCGAGCGGGATGATCGTCTGGATGCTCTCTAGGAATTTTCCCTTCGAGATTTGCTGGATGAAATCGGTGACGAAGCGGTAGCCGAGCCGATTGGCGATGAGGTTCGCCATCAAGAACGCTCGGCGCTCGGCTTCTTCCACGCCAGCCGTTTCTCGCGCCATCGCGGCTTTGAGTTCGGGTTGGTTCAGCGAGTCGGAGAGCTGCTTCCAGATCGAGCGATTGCCGGATTTTGCGATCTCAAAAATTTTTCCCGTGAGGATGCCTTGGGTGAGAAATCCGAATTTGTCGATGAGCGAAAACTCGGTCGGGTCGCGGCCCTCCATGAACCGCGAGGTGATCTTCTCGAGCAGCGCGGCGGTCGGGTCACCGGGCTTCAGCGGCAGGCGCGCCTTCGCGTATTCGAACGCTGTGCTGTAGGTGCCATGTGCCATCGCGAGGGGAGTTCCCGCCCGACCAGCGGCGTTGCAACGGCCTTGGCGGATGTTTTCCAAAAAATCCTCCTCCGTCGCGCAGGCTGCGGTTTCCGTAAAAGCCCCCGCCGGATGCGTGCCGCCATGGTCATCGGAGCCGCCGGTGAAAACCTTGCGCCAGGGTTCGGCATGCGTCGGCTCTAGGCCGGTGCGGGCATTGAAAATCTCGATGTGGCGCGGCGTGAGGTTGCCAAGAAGCGATTGCGTCGAAGTGCTCGCCAGCTCGCCATAACGGCCGTTGATGCCTTCGAAATGACGGAACATCAGCGCGAGCTTTTGCAGATGCAGCGGGCCGAGTTTGCCGTTCAGGCTGTGAAAGGGATGGGCAACGGAATGCGCGAGGTTTTCGGCGAAGAGATAAGCCTGCAGGTCGTAAATGCTCTCTCGGGCCTTCTCGATCTCGCGGTGTTGAGCCTCGTTGAGTCCCCACACGAGCACATGAATGCGGCAGTCGTCCTCGGGGAAAACCGTGGCGACTTCCTCGCCAAGGATCACATCGGGCATGTGGGCGATTTCGAGACAGCCGTCGATGGTGTTTTGGTCCGTGAGCGTGACGAACCGCATCCCTGCCCCCCGCAGCATTCCGTAAAGCTCCAGCGGATCCGAGGCGCTTGCCGGAAAATCCAGCCGCCGCAAAACCCAATCCGCCGCGCGCGTGCTGTGGCGCGAGTGGATGTGAAGGTCGGCGCGGGTGATGGAACGATTCATGGGCGACTCCTCTGACGGAGTAGCCATTGCTGATAGGTCATCGCCTCGCGGTCGGCAAGCACCGCACGGGTCAGCGATAAAATCTGACTCCAGATCGCACGATGATCCCAATCCGGTGGATGAATGCCGATTCGAAGAAGAGGGGAGGATTTGGTCGCGAGGAACAAAGTGCGGTTCCAAGCCAGACTGCAAACCCGCCGCCACCGCGCGCGCACACTCCAAACCAAACTCCGCGACTGATGCGTCGTTCCTGTTTGAAAATCCACCACCGTCGCAATCCGCGTGGTGTAGCCAAAACCCGCCTCGCGCACGGCCTGCTCCGCCTCGCGCCCGAGGAGCCAAGCGGGCGCGATGAATCCCTTTGGCACTATTTCCAGCGCTGCGAATTCATTTAAACCATCCTGCAAAAGCCGCGCCGCCTCCTCGCGCGGAAGATCGAAAAACTCCCCCTCGCCTGCGGTGTAGCTTTGCGTCACCAGTTTTTTCGCCAAACCATCCTCCGCCTTCTGCCCGCGCAGGTGGAAATACCCGTGAAGCACCGCCTCATGACCCTCGGCGAGCCTCGCTTTCAGCCAATCGCAAAACCCTGCATCCGCCGAAATCCTCCCTCTCCGGTGATGATCAGGGATCACCAGCAGGGAGGTTTTGGCGCAGCCCAGCTTACCCAAATCCTCGAGAATCCGGTCCGTTTGCAGCCGGGTCGATGGACTCACATCGTGGATGGAGGCGACGAGGGCTCGATCAGTGGGAGTTTTTTGCATTTGCCAAGAGGGCATCTTGCGCGAAAGTTGCGCGAATGTCAGACGAAAACCCGAAGCCACCCAATGACAACCGCCAACGCCAAGGCGGCGGTCAGGATCCTCAACTCAACTGGCGCGGGCTTGTCCTTTTCGCCATCGCCTTCGCTCTCATCGGCGGCGCGTTTCTCTTCCGGGGAAACAATTTCGCCCAGATCCAGCAAATCCAATACCCGCGTTTTATCGATCTCGTGAAGCAGGGCAAGATCGTGGTTTCTGCCGACGCCCCGCTCCAACTCGTGGTCGAAGAGGGCCGCAACACGCAGTATTTCGAGGGCAAGGTCAAACTCCCGTCGCCCGCCACCGGCGAGGAAGTGCCGATGCAATTCCGCACTCCGATCTTCACGCAGTTCAACGGCTCTGAAATCGAAAAAGTCCTCGGCGACGCAGGCATCACCCCGGCCATCACGCCGAAGACTGACCTCCTCGCCTCGGCCATCGTCAGCTTCCTGCCGATCGTTTTGTTTTTGGTCATCCTCTATTTCTTCTTCCGCTCGCAGATCAAAATGGCGGGCAAGGGCGCGTTCAACTTCGGCAAGTCGAAAGCCCGCATGCTCTCGAAGGATAAAAACCGCATCACCTTCAAGGATGTCGCCGGCGTCGAGGAGGCGAAGGACGAAGTCCAGGAACTCGTCGAATTCCTCAAAGATCCGAAAAAATTCCAAAAACTCGGCGGCCGTATTCCGAAGGGCATCCTCATGGTCGGCTCCCCGGGAACCGGCAAAACCCTCCTCGCCCGCGCCATCGCCGGCGAGGCCGATGTGCCGTTCTTCTCGATCAGCGGATCGGACTTCGTGGAAATGTTCGTCGGGGTCGGCGCCTCGCGCGTCCGCGATATGTTCGAGCAGGGCAAAAAATCCGCACCCTGCCTCATGTTCATCGATGAAATCGACGCTGTCGGCCGCCACCGCGGGCACGGCATGGGGGGTGGTCACGACGAGCGCGAGCAGACTCTCAACCAACTCCTCGTCGAGATGGACGGCTTTGATACCCAGGAAGGCGTCATCATCATCGCCGCCACGAACCGCCCCGATGTCCTCGACCCCGCGCTCCTGCGCCCAGGACGCTTCGACCGCCAGGTCACTGTCTCGCTCCCCGATGTGAAAGGCCGCGAGGAAATCCTCAAGGTCCACGCGAAAAAAGTGAAGGTCGCCGAAGGCGTCGATCTCGGCGTCCTCGCTCGCGGCACGCCTGGCTACTCCGGTGCGGAACTCGCGAATGTCCTCAACGAAGCTGCCCTCCTAGCCGCCCGCAAAAATCTTAAAGGCGTCGGCATGCGCGAACTCGAAGAAGCCCGCGACAAGGTCCGCTGGGGCAAGGAACGCCGCTCGATGGCCATGAGCGAACGCGAAAAAACCTCCACCGCATGGCACGAGGCCGGCCACGCGATCCTCAATGTCCTCCTCGAGCACACCAGCCCGCTGCACAAGGTCACCATCATCCCGCGCGGCCCCTACCTCGGCGCCACGATGTATCTCCCCGAGGGTGATAAATATTCCACGCAGCAAAAAGAAGCCCTCGACCTCCTCGCCGTTACCATGGGCGGTCGCATCGCCGAGGAAATGTTCACCAACGACATCTCGAACGGCGCCGCCGGCGACATCCGTCAGGCCACCAGCCTGGCCCGCAAGATGGTTTGTGAGTGGGGCATGAGCTCGCTCGGCATGATCAGCTTCGCCGAAGGCGGCGAGCATGTCTTCCTAGCCCGCGACCTCTCCCGTCCCCGCGAATACAGCGAAGCCACCGCCCAGCAGATCGATGCCGAGGTCAAACGCATCATTGACGAAGCCTACGCCCGCGCCCAGCGCATGCTCGAAGAGCGCCGCACCGCCGTTGAAAAACTCGCGAAAGCCCTCCTCGAATACGAAACCCTCGACGCCTCTCATGTGAAGGAAATCCTCGAGCACGGCGAAATCAAAAACCCACCGATCGTCGAAGCCGCCCCGCCGCCACTTCCTCCCCCGCCCACCGATTCCGCCCACCAACCACCCGAATCGATCAAACCCGAATTCCCCACCGGCGGCCTCCCCTCTCCCGCCCCGGCGTAGCCCGTTTGCCGGGAAGGTTGGAAACGAAGACGCGCAATTTCTCCATGGCGAGGGAATCGGTTCAGGCGTCTTTATGTTCAGTTAAACCTTCCATTGCCATCGCCCCCATTAATCGATAATTTTTTATTATGACCATGCGTGTTGAGGACTTAACTGATGTAGCCCTTGAGCTTCCGAGTGAGGCTAGGGCCTTGCTCGCAGATCGGCTCGTTGAAAGCCTGGATCCAGCAGAAGATGGCACCATTCACAACCTATGGGCAGACGAGGCGAATCGAAGATTACAGGATTTGCGATCCGGTAAAGTAGTCGGAGTTTCCGGAGAGGAAGCCCTTATTAGACTGCGACAAAAATATCCGCGATGAAACATGAGTTTCACCCTGAAGCTCTCTTTGAGCTTGAGGCGGCAGCCGATTATTACGCTAACTGCCAGAAGGGATTGGAGATTCGTTTCATAGATGCAGTATATTCTGCGATCAATCGAGCGTGTAGCGCACCCGAGAGGTGGCGGCTTTTCGATGGTGATATTCGGCGTGTGCTTGTTCATGTTTTTCCCTATGCTGTCCTTTATTCGTGCGAGGATGATTTTATTTACATCATCGCTGTGAT
>CALFPA010000090.1 GCA_937919825.1 uncultured Spartobacteria bacterium | reverse complement strand
AATTTCCGTTTTTCAAACGAAACCCTGCCACTCCCATTCATACAGCATTTTTCTCCAAAAACTCGGCGAGGTCTTCAGGACGAATACGAACGCACCTTGAGGAAATCCGAATGGTCGTGAGTCGCCCGATGGCAATTTGTTTTTCGAGAAAGCATCGTGAACTGGAAACACGCTGCGCGGCTTCATTAAGATTCATCGCCAAAACCTCGGATGCGTGTTTACCGAACAGCTTTGATGCGGGGTGAGATGATTTCATGGATTTAGCGAGTGCGGCTGTTGAGGAAGGCTTCGAGGTCAGACTGCCTGACTCGATAGCAGCGGGAAGAAAGCCGAATGTGCGGGATTTCACCTGTGCGGCATTTGTTCCAGAACGCGGATTTAGAGAGTCCAAGATAGGACGCCCCCTGTTGGCACGACATCAAAGGAGATGTCCCCTGTTTCTGCATGGTTTGTGTGTTTGCTGTTGTCATTGCGAATTAGAAGCCCTGTCAAATTGCGGAGCGGGATTGCTCTCACTTGGCGGTCGCTTCGTAGTGCAAGCAATAGTGCAATTTAATTTGCTTGCGAGGGGATAGTTCAGTCGGTAGTGCATTTGTTGTTCACCTATTGCACTATGGCACTACCAAAACACAAAACCTGCCTCTCAATTCTCCGCTCTATCCTTGGCCCCGGAGCTGGTGGAGAAGCCCGCTTCGCTAAAAAAATTGGTCGATCAACCTCTTGGCTTAAAAAGGCGTCCTGCGCGCAAATAACGATCACCAAAGATACGGCTGTTCGTATTGCTTATGAAACTGGAGTAAGCGCCAAATGGCTAATGGCTGACGATCCCGCCAAACCGGCACTTGATCAGCACGGGAAAAAATATAGTGCAAAAACCTATGCTGCACATAGGGACATTCTGCAAAATGGGATTGATGCAGAGGATGCCGAAGCGTCCTACCTTGAAATTGCAGGCCAATTAGAAAATATTGTGTCGCTATACAGCAGGGCCGTGCAAAGCAATCGAGGAGGGCTTTTTACTTACCAGTTGGGAGAAGTTATAGCCTCCTTAAGCGGAGAATATAACAGGCTTAAAGTTAAAAATTCCGAGGCTTTTTTGAAAACAGGTCGAAGCGTCACTGCTTCACTCGATGCTTTGTGGAATGCTGAATACCCAGCAGATGAAGAGTGGGATTCATTGCACAGCACAAGTATCCAGCAAATTCAGAAACAGGATGGCAAAACCTCTAACCCTACGCCGCAAAAGAAACAACCTTCTCGGCATCGAGCGAAGAAGGCGTAACGGCGAACCATGCTGCGGCGTCCTCCTCGGTCACAAGCTCGCGGTAGTTGGTGAATAGCTTTCTCGGGCTGTTCCCCATTTCCAAAGCCACTTGGTCAGCACTCTTAACCTCGGCCAGTCGGTAACTGGCGAAGCTATGCCGAAAAGCGTTCTGCTTTGGCTTAACTCCTGCAGCTTTCACTACTGCCGTAAATTTGCGGGTGAGGTTGTCCAGGTTGAGATATTCGGGCGTTACCCTGCCCGTCCAACCCTTGTAGCTTGAAAGCCACTCGGCCAATGCCGGCACAATCGGCACGATGCGGCGGCTGGCGGTCTTCGCGTCTTCAGCTTCAATGACAATGTGGCCCCGCTCGAGTTTAACCATGCTCCAATCAAGGCGGAAAATCTCTGTGCTTCGTAGTCCAGTAAATGCCGCGATTGCAAAGGCCGGGAGAAACCTTGCGGGCGCGGAGTTGAGAATCTTCGCCAACTCCTCGGGCGTGTAGATGCCGATCTTGGCCGGCTTCTCTTTTACCCGCTTCACAAGCTCGCCGGCGTGTTTTGTTTCTCTCGACAAATATCCGCATTCGCGGGCGTAGGAGAAAAGCGTTGCGATGGATGCGCGGAGGTTGTTTGCATTTCTGCCGCTTCCCGCCGATGCAAGCCATAGCTTGATCTCCTCCGGGAGAATGGTTGAGACGTTCACCCGAAACGCATCCGCAAACCTTTTCAAGCGTCTTTCAATGTCGGAGAGATAATAAACAGAAAGCCCCTCGGCGGTTTTCGCCTTGATGAATTTCCCGACAAGCTCCGAAACGGAGATTTCTGGAATCTTGGCCTTGTCGGTGCTTTTGACGAATGATGCAACCGCATCCATGAGCCGGCCCCGCTCCCCCAACCTGTCCATGGCTTGTTCCCATTCGGAGACAACCCCAGCCAACCGCATGTTGGGATATTTGCGGAGAATCCTTTCAGCGGCGATGAAGTCGGCAATCTCGTCGGGAGTAAGCGTCCTCAAATGCCCTGTTCCCTCGGCCAGTTGCTCGGCAGCTCCCCTTGCTCCCGTCAGAGCGCCCTCAAGCGAAGATGCCCGCCTTCGCACCCTGCGGCCCGCCTCGGTATAAGAATATGTCCAAGACTTGTAGAGCTTGCCCCCCTTCGTTTCGGGCGTGTAGTAAACCGGGATGGATTGGTTCTTCAGCTTCACAACTTCAACCGGCTTGTTTTTGGGTTTTCTCATGAACCACTTGTCACGAAAGCGTCACGAAAAATCAAGCGCCTTTGCAAAGTGCTTATATTAAGCAATTCATAGAATCATTCGATTCCCTTCACCCGCTCCCCTTTTTACCCCCCCCCAAAAACCCTCTACAACCCCTTAAATAATGGCTCGGCGGGCTTCGGCT
>CALFPA010000089.1 GCA_937919825.1 uncultured Spartobacteria bacterium | reverse complement strand
CAAGTCCCGGCCGGCACCGAACTCCTCTCGAAGGGGAAGCCAGTCACCAGCAGCGATGATTTTCCAATCATCGGCGAAGTCGAGTATGTCACAGATGGTGAAAAAGATGCGGGCGAAGGCTATTTCCTCGAACTCGTCAATGGCCTTCAGTGGGTGCAGATCGACCTCGAACAAGAGGCCGCCATCCAAGCCATTTGGGTCTGGCACTACCACTCCCAGCGCCGCGCCTACCACGATGTCGTCATTCAAATCTCGAATGATCCCGCATTCGCCACCGGCGTGACCACCGTCTTCAACAACGACTTCGACAACTCCGCCTCGCTCGGCACCGGCTCCGACGCCCCCTACATCGAAACCCAATACGGCCTCCTCGTTCCCGTGGCGGGCGTTAAGGGCCGCTATGTTCGTCTTTACAGCCAGGGAAACACCTCGAGCGACATGAACCACTACATCGAGGTTGAGGTGTTCGGATCGCCTGCGAAATAACGGCCCAGCGCATGCACATCCTTGCCCTCCGCGCCACCGCGTGGACTGCCATAATCGTTCTTGCGGCGGTCGGAAGCGCTTTTGCCTCGGATTATTCGGTGTTCAACCAGCACCCTGATCCCAAGAGAACAGCGGATGGCGCTTGGGAAGTGAACGACATGTCCCGCCCGTGGCCGCCCTCGGCCACGCCAAAGCCATGGGAGGAACTCGAACAAGGGGCGAAGCCGCCCTCCGGCGCAAAAATCCTCTTCGATGGCTCGTCCCTCGATGCCTGGGTAGTTCCGCAGCCTTGGATCCTAGAACAAGGAATCCTCCAAGTGTGCCCGGTCAATCCCTCGCTCAGTTCCAAGGACTCATTTGGCTCGTGCCATCTCCACTTGGAGTGGAGAACCCCGACGGAAAGCACCAAAAAATCGGGTCAGGACAGAGGCAACAGCGGCGTGTTCCTCATGTCTACCTACGAAATCCAAATCCTGGATACCTACGAAAACAAAACCTACGCCGACGGCATGGCGGCCGCCCTATACGGCGTGAAACCTCCTGATTTCAACGCGCTCCGCCCAACCGGGGAGTGGCAGTCCTACCACATCTGGTTCAAGCGCCCTCTCTTCGATGGTTCAGGAAAAATGACCTCGCCCGCCTGCGTAACCGTTATGGTCAACGGGGTCATCGTTCAAAAGAATGTTCCCTTCGACGGCCCCTCGTCCCACAAAAAACGCCGCCCCTACCAGAACCACGCGGATGCCCGACCGCTCATGCTCCAGAATCACAACGACACCGTCGAATTTCGGAATATCTGGATCCAACCCCTCCCCGATGAGGCCGTTGAATCCCCCGCTGGCAGGGTCGGCATCAATCGATGAAAATCAGCACTACAGGCATCTTCGCGTTTGCCCTGGCGATCTCCATTCCGCTCCAGGCGGCACAATCGGCCGATTGCAAATCCATCGATGAGGCGATCGCCCGCGGCAACATCGTTGCCGTTCGAGAATTTCTAAAAACCTCTCCTGCATTTGCTAACAAAGGCTCAAATCCTCAGATGACCCCGCTCCAGCAGGCCATCTTGCGGAACAAAGCCGAGATCGCTGCTGTGCTGATTGAAGCGGGGGCGGATGTAAACGCACCGGACACCACAAAGAGAACTCCGCTTCATCTGGCTGTCGATCGTCGCAACCCGGAAGCTGTGACCCTTTTACTCACCAAAAAAGCCAACCCCTCTCAACATGATGGCATTGGTTGGACCCCGCTCCACCATGCGGCGACGAAAGATAACATCGATCTCGTGCGGGCGCTTCTCGACGGAGGCGTGGATCCGGGCGTGCTGAGCGAACGCGGTGGCACGCCATTGCATGAAGCGGCGGCCAGCGGAACCCTTGAAATCGTCTCCCTGCTTCTCGAGCGGGGCACGAATCCCGCCACCGTTTCGAAAACCGGCGATACCGCCCTCTCCATCGCCCGACAACGCGGTGATGTTGCCATCCTCGCAGCCATCGAATCTGCCTTAGCAAAGAATCCCTGACTCCTCACACCTCATGAAAAATCCATCATCCACAGAATCCTGCCTCTCGCGTCGTTCATTTCTCAAGGCCGGTCTCGCTACTGCAGCCGGGACCCTCTTTTTCCCCTATGTGGCACGATCGAATCCCATCGGAGCCAATAAACGGATTCGCATGGCCCTGATCGGTTGCGGAGGAATCATGCGTGGACATCACGCCTGGGCGCTGAACCATCCCGGCATCGAGTTGGTGGCGGTGTGCGATGTGAAGACCCCCCAACGCGAGGCAGCGCTGGCCATGACCCGCTCCAAAAATCCTGCCGCCGTCGGGTATGTGAACTCGGACGAGATTATGGCGCGCGGGGATATCGACGCGGTGATCATCGCCACTCCGGACCACTGGCATGCGGCGCTGGCCATTGAGGCCATGCGGACCGGCAAGGATGTGTATTTGGAAAAGCCGCTCTGTTTGACGCTGGAGGAGTCGGGAGCCGTGGTGGCTGCCGAGAAGCGCTACGGCAGGATTCTCCAAGTGGGAAGCCAGCAACGCTCAAGTTACGAGTTTCGCCAAGCGGTGGACATTGTCCAAAATGGCTGGATCGGTGAGATCACGGAGATTCACATCGATTTCAAGGGGGACTTCCCGCCTGACTATCTCCCGGCGGCGGAGCCCGTTTCAGCCGATATCGACTATGATCGCTGGCTCGGTCCCGCACCTTGGAAGCCCTACAATACCAACAGGGTTCGTGGGACCTACGGCGGCGGATGGCGCGTTTTCTGGGATTATGGATCCCGCAAAAACGGAGACTGGGGAGCCCACCACTGCGATATCGTGCAGTGGGCGCTGGGGATGGATGACTCGGGCCCAGTGCTTTTTGTTCCCAAGGGATTCGAGGGCGCACCGTATCAATCCTACCAATATGCAAATGGTCTGAAGGTAACCACCTCTACGAGTGGGGGGCCTGCCAACGGAGCGATGATCCGCTTTGTGGGCAAAGAGGGCGAAATCAAGGTCTCCAGGGAGTCCATCGAAACCACACCTGCTGAGTTGGCTTCGCGCGTGGTCCCATCCAGCGGTTCCCGCGCCTATGTCTCAAACGACCACCGGCAGAATTGGTATGATTCCATCATCTCCCGCAAGCCCCCGATTTGTTCGGCAGGAGTGGGATCGCGGACCATGGATATCTGTGCCCTTTTGGGGATCACCGAGCGACTTGCTCGTCCGGTCCACTGGAATCCTGATACCCGCCAAATCCAAAACGATCCCGAGGCGGTCCGCTTTTCCACCTACACCCGCCGCGCGGGATATGCCCTGCCGGTCTAATTTTTTACCCCTGATCCCTGACATGAAACTTCTTCTCGCATTTCTCCTATTCGCCACCGCCTTGTCCGCTGGGGCTTCGCTTCCGCCAGAGTTGGTGAGTGATTTATCCTCTCCAGATTTGGGAAAACGATTTACCGCCCAAGTCGCCTTGCGCCGCCTCGCATTTGAAGCAGGAAAACCCGGTGCCGATCCCGCAGTCGCCGCCACGCTTTCCAAGGAATTGCTCGGCATGGGATCGAACACCGCACTTCCCGAGGACACCCGGGCGAGCGCGCTCGAGCAGTTGCCATTTCTCGCCGATGGGGCCTGCGTGCCTGGCTTGGCTGTATTGCTGGCCGATCCGAATCCCGCGATTCGCGAGTTCGCCCGTTGTGCGTTGCAGAATAATCCAGACCCAGCCGCATCCAAACCGCTCATCGAGGCCTTGGAAAAAGCCGACCAATCCCTGTGGGCGATTGGTCTCATGCAGGCACTCGAGGCGCGCAAGGAGGCCTCGGCAGTTCCACAAATCCAAACCCGATTGTCATCCGCCGATCCCGCAGTTTCGTCCCTCGCAGCACAGTCCCTCGGTTCGATCGGCGGAAAGGCCGCGTTGGAGGCGTTGGTAGCTTATCTTCCTGCCTGCCCGCCCTCGAACCTCGCTGTAACGCAAAGCGCAATCGTTCGCTCCGCTCAGCCGTTAACAAAAAAAACTGAGGGAATCTTGGAAAAAATTATGGCGCAGTCCGATGAGTGGATGGGCAAACCGACAGCTTTAGAGTCGATCTCATCCCTCTGGCCAACGGCCGCCAATGGGGCCATCCGCTGTGAGATTTTCAATGCATTGGTTGCTGTGGGCGACGACGAGGACGCCTTGAAAATCCTTCAACAAATCCTTGCCGCACCAACCACGCCGGGGGCCCGTGAGATTCTTCACTTGGCCATTCTTTCTGGGAAAGCGGGTTTAAAGAATGCTGTCACCGCAGCATTGCCCGGGCTCGACGAGGATGCCCGCTTGGCTGTTCACGCCGCCCTTGCGCAATCAGGCGACTCCTCGCAGGAGGCCGATCTGTTGGTTTTTGTTTCCCAGCTCCAGGATCAAAAAAAAGCTGCTACGATTGAGTTGATGGCCACCTGTGGCACCGAGAAAAGCCTCGATTTTCTATTGGCTGAGTTTGCTTCAAATAACCGACAGACCCAGCCCGCTGCCTCCTTGGCGCTGAATCGACTCTCGGTTCCTGGGCTCGACGAGCGCCTATTGGAAGCCGCCAAGGGCTCGGATGCGACGAAAGCCCGCGAAGCCATCAAGGTTTTGGTTCCGCGCAATCCCAAAGGTGTGGAGGCAATTTTTCTGAATCTTGCCGCTCCATCGGCTGCTGCGGAAGGCCGTCCGGTTGCACTCGAGGCCTTGGCATCGATTGGTTCAGTCACCACCGCAAAGCAGTTGATCCAATGGATCGCTGAAACCCCTCAGGGAGCGGATCCGAAGCCGTTCATCGCAACCTTCCGCCGGCTTGCCCCGCGCTTGCGCGCCGAATCGCTACTTTGGAACCAAAGCTTCCTGCCCGCCTATCAGAGTGCTCCTGCTGAAAACCGCCCGGCCCTTCTGCTGGCTGCTCCGGGAATTCACGGCCCAGCCTCCGCCCAATCCTATGTGGACTGGATACGCAACGAGCCTGCCATGCGTTCGGAGTATGTTGCCCAGTTGTTATCGTGGAATGGCTTTCAAAATGGAGAGTTCCTTCTCATGGCTGCCAGTATTCCTGATCTGGATATGCCGACTCGCGAGAAGCTCTTCCAAGCCGCCTCGCGCCTCTTTTTCCCGAATGTGAATGCCAAGCCGCCCAAAAAAGTGGCCTTTGCCAAAAAGGTGCTCGCCGCCTCTCCGGAGGGTCCGATCCGCGAATCCGTCCAAAAAGCGATCACCGACTCCCAAGTTTTAAAAACCAAATAAAACCATGCCCAGACCACTAACCCTATTCACCGGCCAATGGGCCGATCTGCCACTCGCCGACCTCGCTCCGCTCGTTAAAAAAATGGGCTACGACGGCGTCGAACTCGCCTGCTGGGGCGACCACTTCGATGTCGATCAAGCCGCTTCGTCGAAATCCTACATCCGCGAAAAATGGGAACTCCTCGCCGACCATGGCCTGACCTGTTTCTCGATCTCGAGCCACTTGGTTGGCCAAGCCGTTTGTGACCCGATCGATGCCCGCCACAAATCCATCCTCCCGCCCGATGTCTGGGGCGATGGCGAACCGGAAGGCGTCCGCCGCCGTGCCGCCAAAAAGATGGCGCTCACCGCGAAGGCCGCCCGCGCGTTTTTCAATGCCAAGCCGGGCTTCTCGAAAGCCCCGCACCGTGTTGCCGTCAACGGATTCACCGGTTCCTCGATCTGGCATTCCATCTACGCGTTTCCACCGACCTCGCAGGAATACTGGGACGCCGGCTTCGCCGACTTCGCCAAGCGCTGGTTGCCGATCCTTGAGGCCTTTGACAAATCGAATGTCGATTTCGCGCTCGAGGTCCATCCCACCGAGATCGCCTTCGACATCGCCACTGCGGAGCGCGCCCTTGCCGCCGTAAAAAACCACCGCCGCTTCGGCTTCAACTACGATCCCTCCCACCTCGGCTACCAAGGAGTGGACTATGTCGCGTTCATTCGCAAATTCGGACCCCGCATTTTCCACGCGCACATCAAAGATGCCTGGTGGGGGCACGGCGATGGATCGGTCGGCGTCTTCGGCGGCCACACCACCTTCGGCGACGCCCGCCGCCAGTGGGACTTTCGTTCGGTGGGTCGGGGTGACATCAATTTCGAGGAGGTCATCGTGGCCCTCAACGAGGTTGGCTATCATGGCCCGCTCTCGGTCGAGTGGGAGGACATTCGCATGGATCGCATCCACGGCGCCACTGAGTCGGCCGCCTTCGTGCGCCAACTCGACTTCTCTTCAAGCGCCGTGGCGTTCGATGCTGCCTTCGACAAAAAGAAAGGCAAATCCAAATGAGCGCCGCCAAACGCAAAATCCGCATGGGCATGGTCGGCGGCGGCCGCGGAGCCTTCATCGGAGGCGTCCACCGCATGGCGGCGGCCCTCGACGGCCAGATTGAACTCGTCTGCGGCGCGTTCAGCAGTGACCCGCAACGCTCTCGCGACTCGGGAGCTGACTTTTTCCTTCCGCCGGAGCGCTGCTACGGCAACTTCGAAGAGATGATGAAAGCCGAGTCCGCTCGGCCGCTCGGCGAGCGGATGGATTTCGTCGCCATCGTCACTCCGAACCATGTCCACTTCCCCGCCGCCAAAGCCGCGTTGGAACAAGGCTTCCCGGTTCTTTCCGACAAACCCGCGACCTTCAATCTCGCGGAGGCCAAGGAACTCGGCGCGCTCGTCTCCAAAACCGGGCTCCTCTACGGCCTCACCCACAACTACACCGGCTACCCGCTCGTCAAAGAAGCCCGTGACATGGTGCATACCGGCCAACTCGGAAAAATCCGCAAGGTCGTCGTGGAATACCCACAAGGCTGGCTCTCCACTCGCCTCGAGGAATCGGGCCAGAAGCAAGCCGCCTGGCGCACCGATCCGACCAAATCCGGCGCAGCCGGTTGCCTCGGCGACATCGGCACCCATGCCGAAAATCTCGCAGAGTTCATCACCGGCCTCCACATCAAGGAACTCGCGGCAGATCTCACGACTTTCGTCGAAGGCCGCGCCCTGGATGATGATGGCAATGTCCTTCTCCGCTTCGACCATGGCGCCAAGGGCATCCTCCACTCGTCCCAGATTTCCGTGGGCGAGGAGAACAACCTCAACATCCGCGTCTATGGCGAACTCGGCGGACTCGAGTGGCACCAGCAGGAACCGAATACTCTTCTTGTGAAGTGGAATGACCGCCCGACGGAGATTCGCCGCACCGGTCAAGGCTACCTCGGAGCCAACGCGGCCGCGCACACGCGCATCCCGGCAGGCCACCCCGAGGGCTACTTGGAAGCCTTCGCCAATATCTACCGCAATTTCGCCAACCACCTCCGTGCCGTCATCGACGGCACCACGCCAGACGCCACCGCCCTCGACTACCCGAAGATTGAGGACGGCATCCGCGGCATGGCCTTCATCGAAGCGGCGGTGGATAGCTCAAAACACAACGCCCGCTGGACTTCGCTCTCCAAATGAAAATCAAACACCTCGCACTCGCTATGATCCTTGGATCAACCATCCTCGCGGAAGCTGCCGACACCTCCAAGCGTGTCCTCGTTTGCACGACGACGATGGGCTACCGCCATCCCTCGATACCCTTCGGCGAAGAGGCTCTTGCCGCCATGGATGCGGCCGCACCGGACTTCGAGATCGTCACCTGGCTCCGCCAGCCCGATATCAAAGTTCCCCAAGCACCAAAGCCTCCCCGCAAGTTCGAGGAAAACGCGCCCCCGGCGAAGGTTGAAAAATACAAAGCCGAGCTGGCCGCTCACAAAAAGGCCATGGAAACATGGAATCGTGAGATCAAGCCCGAGGCCGACATCAAGCAAGCGGCATTCAACGCCGCCATGGCCCAAACCCTTGAAGCCCTCTCACCCCAAGCCCTGCGCGACAATCGCATCGATGCCGTGATCTTCTGCAATACCTCCGGCGCACTTCCGCTTCCGGACCCGCAGGGATTCGCAGACTGGGTCCGCTCCGGCGGAGCCTTTATCGGCATGCACGCGGGGAGTGACACCCTCAAGGATTGCCTGCCCTACACTGAAATGCTCTGTGGCACCTTCGACGCTCACGGCCCGCAGGTTCCCGCAACGCTTCACGCAGGCGATAAAGACCATCCTGCCAATGCCGGCATCGGCGACATCTGGACCCTCTCCCAGGAGGAAATGTATCTCATCAAAAACCAAAAGCGTGACCTAGTCCGCTCGGTTTGGTTCATGAAGCACCACCCGAACAAGCCGGAAGAAAAAGGCTTCTTCCCGGTGGCCTGGGTGCGCGGCCTCGGCGAGGGCCGGGTGTTTTACACCACCCTCGGCCACCGCGAGGACCTCTGGAGCACCGATCCCGCCCTGAAGGACCGTGTCAACCCGGTTGAAACCGCCCATCAATTTCGAAACCACCTCCTCGGAGGCATCCGCTGGGCCCTCGGCCTGACACCTGGCTCCGCCGAACCCAACCCCACAACCAACTGAACCCCGCCGCAAAGCCCTCGAATCATCCTGCCATGAGCTCAAACCCTGACAAAAACCAGCAACTCTTCTGGGGTTGCTTCATCGCCCTCGTCACCACCTCGTTCGCCTTTATCACGAGGGCGTTCCTCGTCAACGACCCCTCGCTCTGGCCTGCAGACCTGGGCCTGGACAAGGTCAAAGCCCAGGAACTTTTCGGCGCGGGCATTTGGCCGTTCGCCATATCGATCATCCTCTTCAGCCTGGTCATCGACCGAGTCGGCTACCGGGCGGCGATGATTTTTAGCTTTGTGTGCTACGGCCTTTACGCCGTGCTCGCGCTCCAAGCCCATGCTGTCCTTCACCCGGCAGGGGCTCCGCTGGAGGGTGAGGCTCTCGCCGCCGCGCGCGCGTCCGCTTGGAACTTGCTCTACGCGGGCTCGATCATCCTCGGCTTGGGCAATGGCACCGTGGAGGCCTTCATCAACCCCGTTGTCGCCACCCTCTTCAACCGTGAGAAAACGAAATGGCTGAACATCCTCCACGCCGGTTGGCCTGCGGGGCTTGTGGTTGGTGGCCTCATCTCGATCTTCCTTGGCGCGCAGGTCGCGTCGGACTGGAGAATTCTGGTCTATCTCATTTCAATACCGGCCATCGTTTACATGCTCATGCTCCTGAGGGCGAAATTCCCGGTGAACGAACGAGTCGCCGCCGGTGCTTCTTACCGCGAGATGCTCGCCGAATTCGGCGTCCTCGGTGCGGCCCTCGCGGGTTTCCTCGTCTTCAAACAACTCGGCATGGTTTTCGGTTGGCCGCAATCGGTCACCTGGACCCTCCTCATCGTCTCGGTCGCGGCCTACGGCCTCTATTGCCGGTCGCTGGGCCGTCCGATCCTGCTTCTCCTGTGCCTGATCATGATGCCGCTCGCTACCACCGAACTGGGAACCGACGGCGCCATCACGGGCATCATGGAAGAACCCCTTCATGCCATCGGTGCCAACCCGCTCTGGGTGCTGATCTACACCTCGAGCATTATGATGTGCCTCCGCTTCGTGGCAGGCCCGATTGTCCACAAACTCACCCCGCTCGGCCTCCTCGCCGTCTGCGCCACGCTGGCCTGCGCTGGGCTTTTCCTTCTCTCAAAAGCGCACGGCCTCGCCTTCATCTTCTTTGCCGCGACCCTCTACGGCGTCGGAAAAACCTTCTTCTGGCCGACCATGCTCGGCGTCGTTGCCGAACAAACCCCCAAAGGCGGAGCACTCACTCTCAACGCCATCGCCGGCATCGGCATGCTGACCGTCGGCATCCTCGGCGGCCCGCTCATCGGCGAAATGCAGGAACGCTCGATCGAATCATCGATCGAGGCCAAGTCGCCCGGAGCCTACCAAGCCGTCTCGAAATCCGACTCGTATTTCTTCGGAACCTACCGCGCCTTGGACCCCGCGAAACTCTCGGCGCTTCCCGAGGCCGAATCTCAGGAAATTTCCACCATCGCCAAAACCGCCCGCCAAGGCTCGCTGGCCAAGGTGATCGTCTTCCCGGCGTTCATGCTCGTCTGCTACCTCGGCCTGATCGTGTGGTTCCGCTCCCGTGGTGGATACAAGGCAGTGAGTCTTTCCGACAGCCACGGATGACTATCCGACTCGCTGAAAACTTGGCTACTCTCCGAGGCGTTTTCGGGGCAGGAGGAAGTTAACGGCGTAGTCGGCGACTGAGTCCTCGAGAGTGGTGGTGGGTTTTTCGTAACCGGTCGAGCGGACCTTCGAGATGTCGGCGCAGGTGTAATATTGATACTGGTGTCGGATGCTTTCGGGCATGTCGAAGAACTCGATCTCGGGCTTTTTTCCAAGAGCGGCGAAGAGGGCGTTGGCGAGGTCGATCCAGGTGCGGGCCGTGCCGGAGCCGATGTTGTAGAGGCCGCCGGCCGTTTCGGTTTCGGCGAGGTGGAGGGTCATTTCAACGGCGTCCTTCACATACACGAAGTCGCGCATCTGGCCGCCGTCGGGGTATTCGGGTTTGTAGCTTTTGAAAAGTCGGATACGGCCGGTGTTTTGGATTTCATCGAACGCCTTGCAAACGAGGCTTCGCATGTCGCCCTTGTGATATTCATTCGGGCCGAAAACATTGAAGTATTTGATGCCAACGATGTCATCGAGGATCCCCTCGCGCATCGCGTAGAGGTCGAAGAGGTGCTTCGAGTAGCCGTAGAGATTCAACGGACGAAAACGCGAGAGGTCGGCGGATTTGTCGTCCATCCCGGCCGAGCCATCCCCGTAGGTCGCGGCGGAGGAGGCATAGACGAAACGCGAACCGGAGAAGAGCGCCCAGCGGCAGAGGGATTTGGTGTAGGCGAAATTGTTGCGCAGGACGAAGTCGGCGTCCGTGACGGTGGTCGAGGAACACGCGCCGAGGTGGAACACGGCGGCGAAGCGTCCAAAAGTGTCGGGGTCGGACTCGATGCCATCGAGGAATTCCTGGGCAGGGACATAGTCCTCGAAGGAAAGCGGAAGGAGGTTTCGCCATTTCTCATCCTCGCCGAGGCAATCGGTGACGACGATTTGGTCGATGCCTCGTTGGTTGAGGGCATGGACGAGGGCGCTGCCGATGAAACCACCCGCGCCGGTGACGAGAACTCGAGCCTTGGAGTGGAGGAGGGCATCGGTCGGGTTGAGTTTTTTTTCTCCGTGGTTGCGAGGCAGGGCGGAGCGGAACGGGCGAGGGGGGGCTTTGAAGGATGGGTTGTGTTCGGCCATAAATAAAAAATGGGAATTAATCGGTTTCGATGCCGATGAGTTGAAAGCTTTCGTCAAAGAGGGCGGTTTTTTCCGGTCCGTAGACAAACTTCGCACCGCGGACGTATTCGCGGGCCTTGGCGGTGTTGCCTTGTTTGTGCTCGAGAGCGGCATGGGCGTAATACCACGAGGGGGAGTCGCCGGGGTATTTGATGGTATTCATCACCTTCGAGGCGCGAACGGTCTCTCCGGCCATGATGTCGCAGAGGGCGACCTTGAATTGGAGGAGTTCATGGCGGTGGTCGGTGGCCCGCATGGTTTCGTAATACTGGCGGGCGAGAGCGTATTTTTGCTGGAGGAAGAGAAGTTCGCCGAGGTTGTAGGCGGCGGGGAAAAAGCCCGGCTCGATGTCGAGTGCTTGGCGAAAGGCCTTCTCGGCTTTCTGGTAGTTGAGCTTCTTGGTATAAACCGAGCCCATCAGATTCAGAATAAGAGGATCTCCGGGGTAGTCGTCCTTCAATTCAAACAAACGCTCCAAAGCCTCGTCGTATTTTTGCGTTCCGTAGTCCGCAAGGACGCGCTCGATGGCCATGTTTTTCTTTGTCTCGGCATCGAGCGTCGAGACTTGCGCCATCGCGATGGTGGAAGAAAACAAAACAGCGGCTAGCAGGGGTCGAAGCATGGGCGTGGTTTATCCTGTGATTTTTCCCGTGGTGGGCAATCCAAAAGCGGCGGAAGGACATTGATCCAAAACCCGGAAGGCTTTGGCGACTTCCAGGAATTGGGGTTCGGTGGTGGCGGGCAAAAACTCGTGGAGCGTCGCGTGTCGGGTGGTTTTCCAACCCAATTCCTCCCCCCATTTTTCGAGGTCGGAAAAATTCACATCGGCGGTGAGGTCGAGGCGGCCGGGGGCTTGGTAAATTTCGTGGCCGGTGAGTCGTTGGTGGTGGGCATAGCCACGCAGGGTGCCGCCGGTGCGGCGGTGGTAGAGGGCGGGCATCGGGTCGCCGTAGTCGATCGTGAGCATCGCGCCGGAAGTCCATCGGCCTGCCCAACTGCGAAGCCAGTGGCGGTAGCTTTCGTGGATTTCCACGCGCTGGCCGGGGCGAAAATCTGCGCTGAATGCGGTGGACTCGGGCAAAGTTGTTGGAAGGAGAACTTCGCGAATTCCATCGGCGCCGAGCTGCAGGTGGAGTTCCAGCCAACCTTCTGGCGTGAGTTCAAAGACTCGGCAGGGAAAGGCGTCGGGGAGTTCGTTGGAAAAAATCCAGGCGTGACCTCCGGTGGCGCGCAGGGCGGAGGGGAGGTCGGGGTGGCGTTGGACCCGAAATCCTCGGAGGCGTTGATCTTGGGCGGCGCGGAGCGGGCCGTCGACATCGACGAGGTGGTAGCGAACTGACCTGCGGTGCCACCAGCCGAGTTCTCCGAGGATTTGGGCGGCGAGTTGGCCGTTGCCTGGCCCGACTTCGATGACATCACGGGCTTTGTTTTCCAAGATCCAGCGGGCGAGGAATTGGGCGAGGGAATTTCCCAGCGTGGCGAAAGTGGAGAAGTCACCGCGGGCTCCGACATCGCGGATTCGGGCGGTGTAGTAGCCGAACTCGGGGTGGTAGAGGGCCTCGCGCATGAAGCGCTCGAAGGGGAGGGAGCGGCCCAATTCCTCCTGCAACGCGAGAAGGTGTGCCGTGGCGCGGCTCAAGGCGTGGCGAGTTTCTCCTCCTCGGCGACGAGGTCCTGCCACTTCGTCTTGAAGCCGGGATCGTAGTGCTGGTCCTGGAAATCCTGCATTTTCTCACGCAGACGCACGAGGTCGCGGACGCGGGGTTGAATTTCCTGCCAGACCTCGCGAAGGATTCGCAGGGCACCGGGCTCGCGGTCCCAAAGGAGGGCGTAGCTTTGCACAAAATCCGAGGCGTAGTTTGGCTCGGCGCGGTCGGTGGGCAGCCAAATGGAGCGTGGGGGGTCATCCACCTCCAGAAGCATCGGGGCGATGTAGATATTTCGGAGGATGCCCTCGATGTATTTGTTGCGAGCGGAGCGTTCATGGCCGTCGAGCGAGCAGCTCAGCGCCCAGCCGAAGAGGAATGAGGGTTCCTTAAAATCATTCGGGTAGTTTTTTTCGTAGCTCTTGAAATACCGTGCCGCCTTTTGGGATTTCTCGGCGAGGAGATGGAGCATGGGGATGAGAAAGCGCACGCCTTGGTTGTCGGCGGGATTGCATTTCAGCAGATATTCCAAATGCTCGGCTGACTCGGCGAAGCGGGAGAGGTGCCATTCCGTCATCGCCTTGCCGTAAATCGCGCGAAGATAGGGGCGGGTCTCGGCGTCTTTCCACCACACAGTCGAGAGATCGTTGCGGAGATACTCTCCACGCCGGATGATTTCATCGTAGGCCTCGCCGCAGGATTTCCAGTTGCCTTGGCCGAATTCGGCATCGGCGAGTTCGATTCGGGCTGGGAAGCACTCGGGATCGCGGGCGAGGGCGGCTTGCAGAAGTTGGAGGCGTTTTCGCATCGAGACGAGGCGAAGCGCGGTTCGGACCAAGCCGTGAGCGATCTCAGCCGAGCTCGGGCCGGTCTTGTCGGAACGGCCGATGTGCATGACGAAGGCCTGGGTCATGGCTTTCAATTCCTCTGGCGCGCTGCGCTCGGCGGGTTGGAAGCGAATCTCGATTTTGGACTCGGAGGAGAGAGCTTTCCAGGATTCCTCGTCCCATTCCTCGTCGTGGGGAACGAGCAATTGGTCGGGCGGCGGGGTCTTTTCGAAAATGCGATAGAGCATGTTCTCGATGCGGCCTTGGTCGAGCTCCTCCATGATCTCGGGGGGGGCGACGGGGGTTCCCTGTCGGTCGCAGACGACGACCAGCGTGGGGAGATACCAGTCCTTGCCTTTTGGCAAAGGCTCTTCGAGGTCGAGCCAGTAGAGGTGCCAGGCGTTTTTTGGGACTTTGAGAGGTTGGATCATGTGCGCCAATCCACGGCGACCCTCTGGATGCGGCCGACGCGGTCCCTGTAGAGGACTTCCTTGTTTTTCACGCCGTATTCGTGGACGAGGCGTGTGACCTTCACATCGAAGCAGCAGTATTTCGCAATCTCGAGGAGTTTGCCCTCGCGCCACCATTTGATGGCGTCGAGACCGTCCGCAGTTTTTCCAACGCCGAGGGTGGCTTGGGCGATATCCTCGAGTTTGAGACGGTGGCCGACGGCTTTTTCGATTTCGAGAAGGAGGTCGAACGAAAGGAGGTTTTCGCGAAGGTCGAGGACGGTGTAGGCCATCAGGACATCGTAATCGAAGCGGATGTGGTTGAAGCCCACGACGAGGTCCGCCCGCTGGAGGCGGCGAATCAAGGCCTCGGCCTGGTCCTCGCCGAAAATCTCATAAACCCCGTCGCGGGTGCTGTAGGTCACGCCAAGCGACATGCCCATCTCGTGCTTGCGGTCCCAACCGCCGACATCGTTCGCGGTGCGCTGGGTTTCGAGATCGAAATAAACAATATCCATCGCCCTGATTGCCCTAACCGCGATGGAAGTCTGCGAGGGCGAAACTTGTTCCAAGTTCCGCTATGGGGCCGGGGCTCCGCGCCATCAGCGCTGGAGTTGGGTATCGAGAAGGCTGACGACCTGACGGGTTTTTTCGTCCTCCTCCATCCGTTTTTTGATGAGTTTGCAGGCGTGGATCACGGTGCCGTGGTCCTTTCCGCCGAACGCATCGCCGATATCCATGAGGGAGGAATTGGTATGTTGGCGCGAGAGATACATGGCGATCTGGCGCGGGAAGGCGATGTTCGCCGGGCGGCGTTTGCTTGTCATGTCGGCGAGGCGCACATCGAAATGCTCGGCGACGCGGCGCTGGATTTGATCGATCGTGATGGCCTTACGAGCTTGCTCTTGGAAAATGTCGCGGAGGAGGTTTTCAAGGACTTCGCGGGTGAGTTCGCGGTCGCTTAGGGATTTGTAGGAGGCCACCCGCATGAGGGCGCCCTCGAGGCGGCGGACATTGTTGCGGATCTTGTCGGCGAGGAAGTCGATAATCCAAGGTTCGATCTGGAGATTCAAGGACGCCGCCTTGCTGCGAAGGATGGCGATGCGCGTTTCGGTGTCCGGTGGTTGGATCTCGGCGGTCATGCCCCACTCGAAGCGGGAGACCAGGCGTTGCTCGAGTTTTTCAATCTCGCTGGCTGGGCGGTCGCTGGAGAGAACGATCTGTTTGTGACCGTCGTGGAGGGCGTTGAAGGTGTGAAAGAATTCCTCCTGCGAGCGTTCCTTGCCGGCGAAGAATTGGATGTCGTCGATAAGAAGGACATCAGCCTGCCGGTATTTTTTGCGGAATTTCACCAAGGTGCCGTGCTGGATGGCATCGATGAACTCGTTCGTGAATTGCTCGCTCGAGAGGTAAACGACCTTTGCGGAGGCGTTGTTGGCCTGCACATGATGGCCGATCGCTTGGAGGAGGTGGGTTTTTCCAATGCCGCTGACGCCGTAGATAAAGAGGGGATTGTAGGTGACGGCGGGGGAATTGCCGACGGCGAGCGAGGCTGAGTGGGCGAATTCGTTGTTCCGGCCCACGACGAAATTCTCAAAGGTGTTGCGAGGATTCATCCCGGCGACGGCGATTTTCATCGATTTGTCTTTGGGTTCCTTGGTGGCTTTGCGGGTGGGCGCGACTGGAACGGGCTGGGATTCTGCCTCACTGGTCTGGAACTCGACTTTTTCGATGGTCGGGGCAACGAGGAGGACGGATTCCCGAACTATCGGGAGGTAGTTGCTCTCGATAAAAAACTGGTGGATCGGATTGGGAACGCCCAGTCGGAGGGTTGGGCCATCGACGGCGGCAATCGTCACATTGGAAAACCAGCGCTCGAATCCATCAACGCTCACGCGCTCGCGGATGTGCTTGGAAATCTGAGGCCAAAGATTGGATGGGGTGTGAGACATGATGGATTTATCCACCGCGACCGGCCTGTCGGCGCTGGATCGGGGCTAGAATTGAGAGTGGTTGGACCCGAAACAAGTTTAAAAATCGGGCCGTGATCGAGTTTGCGTTGTAAAAATCTTCAAACAAGTTGGTTAGTCCATTGGAGGGGAGAAACTGGCTTGGGATCATGGAAAGAGAGGTGGTTTTCGCCTGCGTCCGGGAGGGGCGAGGGAATCGCACAACCAAATCCATGATTTTCAAATTATTCACAACTTATTCACATGCTGTCGGTTTTTGTTCCCGCCAGCGGCGTCAGACTAGAAACCGGTCGTTTTTGTCACAAGGAAAAAGATGAAATTTCGGGGCAAAAAATTTTTGCTTTTTTGGGAAAAATCCTTGACCGTCGCGGAGGCTGATTTTTTCGAAGGTTTCGGGTGGGAGCATCGGGCTGGCGGGAGATTTTCCAGTCTGGGAGTGCTCGGGAGGGGACTCGAACCCCTATGGATTGCTCCACCAGATCCTAAGTCTGGCGCGTCTGCCAATTTCGCCACCCGAGCGGCGCGTGACCCGCGAAACGGCTTGGGAAGCGGCGTTGCGGGATATTGGAGAGTGGTCGCTGAGGGGCGATGGGGCAAGCGGAAAGTCGAGGGGATTAGCGGGAGAGGAGGTTCTTTGGCCGATTTTCGTCCTTGGGGGTCTGGTCGGTATCGGCGCCTGGGAGCGGAACGGGGCGGTCGGAAATTGTGGGAGTGGTGTGTTCCCGCTCGGCGATGGTGGAGGTGTCGATGGCTTGCGCGCCGATCACGGTGACTCGGCCGTCCGGCTTCAACTTCAGCGCGGGGACTTTCATGTTTTGCTGATAGGTTTTTCGCTCGTGGATTTCGCCATTGAGTCCGATGTGGGAGTGGAGGAAGGCCTTGGGGGCGACATTTTGAAGGATGTGAATCTCGTTCGAGCCGTCCAGAAGAATGTCGGGGGTGCCGTAGGAGACGATGCGGCCGAGGCGGTGGGTGCATTTGATGACGCCGGCTTTGGGGTCGGTAATCCGGAGGTAGAGTTGGGTGCTGTTAGGAAGTCGGTGGGAGAGGACAGAGATCTGGCGAGTGCCGCCGCCGCCGGGTTGGCTGGCAGGGACGCCGACGGTTTTCTCGAAAAGAGAGCGTCCCTCGGTGATTTCGATATTCATCGGCTCGGAGGAGAAGGATCGGCCGAGTGAGGAGTTGTGGATGGTGGCGCGGATGCGGTAGCCCCCATATTCGCTGATTGGATAGAGCGGGGTGAGGTTCACAGGGCGGGAGAGTTTTTCGCCGGCTTTCAGGAGTAGGGAGGGATTCGAATGCTTGGCGATGCGAGGCGGGATGGGGCGGCCGTCAAGGGTTTCGATTTGGAAGCTGAACCACGGAATGTCCTCGGTGTCTCGGAGGTTGAGGGAGTTTCCGCTGAGGTTTTGGATCGTCACATTCACTATGAGCGGTTCGTAGGCGAGGTAAAGGAAGCGCTTGAGGCTCATGTCCACTTGCAACTGCGCGCGGGCGGTGGGCAGAAGGACGGCAAGGGTGAGCAGGAGGGTGGTGGTTGTTTTGAGAATCCTGGCCATGGCTAGTCGGGTTTGTCGGCAGCGGTTCGGAAGCCCATCGTGTCCGAGGTTTGCAGCGGGGTCAAATCCATGGCGCGACGGGTCGCTGTGGCGGTGTCGTTGGAATTTCCAAAGGCAGTCATCCAATGGCCGCCGCGAGAAACGGGGACTCGCTGACCATCTTCACCCTTCACCCAAATCGCAGTCCACTCCGAGACATTGCCCGCCATGCCGTGGACTCCGTAATCGCTGCGGTCGGTGGCTGGCAAATCCACGCGGCTCCATCGTTTGAAACCGTCTTTCTCCCCGCCGATCTTGGCATCCGGGCTGGGGGTGAAATCGAAGCCGAGATTCGCCAAATCCTCGGAATGCGTCTCGCCCCACGGGTGACGCGAGGAGGCACGGCCGCGGGCGGCTTTTTCCCATTCCCGTTCGGTGGGAAGGCGGCGTCCGGCCCATTTCGCGTAAGCGTAGGCGTCGAACCAATCGACTCCGAAAACCGGAGAGTCGGGAGTGAGGGGTACGCCGAGATATTGTCCCTCGCGGACGGCGCGTTTGAAATAACCGGGGGTCGGAGGGGTGACTTGCGTTTGGTCCGCCCAGCCTTTTGGCACATGGGACTTGCCGGGAGGTTGGAACGGATGGGCGATCTCGGCGCTCTTTTCAGGGTGGCGTTCGAGGTCCTCGAGGAACTTTTGATATTCGGCAATCGTGACTTCGTATTTGGAAATATAGAACACCGGAAGGCTGGCAGGTTGGCCTTGGAAGTCGAATGGCCCGGCCGGAATTTCCACGAGGGAGCCGAGATCGGGGACTTGGACCTCAATCGCCGAGGGCCTCATGAAAAACCAGAGGCTGGCCGACGCGCTCACAACGAGCAACGCAACGGCGATGATCGGGGTGGGGTTGTATTTTTTCGGTGATGGAGGGGCTGCGGGGGGAGTGGGGCAAGGCGGGGCAGGCTTCGCCGGGGCGGGGCGCGAAAGCTTCTCGACCTCCTCCCAAGACAAGGGATTCATTCCGGAATCCATCAACCTCAGGGCGACACTTCTCGCCTCCTCGGAAGCGGGCGTGCAGTCCAAGGCCTCGAGGATCAAACGGCCGAGGGTTTGCATCGATAGGCTGGGATTTTGAGAAGGGCCCTCTCCAGTAAGCGCGAGGTTGGCGAGGCGGGGGAGTGCGTTTTTTGGTAAAAGAATTGCCGAGGAGATCAGCGGGCCGAACGGAATTTTTTTTCTTTCGCAATCGCCGAAAACCTCGGCGACCAATCCGATCACTTGCAGCGCGGTGGAGGAATCGATCTTGCCGCCGCTGGCCAGCAAGGTTTCCAGCGTGGTGCCCCCCAAAAACGGCGTGGTGAAAAACTCGCGTCCCTCGGCCGTTCCGGTTTCCAAGACTTCCAGAATGCGGGGGTGTGTGCGTCGCATCTTGGCTTGGGCCTCATCCAAAAATGCCGCCCCCTTCTTCGGGCATGGTGGTTTTTCCTCTATCAACACATGGAGCATCACCTGATGGCCACTATGGGTTTTTCGGGCTCGGAAGATTTCGACTCCCTCGCGCTCGTCGAGTTTTTCGCGGACATGGAAATGGCCGAAATCCGTGCCGGTTAAAGGGACCGCTGCCGGGGCGGGGAACATGGATTCCAGGCAGCCGTGAAGGGCGTTTGCCTCCAGTGGGAGGGGGAGAAATGGCGCGCCTTGCAAAAGCCCCCCATAGGCGGAGATGTCGCGAGACGAAACGAAAAGCGTCTTCATCTCGGGGTAGCGGTCGCGGAGGATATCGCGGAGAGTGAATCCCCCGAGCGGCGAGAGGAAGACATCCAAGACCAAAAGCTCGCAACCTCCCGCGGCATCGATCTCCCGAATGGCCGCGTCGGAATGGAATGCCAGCGAGGGGCGAGGCCAACTCAGCTCGACAAACAATGAAGCCACCGACTCGGCGGAGGAGTTCTCATTGAGTGCCGCAAAAATTTTCACGGATTCTCGTTGGTGAGATAAAGGGGCAAGGGGTGCTCGGTGGCCAGGGAACCGGGGTTCGCCCGGGTGTCTTGGAGTTCCCCGGTGTAGTAGATGCCCACCACATATCCGATGAATGAGAAGCTCGGGTCGGAGGGCGGGGTGTAGGTGGTGTCGAGGATTTCAGGCTCGTTCTCACCCCAATTCACCGGCGGGCTGATCCACTCGGTGTCAATGTCCGACTCGGTGAGTTCGATAGTTCCGGCCGAATCCTTGTCGTAGAAGTAAACATGAACTCGCATTTGCTGGGAATCGATCGTTTGGCCCGGGCGGGATTTGATCGAAATGCGGAGGTTTTTCTTACCTTCGGGACCATCGATCAGCTTGGTATCCACGATGCCGAGGATGGCTCCGGGTTGGAGCCCGAACTCGTCACGGGCGTCAGCGCCTTTCTCGGCGGCGACCATGGTCAGCGCGGCCGGAGGCTGGGCTTTGGCATTTTCCAGCATCCCTAGCTTGCGGCGAGTCTGGGTGCGCAATTCCTGGCCCAAATCCGGCAGGGCGAGCACCGTATTATAAATAGACGCGGCATCCTCGGTTTCATTGCGCTTTTCATGCAACCGGGCGATGCGAAGGAGGATGCCCGCATCGTTCGGCAAGAGGCGATCGGCCTGACGGATTTTCTCCAACCCGATGTCATATTCCCCGATTCGAAAAGCCTTGTCCGACTCCGCCACGAGCGCCGTGATTTTCTCGTAGGTTGCGTCGTCTGGTTGCTGCGGAGTGGGGGTGGCGGTGGGTTGGGGGATTGGTGTCGCGGCCGCCACAGCAGGTTCCACTTTGGCTTCGGGCGGTTTTTCGGCCACGACTTGGGTGACGATGGCCTGCTGGAGTCGAGGCAGGAAATACCAAGTCACCGCAGCTAATTGCAGGACGAGAAAAGCGGCCAACAACAAAGCAGCGACCTTGAAAGTCGTTCCAACTGGCTCGTGGAGGATCGGCGAATCCGTGGAGGTGTTGATCATGAGAGGGTATAAAATGCCATATCCGATGAGTGGTGAAAGAAAAAGTGCGAGAATTTGGTGGTCGACTGGCGGCTGCAATGGTTCCTGCAGGACTATTGGTTTTTTTTGAACGGGGGACTTTTTGCCGAGTCTAAATAAATAGCAGTTTCCTCCTCAATGGCTCTGGCGCTGGAGAGGTGACCGCTCCAAGTCTTTCACCCCAACCCGAACACATTTTCTTGATGAATTAGAACAGCTCAAAATCTCAACCAAAAAATCACCGGAGGACATGGCTATGTTCACGAGCGCACTAAAAACCGTTTCTGCCACGGGATTGGGCCTGACGATGGCATTTACTCCGGCGGTGCAGGTTGAGCCAAGGGTTTTGGTTGTTGGAAAGCCGGGGCCGATTGCTTCGGGATACTTTAAGCTCGGTGCCAATAAAGATCCCGCGGGGCGTGAAATCTCAGTTAATAGTCGGCACCTCACTCTCGATGGGAGACCTAGGTTTCCAGTGATCGGGGAGTTTCATTTTTCCAGATACCCTCATGAGGAATGGCGCGAGTCTTTGGTCAAAATGTGCGATGGGGGAATCCGGGTCGTTTCCACCTATGTCTTCTGGAATCATCATGAGGAAATCGAAGGGGAGTGGGATTGGGAGGGGCGAAAAAACCTCCGCTGCTTTCTCGAGACCTGCCGGGATGTGGGGTTGATGGCGGTTGTGCGGATCGGGCCTTGGTGCAATGGCGAGGCGCGATTTGGAGGATTCGGACTGGATCGAGAAAAGCCAAAAGTGGTCACCGCCGGAGCGCTGGTGGTTCTTCGATCAGGTCTCAGGGGAGTCATAGGGCCTAAATTACACCAAATGTGTGGCCTTCAGTCGCCTGTTTGAGAAGAGGGAGTGGGGTGATCGACGGGACTCGAACCCGCAACAGCCAGGACCACAACCTGGAGCTCTGCAGCCACCAAATTGATGAGAGCCCCTAACACGGTCTTCACGGCATTCATCTGGTGGATATTTTGGAGGCCGAGCAAGCCGAGGGCGGCAACATTTAAACACACACCAAGCGGTGCGCGGGCAAATACCTTCCTTGTTGGGGGCGGTTTGTCAACGCCGATCTACAAGGGAATCTAGAGGGTGTTTTGCGAGGGAGGCTTTACAAACACACCGATCAAGGGACGGGGTGATGGCTCACGTGATGAAAAATCACTAACGAATCCTTTTTCGGTTCGGATCTCGACATGCCCCGCTCCGCTGCCGCCGTAGACCAATACCGATCCAACAGGAGCATCGAAAGGATCCTGCACCGGGATTTGCTGGAACCCATACCGCTCGGGGAGTTCCACAGCGGCTTGCTTGGCGAGCCTCGTTTGTGGGTAGCAATCAATCACGTTGGACAACTGCAAGGCCCGTTTCACGTAGCGCCAGCAACGCTTGATGGAGCGGGAGCGAGCGGACTTTTCCGCAATACGAATGGCGGCACTCATCCGCTCGTCGATCTTCACTCCACCACGAGAAAATTTTTGAGAGTTGAACAATGAGCCGAAGAGCCCCTTGGGAGTCTGTATGGGCGCTTCAGTTGAGGAGAATGCTTTTTCAGGCAGGTGGAAAGTGGGGGATTTCTTTGCGTGGGCAGGAAGAGTTACCACCAAAAAACAGCAGGCAGAAAACAAATATAAACTTCTTCTCATCAAATATTAGCTAATCGAAAGCGTGGCGCAAACCAGTTAAAAACCCAGCAGTTTAGCGGTTTTTTCACCGATGGCAACCCCTGATCGACAAAAAAAGAGCGGCGCCATGTTTGGCGCCGCTCAGTGCGAAGTTGCTTATGTTAGTGAGGAACTATTCAGCAGCAGGAGCTGCTTTATCCTTCTTTGGCTTGGCAGGTTTCCCGTCCTTCTTAGGCTTCTTATCCTTGTTGTCTTTTTTGGCAGGAGCCACTGAGAATTCCTCCAGGCTCAAGGATCCATCCTTGTTGGTATCTTTTTTGTCGAAGGCCTTGTCCGCTTTGGCGGCGTCTTTTGCTTTCGCTGAGAATTCCTCTTTGCTGATTGAGCCGTTTTTGTCGGTATCAAGCTTTTCGAAGGCCACTTTCGGGTCTTTTGGTTTTTTTGCGCCTTCTGCGGCATTGGAGATGGTTGCGCCGGCGAGTGAAATCGCAGCGATCAACGCTGTTGTCATGAGGGGTTTGCTGATGTTAAACATATGGTTTTATTTATGGTTTGTATGGTTTTATTTATGGTTTGTTTGCCTAACCATTTAGGGGAGGCACTACTTCAACATCAGAAATCAGCCAAAGTTTCGAAGGATTTTAATATTTTCGAGAAAATCTTTCTCAGGGTTGTGGCCCGAAGGTGTTGCTGCGTGAAGTGAGCGTATCCCAAGTCACTCTTTGCTGGCCTCGCCGTCATCCTTGGGATCCCACCAGGCGTCCAATTTTTTGAGCAAGCGTTCGACGACATCGGGGTGCTTGGCTGCGAGGTCATCGGCCTCTTTGGGATCGTTGGCAAGGTCGAAGAGATAGATTTTATCGATCTTTTTTCCGCCGCCTTCGGCATCACTGTAGGTGACGATGAGTTTCCAGAAGTCATCGATCACCGAGCGCGCCTCAATGGTGGCTTCGGGTTTGTCCGGGGCGATCATGTCGTGGTCGAAATCCTCGAGGAAAATTGCCTTGCGTGCATCCACCGCTTGTTCATCCATGAGGTTGATGCCCTCCATGGAGTCGGGAACTGAAATCCCAGCGGCAGTGAGAATGGTGACGGGGATGTCGAGATTGCTGGCGAGTCTTCCATTTTCCTCTCGAGGGGCCACCTTTCCAGGCCAGCGCACCATGATTGGTGTCCGCACACCTTGTTCCCAAGGTGTGAGTTTGTGCCCGCGAAACCCCCGCGCGCATTGGTCCCAGCCATTGTCGACGATGAACAGGACGATCGTGTTCTCCGCGAGCCCCTCCTTGTCGAGGTAGGACATCAAATCGCCCACGGATTCGTCCAGCCATTCAACCATGGCGAAGTATTTGGCAATCTCAGGGCTTGGCGCCTTGTCCTTGTATTTTTCAAAAAGACGATCCGGCGGAGTGTGTGGGGTGTGCGGCAGGAAGGGGGCATACCAGACCATGAAGGGTTTTTTCTGATCCTCCGATTTCTTGATGAAGTCATAGATGGGCTGCATGCCATCACGTCCGACACCGAGGGACTCAGGGGACCCATGTCGTAATGTCTTACCCATGGCGTCGGTGAACCCAGAGACTTTCTGGGGATCACCCTGCCAATATTTACCCGTATGGAGGCTGAGGTAGCCATTTTTGGCAAGGATAGCGGGGAGTTGCGGGAAGCTGGCAAATTTGTCGATCCAAGGCTGGCGTTTGCCCCATCCACCAATTTCCTTGGCCGGATCGTTCCCGGTCCAACCGTGCTGGTGAGGGTAGGCGCCGGTCAGCAGGAGGCGAGGGACGGCGAGCAGAGCGCCGTGGTGACATAGCCACGGCGGAAGAGGAGGCTTTCGCTGGCGAGTTTGTCGAGATGGGGGGTCTTGATGGCAGGATGGCCCATGAAGCCGAAGTCATGAAATCCCTGATCATCGCTGATGATAACCACGACATTGGGCGGAGATTGGGGATGGGCTGCCAGCAGAGGTCCTTGAAGAAGGAAGGCGAGGGCAACCAGAGGGGTTGCGATTCGTCGCATGGGGTGGTTGCTTTTATTCATTTGGTTGAGTCAGGGGGAGGGCAGGCTTTTTTTGCATCTGCGGCGAATTGGGCATCGAGTTCTTTCCAACGGCTCGCCAGCGACTTTACACGGGCCGGATTTTTTTCGGCCAGATCGTGCAACTCGCTACGGTCGGTGGAGAGGTCAAAAAGCTCCCATGCGTCCTTGTTCTCTTTCGAAGAGACAAGTTTTTCGTCCCCCAGTCGCAGGGCGCGGTTGCCTTCGTGTTTGAAGAAGAGTTCACGGGGACCGAGCGCTCCATTTTTCGCAAATGCCGGCACGAGGCTCATGCCGGGGCGCTTGGGGGATGAGGGATCGCGAGGGTTGGAGATTCCCGCCAAGTCCAGAATCGTTGGAAGGATATCAACCACATGGGCGACATCGGTTCGGAGTTCGTTGTGTGCTCTGACTCCGGCTGGCCAATGAGCGATGAGCGGAGTCGATATTCCACCCTCGTGGGTCCAGATCTTGTGCATCCGGAATGGCGTGTTGGAGGCACTGGCCCAGCCGGGGCCTAGACACAAGTAACTCTCGCCAGAGCCCGGAGAGGCGCTCCGCTCATGACCATCGCCGCGAACAAGAATTGTGGCGTCGGCCCCATTGTCGGA